>JAJVHT010000181.1:0-10231 GCA_022072515.1 bacterium
AACTGCCGGCGGAAAGCGGCGGCGCCTTTGTCAGCGGCGCAACGGTTGCAAATTTCACCGCGCTCGCAGCAGCGCGTCACGCCGTGCTCAAGCGCGTTGGATGGAATGTCGAGGCGGATGGATTGTTTGGGGCGCCGCCGATCACGGTCATCGTCGGCGCCGAGGCGCATCCGACGTTGTTCAAATCACTCGGCTTGCTCGGCCTCGGCAGAAGCCGTGTCGTCAAAATTCCGGTCGATGGCCAGGGGCGTATGCGCGCCGAGGCGCTTCCCCCAATCTCCGGCCCGACGATTATTTGCGTGCAGGCCGGTAACGTCAACACTGGTGCGTTCGATCCCATCGCGCAGATTTGCCGCATGGCCCATGACAGCGGTGCCTGGGTGCACGTCGACGGCGCTTTCGGATTGTGGGCTTCGGCAGCGCCTTCGCGCGCCCATCTCACCAAGGGAATTCAAAACGCCGATTCGTGGGCAACCGATGCGCATAAATATCTCAACGTGCCGTATGATTGCGGGTTGGCGTTCGTGCGCAATGCCGAGGCGCTGCGCGCTGCCATGGCGATCACGGCCGAGTATCTGCCGACGGAAAGCCCGGAGCGCAATCCTTCCGATTACACGCCGGAGTTGTCGCGGCGGGCGCGCGGCGTGGAAGTATGGGCGGCTTTGCGCAGCCTGGGAAAAAAGGGTTTGGCCGATTTGATTGAGCGCACCTGCCGCCACGCCCGGCGATTTGCTGAAGGTTTGAGTGCCGCCGGTTTTCAAATTCTCAACGATGTGGTGTTGAATCAAGTTTTGGTTTCCTTCGGCGACGCGGAGAAGACAAATCGCATCATCGCCGAGATTCAAGCTGAGGGCACGTGTTGGTGCGGCGGCACGGTGTGGCAGGGAAAAACGGCGATGCGCATCAGCATCTCTTCTTGGGCCACGACCGCGGCGGATGTTGAGCGCAGCTTGGAAACGATGCTACGGATAGCGAGAAAGCATGTTTGAAAGCCGGACTTCAGGTCACCATGACCAAACTCCTGGTGCGGTGAAAAAAATAATTGCATTTAGACGGGAATATGCACAACTTTGATCAAGCCACGGCTGGTTGTTTAGAAGCCGCTTCCCTTAGAAAGGTAAAAATTTTTTCTGTTGCGGAAGTTATGGAGTACCAATTTTCCAAGCCCCGCTGGCTGCATCAGGTCGAAAGCGTCTGCAACGCGATGAGCGAAGGCGTCGCTGTTCTCGAAGCGGGCCGTATCCTGTTCGTCAATGCGGCGCTGCTGCGCATGACCGGATTCCAACGCCGGGAGATGATTGGCCGTATGCGCACCGACTTTTTCGCGCCGGAAGACTTGCCGTTCATTCAGCAGCAGATTGCCCTGCATGAGCGGGAAGGATACGTTCGTTTTGAGTATTATCTGCTGAGCAAGAAGGGCGCGAAGGTGCCGGCCATCATCAGCAGCCATACTTTCCACGGACCGGACCGGCGGGAATACGCCATCGTCACCGTGGCGGATATTCGCGAGCAGAAAGCAGCGGCGGAGAAACTGCACGAAGCCAATGCCAAGCTGGCGAAGCAGCATCAAGATCTGCTCGCGAGCGAGCACCGTTTGGCCAACCAGAGCTACGCCTTGACTGAGTTGACCTCATGGGAGCCGGAGAAAGCGCCGGCGTTCAAAGAACGTCTCCGTACGATTCTCGAAATGTCCGCGCGCACCTTGCAGGTCGAACGACTCAGTGTGTGGCGCTTTGAGAGCAGCCGCAGCGCCATCCGCTGCCTGGATTTGTATGAGCAGGGGCCATCGCGCCACAGTTCCGGGCAGCTTTTGCGCCAGAATGATTTTCCATCATACTTCGCGGCGCTTGTCCGCGAGCGGGTGATTATGGCAAACGATGCACGCGTCGACCCGAGCACGCGGGAGTTCCTCGATGCGTATCTGGCGCCCGCCGGCATTGGAGCGATCTTGGATGCTCCGGTGCGGCAAAATGATGCGTTGGTTGGCGTGTTGTGCGCCGAGCATGTCGGCGGGCCGCGCACCTGGACTGTCGACGAACAGAATTTCACCCTCTCGGTTGCGAATCTCATCGGCGTCGCACTCGCCAATGCGCAACTCCGGGAAAGTGAAGCGCGCAAAGATGCGATGATGCAATCCGCCCTCGATTGTATTATCACCATCGATCATGAAGGCAAGATCATCGAGTTCAACCCGGCTGCCGAGAAGACTTTCGGCTACGAACGTGCCCGGGTCATCGGCAACGAACTGGCGGCAACCATTGTTCCGCCTGCGTTGCGAGAAGCGCATCGCCGCGGGTTGGCGCGCTATCTCGCCACCGGACAAGGCCCGGTCCTGGGCAAGCGTATCGAGATTACGGGAATGCGCGCCGACGGCACCGAGTTTCCCGTGGAGCTGGCCATCGTTCCCATTCATTTAGGCGAACACCCGATTTTCACCGCTTATTTGCGCGACATTACCGAACCCAAGCGTGCGGAGAAAGAATTGCGCGCGGCCAAAGACGCCGCGGAAACTGCCAATCATGCCAAAGGCGAATTGCTGGCCGAGCTGAAAGCGCGACACGATCAGCTTGAAGCCACATTGCAACAACTCAAGATCACGCAGAACAAGTTGGAAGCAGAAAATGCGCGTAAAGCCCGTGAGTTGGAAGAAGCCCGCCGGCTGCAGCTTGCCATGTTGCCCAAGGCTATTCCGAGTCTGCCGCATCTTGAGATTGCCGTTTTCATGGAAACGGCCACCGAAGTCGGCGGCGACTACTATGATTTTCACGTGGACACCGCTGGCACCCTGACCGTCGCCATCGGCGATGCGACCGGGCATGGCTTGCAAGCCGGAACCATCGTTGCTTCAAGCAAGAGCCTGTTTAAAGCTTTGGTGGACGAGCCGCATCCGGCGCAAGTTTTAAAGAAAATGTCGAGTGCCCTCAAATCAATGGGATTTCGCAAGATGTTTATGGCGATGACTGTCGCCAAATTCGACAATCATCGCTTGACCCTGTCCGCCGCCGGCATGCCTTTTACCCTGGTGCATCGCGCGGCGACCGGCAACACGGAAAAGGTTATTATCAAAGCGGTGCCCCTGGGAAGTTTTCCAGATTTTGAATACGAGCAAAAAATTTTGAAATTGCGCCCCGGCGATACCGTGCTTTTCGTGAGCGACGGTTTGCACGAAACCTTCAATACCCAACAAGAGATGTTGGGGGAAAATCGCGTGATCAAACTATTTACGGATATAGCTAACAAGCGCCCTGAAAAAATCGTTGCCCACTTGAGCGCGGCGGCAAAGTCATGGGCAAACGGACGAACGCAGCATGATGACATGACGATTCTGGCCATGAAGATGAGGTAAGGCTTGCACTTTTCCGTAAAGTCGCCAACTTTTTCCAACTGATTGAAAAACGACCAACGGATTTAAGATATTTTGTAACAATTCAGTTATTTCGCTATCCGGGGGACATTGAATAATTACCTCATCTCTATTCAAGTTAAACTGCACCACGATTTTCTATGAATCAGTTTGCAGCGAAACACGTGCGACGATCTCACGCCATAGTTTTGAATGGCCCGCCGGAGGTGGTGTTCCCGTTATTCACTCCTGTGGGTGAGAAACTCTGGGTCGAAGGTTGGAACCCCGGTTTTTTGCATCCAACTTCCGGAGCAACGCAAGAGGGCATGGTATTCGTTACCGGTCACAACGAGGAAACAACTTATTGGAGTCTCGTCAAGCTCGATGCGAATGGGTATGTTGCGCGTTATGCGCGCGTGACACCCGCTTCGCGGTTTGGCTTCGTCGAGGTTGCGTGCGAAGCGACCGGCAATGGCCACACCCGCGCAACGGTGACTTACACATACACGGCCTTGACCGAAAGCGGTAACCGCTTTATTGACGAATTCACCGCTGAAAGTTATGGTCAAATGATCGATTCCTGGCAGCAAAAAGTCAATTCATATCTTCGTATTAATATCAAGTGACATGAAGTCCGTCGAGCCGATTTTTGTTATCGACTTGTTTCCTCAAATTCATGCCGAGCTTCTCGCCTTGTTGAGAAGCCTCGATGATGAAGATTGGAACAAACCCACGGTGGCGCGCGCCTGGTCGGTCAAGGACATCGCCGCGCATTTGCTCGACGGCGATCTGCGGCGGTTGTCTTTGCAAAGAGATCAAGCGCCATTGCCGCAACCGGAAGCGCCGCTTGCGAGCTACCAAAGTTTAGTGACATTTTTGAATCAACTGAATGCGGAGTGGGTCAAAGCTGCAAAACGTCTTAGTCCAAAAGTTCTGATTGGGCTTTTGGAATGGTCGGGCGCACAAGCTTATCAATTTCTAAAGGAACTCGATCCTTTTGCAGCAGCGCCGTTTGCGGTGGCTTGGGCCGGCGAGGAGATTTCACCCAACTGGTTCGACCTTGCGCGCGAATACACTGAGCGCTGGCATCACCAACAGCAAATCCGCGAAGCCGTGGGCGCTGTTGGCTTGACCAGCCGCAAATGGCTTCATCCGGTTCTGGACACATTCTTTCGGGGGCTACCGTACACCTACAGAAATATCGAGGCGGATGATGGAATAGCGATTGCTTTTGCAGTGACGGGAGAAGCCGGCAGCGAATGGACACTTGTTAGAGAGAACAACACGTGGCGGCTTGGCGTGGGGAGTGATTCCAATTCTATATGCCAGGTTCGCATGACACAAGACACCGCCTGGCGGCTCATGACAAAAGGATTGCCGCGCGAGCAAGCCGCTGCACAAATCGAGATTGCCGGCGTAGAAACATTGGGAACCCCTATTCTCGGCATGTTGGCGGTAATGGCCTAATTTCACACTCCAAACCACAGTTAAAAATACGTTGACAATCCGTCCGGCTTTCTGTACATTTTTTTGTGATGACGAGACCCGCGAGATAAGCCCATCACACGGCGCAACGGCTTCACCGTGCACCAATCATTCGACTACCCGGCGTATAAATTTGATATTTAGTGAAATAATTTTATGTCCACTTCCAATCAACTAAGTCATCTCAATGCTGCCGGCCAAGCCACTATGGTGGATGTCGGCGCCAAAGCCGTTACCTCACGTGAGGCGGTGGCGCGCGGATTTATTGCGTTGCAAAAAGCAACGCTGCAATTGCTGCAACAAAATGCGCTGCCGAAAGGCCAGGCGATTGAAACGGCGCGTCTCGCCGGCATCATGGCCGCCAAACGCACCGGCGAATTGATTCCGCTCTGCCATCCGCTCGGCCTCGATTTTATCGACGTCCAAATCACGCCGCAAGAAAGCGGTTTGGCGATTGAAGCCACCGCGCGATGTCACGGTCAAACCGGCGTCGAGATGGAGGCGCTCACTGCGGTGAGCGTCGCCGCGCTCACGCTGTACGACATGTGCAAAGCTGTCGACAAAATGATGGTGATCGGCGAGATGCGGTTGGTGAAAAAAAGCGGCGGCCACAGCGGGGAGTTCGTGCGGCCCGGAGAAAAAGTATGAAACTCACGGTTGGTGAATTTTCCGACGACCCCGGCGCGTGTGGGGTTTGAAATGTAATGATAAAATGCAGATACTGTTTTTATGTTTTACGAATTAATCTACAGCAAAAGCCGGCGACGTTTTGGGAATCAGCGCATAGAGTAGGGGATAATGCCAATCGTTGGCGGTGCCGTTGTAAACGCCGAAGCCGGCAATAAATTCCCAATAATGAAAACTGATGCCGTTGGCCACGGCCGTGCGGGTCACGAATTCCGTCCACAGCGCGCGGGAAGCCATATCGGCTTTGTTGTACGCGCCGAACTCACCCAAATTTAATGGCCGCTGATTCGCCGCGCTCCATTGCGCTGCCGCGGCAAATTCTTGCTGAATCGCCTGCCGCTCCGCCGTAGTGCCGGTCCAGCGTGTGCCGACCCACACTTCGCTGCCGGGCAGCCATTCGGCGCCTTGATGCGTGAATTGAAATGGATTGTAATAATGAAAAGAGACAATGAGGCCGCGGTCATTTGCCGGGAGCGCGAGCGTGTTGAGCAAACTGATATAATACCAATTGGTCGGCCCCACAATGAGTGTGCGGCCCGGATTCGTTTGCCGGATGGTGGCAATGGCCTCCTGCAAATACTGGTTCCATAGGTCACTCGTGAGCAGAGCATTCGGCTCATTGAGCAATTCGAAAAAAAGATCACCGGAATAATTTTGATAATGCGCGGCAAGCTGCTGCCAGATGGCGAGAAATCTCGCTTTGTGCGCTGCCGGGTCGAGCATGATTTCTTCGTAATGATGGATATTGATGACCACCGCTAATTTTCTCGTCAGCGCCTGATCAATGGCCCAATCGACGCGTTGCAAAAACCTGGCGTCAATCGCATACGGCGCGCTCGTGGCCGTGTGCGTCGACCAGCTAATGGGAATGCGCACGGAATTGAAGCCGGCATTTTTAATCAGATCGAAATACTCGCTTTTGAGCGTAACGCCCCAGTCGCCTTCATTTGGCGCTTCCAGCGCGTTGCCGAAATTCACCCCGCGCCCTAATTTCGCGTTTTGCGCGAAAGCATCCAGGCCGGTCGGCGAAGATTCTTTTTTAGGGGTGACAGGATTTTCAGAACAACCCACCGCGAGCAGGGCCAGTGTCGTCCATGCCATAATCTGATTCCAACACGCTTTTGCTGGTTTCATTTTAGAATTTCACTCCTTGAATAAAAGCACAAAACTACCTTATTTAATTTTATTATACAGAGATGGCAGCAAAGATGCAAGCCTTTTGCAAGTTGCGTTGTTCTTACGAGCCGAGCAATTTATTTTTTATTTGCAATTCACCTGTCGCTTGGTTAAGTTGCTTTAAGATATTGAAGTGATTTTAAGCACCAGGTGAGCAAGGTAAAATTGAAAACCCCTTTGCAAAATTTTAAAAATATATCAGCTATCTACATCAACAGGAGGAAGGAAATGTCACGCCCATATTCTAAACTGGCGAAACTGATCATCAGTGTTTCTCTAATTTTATTCCTGCCCGCAGCCAACGCGCAGATCAAACTCCCGGCCATCTTCTCCGACAACATGGTGCTGCAACGTAATGCCAAAATTCCAATTTGGGGAACGGAAAAGCCGGAACAGAAAATTACGGTGAAGATCCAGCAGCAGAGCAAAACGACGACGGCGAATCGCGATGGTAAATGGCGCGTCGATCTCGCATCAATGTCGGCCGGTGGGCCTTACGAGTTGACCGTAAGCGGTACGGAAACGATCACGTTTAAAAATGTCATGATCGGCGAAGTGTGGCTGTGCTCCGGACAATCCAATATGGAAATGCCGCTGGTGAGCACGTGGGCAACGGTGAACAATTTCAAAGCCGAAGTCGCCGCGGCGAATTACCCCGATTTGCGGCTTTGTATCGTCAAACGCGCGAAGAGCACCAAGTCCCGCACCGACGTTGAGAGCGAAGGTTGGAAGAGCTGTGATTCCACCAGCGTCAAAAATTTTTCGGCCACCGCGTACTTTTTCGGACGCCAGTTGCAACAAAAGCTCGGCGTGCCAGTCGGACTGATTCAGAGCGCGTGGGGCGGCACCATCGTCGAGGCGTGGACGAGCAGCACCTCTCTGAAAACCGTGCCGGAGATGGCCGGCTTTGTCAAGATGCTGGCGACTTCGCCGTTGGACAGCATCTTTGATGAAAGCGCTTTCGCCGAAAAGATGGCGGCGTGGAATCGGAAGCTTGATGAAATGGATGCTTCACCCAGCGGCTCGGCCCCGTCCTGGATCAATCCGGATTTTGACGACAGCGCCTGGCCAACGATGTCGTTGCCCAAGCCTTGGGAACGCGCCGGACTGCCGTCGTTCGATGGCATCATGAAATTTCGCAAAGTCATTCGACTTCCCGAAAGTTTCAGCAAGCAGAATTTGCAACTGAACCTCGGCCCCATCGATGATGCGGATGTCACCTATTTCAATGGCGTACAGATCGGCGCCATGAGCATCTACAATCAATTTCGCCATTATCGCGTGCCGGCGAATTTGCTCAAGGCTGGCGAAAATGTGATTGCGGTGCGCGTGCTGGATACCGGCGGAGATGGCGGTTTGTACGGCAAACCCGAAGCGTTGAATTTACTCAAAGATTCAACCCAGGCGCTCTCGCTGGCGGGTGAATGGCGCTATCAATTGGGGGAAGAGCTGAAAAATTTGCCGCCGCGTCCGGCGTTGGCCAACACGCCGAATCGCCCGACGGTGCTTTACAATGCGATGATTGCACCGCTCGTGCCTTACGCGATTCGTGGCGCCATTTGGTATCAGGGGGAGAGCAATGCCGGGCGCGCCTATCAATATCGCACGCTTTTTCCGCTGCTGATTAAAGACTGGCGGGCGCGTTGGGGGCAAGGTGATTTTCCGTTTCTTTTTGTGCAGCTTGCGAATTATCAACCCGTGGCGCCAGAACCTGGTGATAATGACTGGGCGGAGCTGCGTGAAGCGCAAACCATGACACTGGCCTTGCCGAACACCGGCATGGCGGTGACGATCGACATTGGCGATGCCAACGATATTCACCCCGGTAACAAGCAGGAGGTGGGCAATCGCCTGGCCTTGAATGCACGCCATCTCGTTTATAGCGAAAACATTGCCTACTCCGGCCCAATTTACAAATCCATGAAAATCGAGGGCAATCGCATTCGTCTGTTTTTTGATCATGCACAGGATGGCTTGATGAGCAAAGGCGGCGACAAATTACATGGTTTTGCCATTGCCGGTGCAGACCGCAAATTTGTTTGGGCCGATGCGGTCATTGACGGGCAAACGGTCATGGTGAGCAGTCCGCAAATTACCCAACCGGTGGCCGTGCGCTACGCGTGGGCGATCAATCCGGTGTGCAATCTCTACAATCGTGCCGGACTCCCGGCTTCGCCGTTTCGCACGGATACCTGGCCGGAGATCACACGTACGGCGCATGTGAATCGGATGTACTGATCGGCTTGTGTGGTTAAATGCAGAAAAAATTATGGGGGGTGATGTATGAACGGGGGAGGAATGGATGAAGTTTAAAACATATAGCGTAGGCCTTCAATCACGTCGATAAGCTTGGGTGCTTCTTGCAGTTGGATGGCGCGCCGCTTGGAAACGTGCTTGTGGTGGAAAGGAGGTTGAATACCCGGATGTTTGGGAAAATTATCGTAACGAAAGATTTCAGTCCTGTTCTTGACATACTCATACCGATAGCGCAGTTTCGTAACCTGTTTTGCAACGATCAAGATTTCCTCGGAAAAATCGATGTAAGAATCATCTACCAAAATGATTTTGCCACTGATATCGCTGTGGTCGGTTGTATAAATTTCGACCACCGCCTGTGAATCTGCGACGGCCCAATGCCTCAGCAATAGATTGTCAAGTATTTTGACATATTTTTGAAATGTCACTTGCTTCGCCTTGCTAAGATGTTGCGATAAAGTTCTGCCAAGCCCAGCCAATCAATGAAATCATTTGATTCGGATAATTCTCCGCGATCAATTTTTTTTAGAAAAATCTGGGTGGACATGCCATATTTTTTTTCAAAGCCAGCCATTTTTCGTTTCAGGCCCGCAATTCCCACCCGTTTAACAAGCATTCGTTTTTTTGGGGAGAGCGTCTTAGCTGACATAACAATAGCTCCGTGTACTTGATTTGACAGTGATGACACATCTTGTGAACCGGCCCGTTTTTATTTTGAATAATATACGTAACCTGAAAACAAAATGCAATCCTTGCTTGCAATTACCCCGCCGCTTTCTTAACTTTTTGTATGTCATTACCCTTCGCTGAAATTCATTTTGCTTTGCCGCTTTCGCGCGGCTACACTTATCGCGTGCCGGAAAGCCTCGAGGCCATGGCGCAAATCGGCTGCCGGGCGTTGGTGCCGCTCGGCAAGCGCGTCGCCACCGGTTTCATCGTGCGGCGCACGGACCAGATTGATTTTCCGCCGGAAAAATTGCGCGAAATTCTCGATGTGCTCGACGCCGCCCCGCTGTTTGATGCGCCGCGGTTGAATTTAGCGGAGTGGATTGCGGGTTACTATCTCGGCAGCCTCGGCGAAGTGTTGCGCACGATGCTGCCGCCGGGTCTGGAGAAGGAGAGCCATCAATACGTGCGCCTCATGCGCGCGCCGGCAGCGGAAGAAATGGCGCGATTGGAAAATCGCGCGCCGCGACAGGCGGAGATTGTGCGCGCATTAATCGGCAAAGAAGGCTACAAAGTCAAATATCTTGTCAAGCATTTGCGGTATCAAGGCGTGCGCAG
>JAJVHT010000181.1:10331-17978 GCA_022072515.1 bacterium
GGCAAAACGCAGGTTTATATCGAAGCGATTCGCAACGTTCTCGCACAGGGAAAAAATGCGATCATGCTGGTGCCGGAAATTTCGCTGACGCCACAAGCCGTTTCGCGGTTTCAGGCTAACTTCGGCAATCTCATCGCCGTGTTGCACAGCCACATGAGCACGGGTGAGCGGTACGATGCGTGGCGGCGCGTACATCGCGGCGAGGCGCGCGTGGTGATCGGTGCGCGTTCAGCGGTGTTTGCCCCGGTGCAAAATCTCGGTTTGATCGTGGTGGATGAAGAACACGAGGGGAGTTACAAACAGGCCGATCCGGCGCCGCGCTATCATGCGCGTGACGTTGCCATTGTGCGCGCGAAAATGAGCCCGGCCGTCGTGCTGCTCGGCTCGGCGACACCCTCCATTGAGTCCTACACCAACGCGCAGCGCGGCAAATACACCCTGCTGGAGCTGCCCAATCGCATCGACAATGTGCCGCTGCCGGCGGTGCGAATTCTGGACATGATGCGCTGGCGGCAATCCGCGCCGGACCATGAAGGCATTTTCTCGCGGATTCTTTTTGACAAGATCAACGAGAAGCTGGAGAAAAAAGAACAAATTATTTTGCTGCAAAATCGCCGCGGTTTTGCGCCGTTGCTGCGCTGCGTCAGTTGCGGTTATGTGCGTCTCTGTGACGCGTGCAGCATTGCGATGACGTATCATAAACGCGGCCATTTGTTGCGTTGCCATTATTGCAACGCCTACGAACGCGCGCCGGATGCGTGCCCGCAATGCAAAGGGTTGGATATTATTTTTAAAGGCATCGGCACCCAAAAGGTCGAAGCAGCGCTGAAAGAACTTTTTCCGCAGGCGCGGGTGGTGCGGATGGATCTCGACACGACGCGCGGCAAGCTCGCGCACGACCGCATTCTCGGCGAATTTGGCGAGCACAAATATGATATTTTGCTCGGCACGCAGATGGTCGCGAAAGGCCTGGATTTTCACAAAGTGACGCTGGTTGGCGTGGTCTCGGCGGATACCGGTTTGCTGCGGCCGGATTTTCGCGCCGGCGAACGGACGTTTCAATTGCTCACGCAAGTGGCGGGACGCGCCGGCCGCCGCAATTTGCCGGGTGAAGTCATTATTCAAACGTATTCTCCCGATGATGTGTGCATGAGCTGCGCGCGTGAACATGATTTCAAAAAATTTTATGAATATGAAGTGCGCGAACGTGAAGCACTTCATTTTCCGCCGTTCAGCCGCTTGGCGCTGGTGTTATTCCGGCATCGTGATAACGAGCGTATTCGCGGCATTGCACAAGATTTTGCGGCGTTGCTCAGAAAAACCGGCGGCCCGTTTCGCGTTTTCGGCCCGACACCCTCGCCGCTCGAACGCATTCAAAATGAATTCCGCTGGCAGGTGCTCATCAAAAACGATATGGCGAAAGATCCCTCGGCGCAGCAAACCCGCGCCACGCTCAACCGCGTCACCCAATTTTTTCATAAAGCCAATCGCCATAGCCGCGCGCGGGTCGTCGTCGATATTGATCCCGTCAGCATGATGTGAGGCGAGGAAGCAAAACCAAGACGGAAAAAGTAATTGGTAAAACATCAAACTTTACGTTAGGACGCATGCCGTTTTAATCGCCACAACTGACGAATCATGCAATTGTTGCAATATTGCAAAATTTTCAGCCGGCGTATCCTAACATTATTATTAAAAAGAATAAGCTTGCAAACTTTGTTGCGAAGTGTTATATTTACAAAAATTTTGCGCGTAAAAATTGGTGCCTCCGGTTTTTATGAATGGCTCTTGTCTTTTAGAAAAATTGTAAACCCCGATCACCCATGCGTTATGGTTTGATTTCCGATATTCATGCCAATCTTGAGGCGTTGGAGACCGTGCTGGCCGCTTTACAAAATGAAGCGGTCGATCAAATTCTTTGTCTCGGCGACGTGATCGGCTATGGCCCGAATCCCAATGAGTGCGTCAAATTGGTGCAGCAACATGCCGCGATTTGTTTGATCGGCAACCACGACGAAGCCTCGCTGGGGCGCGTCGATCTTGATCTTTTCAATTATATGGCGCGGCAAGCCATCGAATGGACGACCGACCAGCTCTCCGACGAATCGAAGGAGTTCTTGCGCGCGCTGCAATACACCAAAAGTTACGGTGAGTTTATGATTGTGCATGCTTCGCCGGATGAGCCGCGCCGTTGGAATTACATCCTCAATCTCGAAGATGCGACACAAGGGTTTGAAGCGTTCACCGAATCGATTTGTTTTATCGGCCATTCGCACACGCCGTGGGTGATTCCGCTGCAGCCGGATGGTCGCATGCGAGTTTCCCATGATTATCCCCTCGCAGTTAAGGATGATTGTCGGTACTTGATCAATATTGGCAGCGTCGGTCAACCGCGCGACCGCAATCCCGATGCGGCGTTCGGGATTTTGGATACCGGCCCACTGCGTTACACCTTGAAGCGTGTCCCGTATGATGTCGCCAAAACGCAAAAGAAAATTCGCGCCACCGGCGCATTGCCGGCGTTTCTGGCGGATCGCCTGGCGACGGGGCAATGAGTTGATCGGCTTGGGGCAAGTAGGATAATCCGAAAGCGGGAAATTTGAACATAAATTAATAGCCTGGTGTGCCATTGCTCAATTCAGGACACTTTGGCTCTTAAGCGGCAGTGAAAAATTTTCTCAACGCATGAAAGCAGAGTTGGAATAAGAGCATGAGAGTAGGAATATGGGTAAAATAAGGAGGTTTTATGCTGCAATTAGCTGAGAAGCCGGCCGAACAGTTCATGCTGTCGACCGAGACATTTAATCAAGTGAACGACATTTTGCGGGATTTGGTGACGAGCACGCGTTCGGATTTTGCGTTGTTTTGCGACGCCAACGGCAATCCCATTACGCACCACGGCAAGCAACACGTGGTCAATCTCTCCGGTTTGTCGGCGCTGGCTGCGGGCAATTTTGCCGCCACCGCCGAAATGGCGCGCGTGATCGGCGAGAAGGAGGGATTCAAATTCATTTTTCAAGAGGGTGACCGCCGCAATCTTTATCTTTGCAATGTCGGGTTCAATTTTTTGCTGGCGATTATTTTCGACAAAGCCGTCGCGCTTGGCTTGGTGCGCATCTTTGCGAACAAAACAGTGGAAAACCTGAAGGGCGTGCTGGACAAAGCCGCGCAAGCCGAGAAAAAAGCCTCGGATTTTATCGACTCGGAATTTGGCTTGCTGTTAGGCAAAGAGCTGGATAAATCCTTCAGTTTGTAATTATGAAACGGCTGGCTGGAGCATCGGAGCGGACATCTCGAATAGGACGCTGCCTTTATGTTTGTGAATTGGGCTTTGCAAGAAGTCAATTTGAAAATTGTTTATTACGGACCGGGTCTCAGCGGCAAAACGACCAACCTCGAATTCATCTATCATAAACTCGATCCTTCGTTGCGCGGCGATCTCATCACCCTGAAAACGCGCGAAGAGCGCACGCTGTATTTCGATTTTTTGCAGCTCGAAGTCGGGCGCATCAAGGGTATGAAGCCCAAATTCAACCTCTACACGATTCCCGGCCAGGTGTATTATTCGTACAGCCGCAAGATCATTTTGCGCGGCGTCGACGGCGTCGTTTTTGTGGCGGATTCGCAGGCGGATCGCATGACGGAGAACCTGGACTCGCTCATGGATCTCGAACAAAATTTGATTGAAAATGGCCACTCGCTGGAAAACTTTCCGTGGGTGCTGCAATACAACAAGCGCGATTTGCCACGGGTGATCCCGATCAATGAATTAAATGCGAAATTGAATTTTCACCGCGTGCCGGTGGTCGAAGCGGTCGCGTCGCGCGGCGCCGGGGTTATGGAGACGCTGAAGTCCGCTATCCAAGGGGTGGTGGGGCGCGTGCAAAAAGTGATTTGAACAGCCATCAAGATAAGGAAAGTTATGTATTCTGCCGATAGTATTGCCTCAGGGAATGGAGCCGCCGCGGAAGTCGCGGCGAAAACGCCGCAACTGACGATTGAGCAAAAAATGGCCGAGATTCTCGGCTTTGGAACTTACGAAGCGGCCTATTTGTTCAGCGATGAAGGCTTGCCGATTGCGCAAGCGTCAACGACGAACGGGCAGCAGGTGGATCGCGATCGCATCGCCGAGCTGTCGATTCTGTTTCACGACGTGCGGCGCATGGCGTCGGTAATGGGCGGTATTTCCCGTTTGCGCGAAGTCATCATCGAAGGCGAAAACCATCGCAAAATCGTGTTTCGCTTTTTTAATGCCTTCGGCCAGCAAGTGATTCTCGCCGTCGTCGTGCCCCCGCAAAAGGCTTACAAGCAGCGCACGAATGAATTGGAAAAGCTGATCCTCGGCGAGTCGTTTTAAAGCGCCAACGAATTTTGGCAAAATTGCGGCCCTCGCCGCTGCGATATAACTCGCAGCGGCGCTTGGCCTTGATTTGATTAAGCCTTCAGGTTCATGGCGGCGCCACAATGCCGCGGAAGGTTTTGCTTGCCACATTCGGGCCCCATCCAACAGACCAACATTTCCACCTCCTGCACTTTTTCAACATGCATCGGCTGGCCGCAATGTTGTGGAACGTCCAGTTCATGGCCGCATTTTTCACATTTGAGTTTGGGCATGATAAGTGACTCCTGGGTTGGTAAATAAATTTTAGAAAAAGCCAATAATAACCAGATAACGCAAGAACCGTAGCAACGCAGCGGCAATGAAGAACAGATAAAAATTCATCCGCAAGATGCCGGCGAGATACGTGAGGGGGTCGCCGATCACCGGCAGCCACGAGAGCAAGAGCGACCATTTTCCCCACCGCTGCATCAAACCATAAGTTTTCGCCAGCACTTTTTTCTGCAAATGCTGATGCAATAATTTCTCCTCGACTTTTGTTCCCACCCAATAATTGAAAACGATACCGGCGCAATTTCCAATGGTCGCAAACGCCAGCGCCGGCACCGCCGGCATCTTGAGCGCCAGTGCTGCAGCCAGCGCCGCTTCCGAGCTGACGGGCAGAACCGTCGCGGCGAGAAAGCAGAACGTCGCCAGGCCAAGATATCCGAAGTGGGTGATAAGATTTGTCATGACAATCACTGGCTTAAATCGCGGATCAGCAACCGGCTTTAATACGCCTCACCCTTCCTTCATCCAACTCGCCATCTTCGAAATTTCCAGCGTTCCTTTTTTAAACGCGTATTCTTTCATATAGCTGAATAAAACCGGCGTCACGATCAGCACGTGAATTGTCGAAGTGATCAATCCGCCGATCATCGGCGCGGCGAGCGGTTGCATGACGTCCGCACCGACGCCGTGGCTCCACATGATGGGGATGAGGCCGATCAAGCTGGTGCCGACCGTCATGATTTTCGGGCGCAGCCGCATGACCGAGCCTTCGATGGTCGCCTCGTAAATGTCTTGCATGCCGATCGGGCCGCGCTGGCCCAGGGCGTGCGCGTGAAGTTTGCGATCAAGTGCTTCGTGCAAATAAACCACCATCACCACGCCGGTTTCAACTGCGAGGCCGTAGAGCGCGATGAAGCCGACCCACACCGCGACGCTGAAGTTGTAACCGAGAAAATAAATCAAATAGACGCCGCCGATGAGCGCAAACGGCACTGAAAGCATCACCACGAAGGCTTCGGTAAAATCTTTGGTGGTGAAATAGAGCATCACAAAGATGACAAGAAAAACAATCGGCATCATAATTTGCAAACGCGCTTTGGCGCGAATTTGATTTTCCCACTGGCCGCTCCATTGCACGGTGTAGCCCTGCGGTAATCTCAATTCACGTTGTAAAACCTGTTTGGCTTCTTCAACAAAACTGCCCATGTCGCGCCCGCGCACATTCAAAAAGATAATCGAGCGCAGTTGCGCGTTCTCGCTGGAAATCATCGGTGGGCCGGGAGCGATTTCAATCTTTGCCAATTGGCTGAGCGGAATGTAGGTGCGTGAGAATGCAGCGCCATTCGCTTGACTCGATGCGAGCTCACCATTCTGCGATCCCGCCACGCCTCCGCTCATCTCGCCGCCTTCCGCGGGCGGCCCGCCAGTCGCCGCCATTGGTGGCGCGTTTCCCATCCCGTTGACTGGCACGAGTAAATTTTTGAGCGCTGCGATGTTGTCACGCCACTCGCGCTCGTAACGCACGCGAATCGGAAAACGCTCGCGGCCGGCGATCACGACGCCGAGATTCTCTCCGCCCACTGCGGTCTCAATCAAATCTTGCACGTCGCCAATATTGATGCCGTAGCGCGCGACCGCTTCGCGATCAATCTTGATGTCGAGAAATAAACCGCCCTGTGTGCGCTCGGCGTAAAGGTCGGCGGCGCCGGGTACAGTTCTGAGAATACGTTCGGATGCAATCGCCAGGTGCTCCAAAGTATCGAGATTCGCGCCGAAAATTTTCACGCCCAAATCGGTGCGCACACCGGTGGAGAGCATATTAATGCGATTGATGATCGGCTGCGTCCAGCCATTGCGCACACCCGGAATTTGCAGCTTCGCGTCCAACTCGGCGATGAGGTCGTTCTTGGTGACACCCGGCCGCCATTGATCTTTCGGTTTCAAGAGAATGATGCTCTCAATCATGCTCACCGGCGCGGGATCAGTGGAAGTTTCGGCTTTGCCGAGTTTGCCGAGTACTTGTTCCACCTCAGGAACGGACTTGATGATCGCGTCTTGCACTTGCATGATACGATTCACTTCCGTGATCGACGCCGAAGGCAATGTAACGGGCATGAATAATAAACTGCCCTCGTCGAGCGGCGGCATGAATTCCGACCCCATGCGCAGCATCATCGGAATCGTGATGAGCAGTGCGACGATATTGAGCGCGATGGTGAACTTGCGATGCGCGAGTACCCAGCGAATGACCGGCGCGTAGAGCCAGTTCAAAAAACGCGTGATCGGGTTTTGATTCTCGCTGCGAAACTTGCCGCGCGTGAGCATCGTCATCAGCATCGGCACGAGCGTGATCGCAATTATTGCAGAACCGGCCAGTACAAAAGTTTTCGTGAACGCCAGTGGGCGAAAGAGCTTGCCTTCTTGCCCTTCGAGCAAGAATACCGGCAAGAACGAAACCACCATGATGGCAACCGAATAAAAAATCGCCGGCCCAACTTGTTTGGCCGAGACAATCGAAATCTCGACAAAATCTTTTTGGGTCAGCTCGCCTTTTTCTGCCTGCGCGCGCGCCACATTCCGATAGGCATTTTCCACCAACACAATCGAGGCGTCAACGATCACGCCGATGGCAATGGCGATGCCGCCGAGCGACATGATGTTGGAGGTGATGCCGAAATATTTCATGCAAATGAACGCCATGAGCACGGCGACCGGAATTTCGATGATGACGCGAATCACGCTGCGCACGTGCAGCAGAAAGATCAAGACCATCAGGCCGACGACCACCGCTTCTTCAATCAAAGCACGCTTGAGTGTTCCCACCGCGGCGACAATTAAATCACTGCGATCATACGCTGTTTTAATCGCGACGCCTTCCGGTAAGCCGGGAGTGATTTCGGCGATTCGCTGTTTGACGCGGTCAATGACGGCTTTGGCATTTTCGCCGTAGCGCATGACGACGATACCGCCCACCACCTGGCCTTTGCCGTCTTTCTCAATGGCGCCGCGGCGTTGATCGCCGCCCATTTGCACGGTGC
>JAJVHT010000181.1:18078-39700 GCA_022072515.1 bacterium
TTGACGCGGTCAATGACGGCTTTGGCATTTTCGCCGTAGCGCATGACGACGATACCGCCCACCACCTGGCCTTTGCCGTCTTTCTCAATGGCGCCGCGGCGTTGATCGCCGCCCATTTGCACGGTGCCGATATTTTTAATAAACACGGGCGTGCCGTTCGGGCCACTGCCAACCACGATGTTCTCGATGTCCCGTAGTGATTGAATATAACCTTGCCCGCGCACGAAATATTCGGCATCGGAAATTTCTAAAATTTTTCCGCCGACGTCATTATTGGAACGCATCACCGCGTCGCGCACGGCGTTGAGCGTGATATTGTAGCCTTTCATTTTATTCGGATCGACGTCAACCTGATATTGCCGCACGTAACCGCCGATCGAAGCGACTTCCGCGACGCCGGAAACGCCTTGCAAATGCAGCTTCACATACCAATCTTGAATCGCGCGCAGCGTGCCCAAATCAGAATTGCCTTCAACCGTATACCAGAAAACGTGACCGACGCCGGTGCCGTCCGGGCCGAGTTGCATCTTCGCGCCGGGCGGGAGCATCGTCTGCACCGTCGAAAGTTTTTCCAACACGCGACTGCGCGCCCAATACAATTCCGTGGTCTCTTCAAAAATGATGTAGATGAACGACATCCCGAACATCGATTGCGCGCGGATGGCATGCACTTGCGGCACGCCTTGCAACGCCGTCACCAGCGGAAACGTGATTTGATCTTCCACCAACTGCGGCGAGCGGCCCATCCATTCCGTGAAGACGATGACTTGATTTTCCGACAAGTCGGGAATCGCATCAAGCGGCGTGTTTTGCACCGCCCAAATGCCCCAGCCGACGATGATCGTGTAGAAGAGAATGACGATGAATTTATTGCGGGCGCAATAGTCGATGATCTTTTCGATCATAGTTTGATCTCGCTATCTTGCAAAAATCTGTTTCTTCGTGTAACGTTTTTTATCCAACAATCCAGCGTTCCAATAATACCGTAATTCAAATTAATGTTGATGCGGCTTTAGCGCCTGCAGCAACTGGCTTTCCGAATCGAGCAAGAATCCGCCGGCGACTACGATCTTTTCTCCACCTTCCAGGCCACTTAGAATTTCGTAGTATTCATCTGTTTGCGCGCCGACCACGACTTCGCGCGGCTCGAACATATTCTCTTGCACTTCGATCCACACCACTGTGCGCTTGCCGGTCGTGAGCACGGCGGAAGCCGGAATCACGAGCGCCTGGGAGATCGGAATCATGATCTGTGCTTTCACATATAATCCGAGCTTGAGCTTGCCAGCGGGATTGGCAAATTCTGCGCGCACGCGCACCGTGCGCGTCTCGTTATTGATCGTTGGGTCGATGAAGGTCACTTTGCCGGTGAAGGTTTCGTTGGGATAAGCCTCGCTCGTGATGTGCACCGGCTGGCCGATTTTGACGAAGCGAATGTCTTTTTCATAAACCTCCAAATACATCCACACGACAGAAAGATCGGCCACGTCATACATGTCCTGGCCCACCCAGGTGTAATGCTGCGGATCGACGCTTTTTTTGAGCACGGTGCCGCGAATCGGTGAATAGATCGTCACGATCTCTCGCGCTTTGCGTGTCTGCTCTAACTCTGGGATGAGCCGTTCCAAGCCCAAGAGC
The DNA here is from genome assembly GCA_022072515.1 of bacterium. Taxonomy (GTDB): domain Bacteria; phylum Zhuqueibacterota; class Zhuqueibacteria; order Zhuqueibacterales; family Zhuqueibacteraceae; genus Zhuqueibacter. The sequence goes on from JAJVHT010000181.1 coordinate 19,717, forward strand.
ACGAGCTTTTGTTTGGCTTGTTCGAGTAATTCGACCGACGTGTTCGCAATCGTTGTCGTCGCCGTTTTGCTGATTTCCTGCGATTGCAGCGCCAGCAAAAATTCCTGCTGCGCCGAAATAGCCTCGGGACTATACACCTCCGCAACCGGATCGCCGACTTTCACTTGTTGTCCGGTGTAAGAAAGAAAGAGTTTCTCCAAGCGGCCGGGGAATCGCGAGCTGATGTGTTTGAAATTTGGCTCGGCCACTTCCACCACGCCGACGGCGTTGATTTCTTTATTCAGCATGCGTCGCTCGACGGTCGTCGTGGCGACGTTCGCCATTACGCGTTGCGTCGAGGAGAGCTGCACGGCTTCGAGCACGGCCATGTCATGGTTCGATGATGCGGGCTTGTTCGTTTTTTTTACGAGTGCCATGCCACACACCGGACAAGCGCCGGGTTTGTCGCTGCGCACGGAGGGATGCATCGGACAGGTGTAGTACTCTTCTATATGGTTTGCATGTGCCGATGATTCCGCCGGGGCTTCATCCGCATACACCGGAACGCGCTCCATGCCCATCGGCGATTTGCCGGGCCGATCACTACGGTCGCCGGGAAGCATGGGATCAGTCCAATACAAAATTTTTCTCTCCGATTGCGGGGATGAAAAAAATTTGGGATAAAGATAAATCGCCGCAACGACGAGCGCCGCCACGCCGGCAAGCAGAAAAATAAATTTTCGATTCATGTTTTTACTCCTGATCATAAAGTTTCTGTCCCCGCAAGCGCAACGCATTGGCAATCACTGAAACCGAGCTGAAGCTCATTGCTGCGCCCGCGATCATCGGGCTGAGCAACACACCGAAGAACGGAAAGAGCGCGCCCGCGGCGACCGGAATACCGAGCGCATTGTAAATGAAGGCGAAGAAAAGATTCTGGCGAATGTTGCGCATCATGGCGCGGCTCAAAGCGATCGCATTGGTAATGCCGCGCAAATCACCTTTTACTAACGTAATACCCGCGCTTTCCATGGCGACATCCGTGCCCGTGCCCATCGCAATACCCACGTGCGCAGCGGCCAGTGCCGGCGCATCGTTGATGCCGTCACCTGCCATTGCCACCACGCGACCCTGCTCTCGCAGTTGTTTGAGGCGCTCGTGTTTGTGCTGCGGCTCGACACCGGCTTCCACTTCATCGAGACCAAGTTTTTTCGCCACGGCCTCGGCTGTCCTTTGATTGTCGCCCGTGAGCATAATGATTTTCAAACCAAGCCGATGCAATGCTTTGATGGCTTCTGGCGTTGAAGCTTTGACTGGATCGGCGACGGCGAGAATTCCCGCGGCTTTGCCGTCGATTGCGACGAAAATGACGGTGTTGCCTTCGGACTGCAATTGCGCAGCGCGCGATTCGAGCGTTGCGGCATCGGTCGTGCCGCGCTGTTGCAAGAAGGCGAGCTTGCCCACAATAATTTCTCGTCCATTGAGTTTGCCCATCACACCGCCGCCGGTGATCGAAGCGAAGTCCTTTATTGATTGCAATTGCACGCCGCGATCTTTCGCGCCCTGAACCACCGCAGCCGCCAGCGGATGCTCGCTGTTTTGTTCGACCGAGGCCGCAGTTAGAAGCAATTCATTTTCATTAAAACCGTCTGCGGTCCACAAGGCAACCAGACGCGGCTTACCTTCCGTGAGCGTGCCGGTTTTATCAACGACCAGCGTATTCACTCTCTCCATCATTTCGATGGCCTCGGCGTTGCGAATAAGCACGCCGGCTTGCGCGCCGCGACCGACGCCGACCATCACCGACATCGGCGTAGCCAAACCCAACGCGCAGGGACATGCAATGATCAACACCGCGACGGCATTGACGATGGCATAAGCCAAGCGCGGCTCTGGGCCAAAGAAGTACCACAGCAGCGAGGTGATCACCGCAATCGCGACGACAGCCGGAACAAAGTAGCCGGAAATTTTATCGGCCAGGCCTTGAATCGGCGCGCGGCTGCGTTGCGCTTGCGCGACCATGTCCACGATCTGCGCGAGCAACGTGTCGCTGCCGACGCGCTGCGCCTGCATCACAAAACTGCCGGTACCATTGACCGTGCCGCCGGTGATTTTATCACCGACATTTTTTTCTACCGGAATCGGCTCACCGGTAATCATTGACTCATCAACACTGCTGCGCCCCTCGAAAACGACGCCGTCGACCGGAATTTTTTCGCCGGGCCGCACGCGCAAGCGGTCGCCCACTTTCACGGTTTCCAACGGTACTTCTTGTTCTTCGCTGCCGCGAAGGAGACGCGCAGTCGGTGGCGCGAGATTAAGCAATGCGCGAATCGCATTACCCGTGCGGCTGCGTGCGCGCAATTCGAGCACTTGTCCGAGCAACACCAACACTACAATCACCGCAGCGGCTTCAAAATAAATATCCACGCCACCGTTGTGCTGCATCGAATGTGGAAATAAATTGGGAAACAGCAGCGCCACCGCGCTGAAGACATAGGCCGTGCTCACGCCAATCGCGATGAGCGTGAACATGTTTAACTGCATGGTCTTGATGGAGCGCCAGCCGCGTCTGAAGAACGGCCAGCCGGCCCATAGCACCACCGGCGTGCTGAGAATGAATTGCACCCAACGCGAAACTTTGTTGGGTAGCAGGGCATCGAGATGCAGCCCGGGCACGAGATGAACCATTGCCAGTAAAAACACCGGGACCGTGAGCGCTGCGGCAACCCAGAACCGGCGCGTCATGTCGCGCAGCTCGGCGTCTTCTGTTTCGGTGCCGGCAGCCTCGCCAAGCGGGATTTTCGGCTCCAACGCCATGCCGCAGATCGGACAGTCACCGGGATAATCTTGCTCGATTTGCGGATGCATTGGGCAAGTATAGATGACCTTGCTCTTCGGCTTCCAGGCGGGATTTTTTTCTAAAGCCATGCCGCATTTCGGGCAATCACCGGGCTCAGCGCTCTCAACACCTTCGCACATCGGGCAAAAATATTTTGCCATTGATGAGGCTTTTACTTCTGAAGCCACGCCGTTCGAGCAACACGACTGCGGTTCTGAAATATGCGCTTGCTCTTTGCGAGGTTCGGAAGCCGCGTGTTTCGCAGCGGCGTGATGATGATGCGCGTGCGCCGCCTGAGGCGTGGCCGCAATTATTGTTGGTTGGGCAAGAAATTTCTGCCGGCAATGTTCGCTGCAAAAATAAAATGTTTGTCCGTCACGTTCAGCGCGGAGATTGGTAGATTCATCCACCGTCATGCCGCAAATGGGATCTTTTGCCATCGCTCGTCTCTCCTCATCAATCTTTGGCCCGAATCAAACTGAAATTCGCTTCTTGTTTCATTTTCCTGCAAAAATTCATTTGACTTGAACTACAAAATCTGCCGTGATCGTCTTGCCATGATGCTGAAACTGTACCCAGGTTTTATACAATCCTGCTTTCGGAAACTGGGCATGAAATGTCGCGTCCGGACCGCCACGCCAGCTTGATGACACTTCTTCCTCGGGATGAACATGCAAAAAGTCGTGTATGTCCTGGCTGATAATAATGCAATGCGCTTTTGCGCCCAACATTGGTTGAAGGTCAGTGATGGGCTTGCCATTAGTATCAGCGATGCTGAATTTGAGATTTGCGCCGTGATGAATGCCAAACTCGGAGGGTAACGCAAGACTGACGCGATACTGGCCATTCATGACAATTTGGGTGAATTGATTGTCGACCGCCAAAGGATTTCTTTCGCGCAATGGCCGCCCCTCAAGATGAATCCGAAATGCCGCGAGAAGCTGTCTGCCATTTTGGGGTTTTACGTCCACCCATAGCTTGTAGTCGCCTGCGTGAGGAAAAGAGTATGGCGTGGTAAAAACGCCATTTTGGGGCTCGAGGTGCAAATGATCGAAATACGACAGATCATCACGCACAATAATCAAATGCATGGGCTTGTCATGGACGAGTTCGAACTCTTGGATGGCATCGCCGACAGCTTGTTCGGTAACAGTGATCGCAAGCTGCGTGGCAGTGTTTGCCATTGGCTTGGCCGGATCGGTTTGCAAATTCACGTTGTAAACCAGCGGTTGCTGGTCTTTGACATCAACATGCACGCCATGCTCCATCGCATGCGTTTTATCTTTCGCATTGTGCATTTTATGGGCGGCGCTATGATCGAGGTGGTCGGTGTGACTGTTCATAGTTTCGTTTCCTTTCTTTTGAAGGCGTGTCAAAAGTGCAATCCCAACAGCCATGTTGGGCGCATACGCGAGACATTTGCGTGAGTCATTTTATTCGCTGCGTCTGGAATTGTATTCATCCCACACTCAAGCAGACGCTGAGGGTTGTCTCCGGTTACACCTTTTATGTAAAAATCTTTGTTCACTGCACCGCGCGTACCTGCATTTTCGCTGTGTGCACGTTCTGCTCATCGCTCAATTTCGTCCAGGCGAAGACGAGTTCATTGTCATTGTGTACCATGCGCGGAAAGCCGCTGGCTCGTGTGGCGTTGGTGGGCGTGACGGTGATCGACTGGCCAGCACTGCCGCTTGGCCGAATTCGCCGAATCCGCACTTCGGCATTCGCGTCGATGGTCTCCATCCAGCAAACCACTGCATCATTATTGGCGAGCAGGATCACGGAGACGCGCCCCATCGGATCGCCGTCATCAACGCGAAGCGGCTCGCCGAAAGTTTTGCCGCCATCGCGCGAGAAACTAACTTTTACTTTGGAAGTATCGTTTGCTTCCGTGTACCAAGCAATAGCGACCTCGCTGCCGTGCGTCGCGACCGAGGGACCATTTACTGGACAGCCGTTGATTTCCCACCCGTCGTTGAACAATGTTTCCGATTTAGACCATTGGCCGTTTTCAAAACGCACAATGGCGATATCCCGGTTCTCGTTCTCCGAGCGATTACGATAGGCGACAATGGCGCCGGCCGGCGTAATTCCAGCGCCGGTTTGACAACAATCACACACGCGATCGTCAAGCTCTGCTTCATTATAAAGGTTTCCGCTCATATCGACAATCGCAGAACGTAAGCTCGTGAGTCCGTGTTCGGCGCTCTCTTCTGCATCGTTCTGCCGTTTGTACCAGTGGTCGCGACCATCCAGCCAAACCGCAAGTACGCGATCTTTTTCCCACGGCAAGAGTGAAACGAAACCGTGTTCGGTCGGCGTGCCATCAGCGTGAGGCACAATCGGCGTGCCCCAGGAGTTGCCATCATCTGATGAAAAAGCGATATTCACGTCATAGGCATATTTTTCTGCACCGCTTCGCGCCAACCAGTGAGCGACAAGGGTGCCATCGGTGAGAACACGGAGAGATGGAAAATCAGCCCAATTCACGAACCAGTTGTCGCCCTGTGCAATCATCTTGGCCTTCGACCAGCCATTTTTTTCCATGGTACTAAACTTTAGAGCATGGCGATTTTCGGCAAGCGTTTCTATCCAAGATAGATAAATTTTGCCATCCGCCGCAGCAAAGAGATTCGGGGCCTGGCTTTCTGATACGGCAGGAGATACGAGCTGCTGAAGAGCAGACATAGAGTTCTTGCCGTTTTCAGAAGTCCGACACCCCAAATTTATTGCGGAAGAGAATAGAACGAGTAAAGCCAGTCTTGTTGGCGCCATGATTTTTATCTCTCCGTTGTGTAATAATGTGTTGCGCTATTTGCCGCTATGACTTTCCGGTATTTTGCAACAGGCATCCAGCTCGGCATACGCCGCCGGGTCGCTCTTGGTGTCATTGGCGTCATAACCGGCCATGGAAATGGCTTTTTCCATCGCCGCCAAATTCGTCTTGACCGGATCGAAATTGACCTCCGCGATTTTGGTTTCCAAATTGACTTTGATCGTGCTCACGCCGTCCACGCCTTTCAAGGCTTCTTCAACATGGCTGACGCAACTGCCGCATTGAATGGTGGGCACTTTAATCGTGGTTTGCGTCACATTTCCTGCGGTCAATTGTGGCGTGTCGCCATTGGCTTTTGCCGCTTGTTCTTGTTCCGGTTTGTTGCAGGCCATAAGCGCCAGGCCGAGGGCGAGCGTCAAAAATGTGGATTTAATCATAAGTTCTCCTTGATGGTGTTTGGTTTAAAAATGTGAATGTAAAAGTAGTTTGCTAAAATTTACTCCAGCGTTGTTCCCACAGCGCGTTCCAGCTCCGCGAGACTCATTTCATACTTCGCTTGTGCTTCGTAATATTCCATTTTGGACATTTGCAGCATCCGATAACTGTCGAGCAACATCAGAAAATCGGTTTGCCGGGTTTGATAATTGGCGAGGGTGACTTGCAACGTTTGCTCGGCTTGCGGCAAAACCGTCGTGCGATACAATTCCAGGACGCGCTGCGCGCTTTGCACTTTGGTCAGCCCGTCTTGCACGGCGAAGAAAATCATATTCTTCGTATTCTGCAACAGGGCTTCCTGCTTCCGAATCTCGGCTGCAGTTTCCTCGACTCTGCCCCGCTGTTTTTTGATCGACCAGAATGAGAATGGTAAGCTCACACCGGCCATCGCCGAAAAGCCGCGAAAGCCCTCAGCGGGCGAGGTGACATATTTCAAGGACAAGTCGAAATCCGGCCAATACTGGCGCCGCGCCAGACTATTCGCGACGCGACTCTGCGTGACACTCAGGGAATCATGATGCAGCATCGGGCGGTTGGCGAGCGCGACACGTTGCAACGTGGCGAGATCCAACGCAAGCGGCCGTCTTTCCGGCAGCTCCGTTTGTCCAAGCGGCGCTTGTGGCGCACGATTGCGCAGCACATTCAACATCGCTTTGGCGGTCTCTTCCTGTTGTTGCAAAGTGATCTGCCCATTCGTCAGCCGCGCCAGCTCGACATTCGCTTTAAGCACGTCTTGATTCATGACTTGGCCGACGGTATAGCGAATTTTGGCAATGTTGACAAACTGCGTCATCAAGGTGATATTTTCCTGATTGACCTCGAGGCCGCGTTGAATCATGTACAGCTCGAAGTAGGCGGCTTTGACACTGGCAATGACGGCGAGCGCTTTTTCGCCATAATCATGATGCGCATGCTCGGCGTCGAACTCCGCCAATTTTTTAGCTCTGGCCAGCTTGCCGGGAAACGGCAGCATTTGCGTCAGCCCAAAATTTAGAAATTTCCATTGGGAAGTATTGAATGGATCCGCACGGGGCGCTTCCTCGATCTCGACCGCGAACCGCGGATCGTCGAGGCTGCTCATCTGCGGAATGCGCGCCAAAGCCGCGTGGTGATTCTCGGCGAAGGCTTGCAGTTCCGGATTATTTTGCAAGGCTTCTTGAATCAGCTCATCCAGCGTAACAATGGCGCCGCCGGTTTGGGAAAATACCGGGATGCCGCTCAAAAGCCAGAGCGCCGTAAGCAAAAATGATTTCATCTCCGCACCTTATTGTGGCAGCGTTGCAATGCGCTTACTCCAACTCCTAATCATACTCATACGCGCTTTTCAAAAATTTATCATCGCAAGTAGGAGTATGAGTATGAGCAAGAGTATGAGAAAAGGAATTACTCTTGAAAGCAAAAGGAAATAAGATGGAAAAGGGCGCACTACGCCCTTGCAGGTGAGATTAAATCAGGAAAGTGGCCAGCAACTTATAAAGTTGATTGCCGGCAAAATGAGTATTACAGGAAGAAAAAGTATAGTCCAGCTTGATAGCAAATTCAAAATCACCACCGGCATTAACGAAAGCATTGGGCGCCGCGACATCGAAATGGATTCGCACGGGATTTAACACCGCGGCCGTCACCGGTTCGCTTTGGGTGGGCGTAGCCTCCTTGCAACAGGGCATGGGCGTCGCCGCTGCTTGTTGGCAGCACGACGCGGATTGGCAAACTTTCGCCTGAGGCTCTTCGCAGGGCAGTTCTGCCGTCAAACTAAGCAACGGCATACTAAATTGCGCCACGCAGAGCGCGAACAAAAAAATGGTTTTGAGAGAATACCAACGCATGGGTTTAATTTAACGCTTTTGCTTCTCTTTTGCAACTATTTTAACAAACAAGGTTCCATAATTTATTCCCAACTCAATTTTAGAAGATATCGACGACGCTTGCAACTGATCCTTATGAACTGACAAAGGCTATGCCACAATACTAAATACGAATTATCAGAAACTTATTCAAATTGGGAAACTTTAAATTCGGATCATTTTATCAATTTTAGCAATAAGTGCCGGAAAAATTATCACAATTAAGAAGCGTGGCACCACTCCTTTCGTTGCTGTTGAAAAGCAAAATGCCAACCCAACTCCCGGGAGAGATGCTCCAACATGATATGTCCGCGCACGCTGCCGCCTTTGTGATTGACGCGCGGACTGCTCACGGCAATTCCGCCACAACCGGTGGCGACCGCAACGATCAAACCGGAGACGCCGCTTTTGGCCGGCAAACCGGTGCGGACGAGATGAATGCCTGACTCATCGTAAAGACCGCTCGTGGCCATCACGGACACCACGGTGGCCGCGTGGCGTTCTGATAAGATGGATTGGCCGTCTGCTGTTTTCCCGCTATTCGCCAGGAGCATGCCCAAATGCGCCGCCTGGGTGATATCCGCTTCTAACGAGCACAAATAAAAATACGTGGCCAGAATCGTTTCGATTTCGCCGTGAATGACGCCGTTGCTTTTCATCAAATACGCCAGGGCGCGGTTGCGATCACCGGTTCCCAATTCGGAGCGGAAAACGCGTTGATTGGCGGTGAGAGGGGAACCCAGGAGCCGCTCGCCCCAGCGTTCGAGCCAGGCGAGACGCGCGCTTTGATTTCCCGCCAAACGGCTGCAGAGCAGAATCGCGCCGGCGTTGATCAGCGGATTCGCCGGAATCGGCCCGAAGATATCCAATTGTGTCGCCGAGGAAAAGGGCAAGCCGGAAGGCTCAGCATTCATCCAGGAGAAAACTTTTTGCTCGCCCATTTCTTCGAGAAAGCCGGCGAGCAAAATAACTTTGGCGACGCTTTGCAGAGTGAAGCGATGCCGGGCAAAATCGCCGGCAACGAGCCGCTCGCCATTGCACAACATGATGGCGGCGCTGGTGAGTTCCGGCGGAACCGCAGCCAATTCCGGAATGTAGGAAGCCAGTTGCCCGTCGTGATTCGTGCGCGCGAGGGCGAGGGCTTCGTTAAGAACCGCTTGAATGCGGACGAGATTGGAATTCGCTATCATTTGATCTCCCGGCAAAATTATTTTTGCTCTGCAAAATACCTCGTCTTCTTGTAAAAGTCAAGTCCGGCGCGGCCAGATCATTTTCTGTTCATGCCGTGCTACACATTGGCTTGACAACTGTATCAGCAAAATGACACCGCATCTAATTGCATTGCCTCTTGCCACTTGTTGTTCGTTCTTGTCTCGTTTCCACCTGAGACGGTGTCCGCACGAGTGACAAAACTTGAGGGCAATTGTACAGAGAAAAGTGTAACATGCGCTGTTGTAACTTGCTGAAAACGTATCGCCTAAACTGTTCAGAAGGTCGCCGCCTTTTTCCTGGCACAGTCGTTGCTTGATGAATAAGCAGTTGTCCGGACGTAGTTATTTTAAATCAACGCAGTGTGAAGTGTGAGCGGCAACGCAGGAAGCTTGCAAACATCAAGGAGATGCAGCTATGAAAACGCGGACAATCTTTCGGCAGGCTGTGATCGGCGGTTGTGTGATCGCCGTGGCGCAAATGTTCTCTTGGCGGATCGCTACCGCGATGCAAAGAGAAGACAGTGCTAAGGCCGGCGCTTCGACACCGGTGCTGATTGCAGCGAATCTCAATGGCGCCCCAACGGCAAACGAGCCCAAAATCACCAAGCGGGAAAGCCCGCTGGCGCGACCGGTTGATCGCCTTCCAGTGGTCAATCTGAAAAAGATGGAAACCGATAAGATCACCTCGTTCTTCGTGCGCGCGAATGATAGCAAGCGCATTCAGCTTTCGATGCTCGTGGTTTACAAAGCGGAATTGGCCGTCGCCATGCAAAAAATGTACGGCCAAAAATTAACCCCGCTGGTTTTTTCCGTCTCGACGTTTCCGAATCGCCGCTTCGATTTTGATCCGGCCAAATTGCGCTTTGAACAAGGTGGACGTATTTGGCATCCTGCCGGCGAGCCCGGCGCGGTCGATATTCTGCCGCTCGATGACAATGCCAAGTTTGGCGGCATGGTGACGGACGGCGAAGTCCATCAGGGCATCGTGCTCCTGCCGGCCTGGATGAAGCCGAGCGAGCCGATCACCCTGCGCTACGGTGATTTCCATTATCTCGCGACCTTTGCCGACGCAGGCAGCAAGTGAGTTTGAATAACACGCTGGTCCCACGTTCCGCTCGCGGTGTTGTGAGAAGCATAAGAATTTGTAAGAAAGTGTTCGGCCGGTTGCTTTGACATTCCTCCTCCCTCTATAGCACTTCTTCGGTTGGCTTCGTGTCAAGCGAAGCTGCCGAAGAAGACTCCAATGCAGGCATCCCCTCGGTTTTGTGTTTCGACGCAGAGCAGAGGGGATTTTTATTTTCATTTCCTCCAGAAAAAAATAAATTCTGCGTCTCCTTGATTTCAAATATAAATTTTAAAACGGGATTGCGAAATTCTTCTTGCTTCCTCGGCGAAAAAAAGTTAATTTTTCGTGTAGCGTTTAACGCGTAACGTTTTATGCTGATGAACTAAAACTGCCGAGGGATGGATGAAACGAATTCTTTTTGTCGGTTTGAGCCTCGCCGTGGTCACGCTGCTTCTGTTTTTGCAACTGGAGAACGGCACGGCTGGCGCGTCGAAATATCCGGAGCGTGCCAGGCACGGCATGGTGGTGTCGTCGCATTCTCTGGCGTCGCAAGCCGGCGTGGAAGTGATGAAAAAGGGCGGCAATGCGGTGGACGCGGCCATCGCCACCGGCTTCGCGCTCGCGGTCACGCATCCTTCCGCCGGCAATATCGGCGGTGGCGGGTTCATGGTGGTGCATACCCATGACGGCCGGGTGACGGCTTTCGATTTCCGCGAGAAAGCGCCGGCAGCGGCGCACGCGCGCATGTATCTCGATGCCAATGGGCAGTACGTCCGAGATTTGAATCACGAAGGCTATCTCGCCGTTGGCGTCCCGGGTACGGTGGCAGGTTTTTTCCTGGCGCATGAAAGGCTCGGCAGCAAACCGATGCCGGAGCTCATCGCCCCGGCGATTCAACTGGCTGAAAAGGGTTTCCCGCTTTCGTGGGATCTGTACGATGACTTCAAAGATCTCGCGCCGGAGTTTAAAAAATATCCCGGCAGCATGAAAACCTTTCTAAAACGTGACACCGTGTTGTATGAACCCGGCGAAATCTGGCGGCAGCCGGATCTGGCGAAGACACTGCGCCACATTCAGAAAAGCGGCCGGGATGGTTTCTACAAAGGAGAGACCGCGCGTTTGCTCGCGGCGGATATGCGAAAAAATGGCGGTTTGATTACGGAAGCTGATCTGGCCAACTATCAGGCCAAAGAACGCCAGCCGGTTCACGGCACCTATCGCGGTTTCGACGTCTACTCCATGTGCCCACCCAGTTCCGGCGGCGTGGCGTTGGTGGAAATGCTCAATATCCTCGAAGGCTTTAATCTGCGGGAATACGGCCACAATTCCGCGCAACATATTCATTTGCTGGCTGAAGCGATGCGCCGCGCCTTCGCCGATCGCGCCCGCTATCTCGGCGATCCGGATTTCAATCCCGATCTGCCGATGACGCGGCTCACTTCCAAAGCTTACGCCGAGCAATTGCGCCGCGGCATCAGCTTGAATCGCGTGTCGCCGAGCGATCCGGCAACGATCAACGACGCTTATGAAAGCTCCGAGACGACGCATTACTCCGTGGTGGATCCAGCCGGCAATGCCGTCGTCGTCACGTACACTTTGGAAAACAGTTACGGTTCGCGAATCGTTGCAGCAGGCACGGGCTTTTTGCTGAATAATGAAATGGGCGATTTCAATCCGTGGCCGGACCACACGGATTCGACGGGCATGATCGGCACAGCTCCCAATCTCGTTCAGCCGGGGAAACGCATGCTCTCTTCGATGACGCCGACGATTGTCGCCCAAAACGGCAAGCCATATTTGCTTATCGGCTCGCCGGGCGGCCGAACAATCATCAACACCGTTTTACAAGTCGTGGTGAATGTAATCGATTTTAATATGGACATTGCCGACGCTGTCACCGCGCCACGCCTTCATCATCAATGGTTGCCGAATGTGTTGCGCATTGAAAAATTCGGCACCACGAAAGACACGCAGCGGCTTTTGGAAATGATGGGCCATCGGGTTCAATTTGGTTATTCAACTCGCAGCCAAGGCAGCGCGATGGGAATTATGCTCGATCCCAAAACCGGTTTGCGAATGGGCGCGGCTGACCCACGCGCGCCGGATGGCGCGGCGGCGGGATTCTAATTTCAGGCTTCGTGCTCATTCATTCTATCACTCATACTCATTCTCGCACTCCGACTCTTACTCGCTCTTAGCAAGCTTTCTCAATGAGTAAGAGTTGGGGTAAACAGGAGAAATTCCACCATGACCACGAGAATTCATCAAACCGAGCTCGCGCTGATCAACGGCGATATCACCGAGCAAACAACGGACGCCATCGTCAATCCGGCGAACTCGGAGTTGATTCTCGGTGGCGGCGTTGCCGGCGCGATTCGCCGCAAAGGCGGGCCGAAAATTCAGGAGGACTGCGACCGCATCGGCGGCACGCCGGTGGGAACTGCTGTGATCACGACAGGCGGGAATCTCAAAGCAAAGCATGTGATTCACGCTGTCGGCCCAATGATGGGCGAGGGCGAGGAAGACCGCAAATTGCGCGAGGCCACGCGCCATTCCCTGCAGGTCGCTGATCAGCACCAATTAAAAAGCCTGGCGTTTCCGGCGATTTCCACGGGCATTTTCGGCTATCCCGTTGAGCGTTGCGCCCAGATCATGCTGGCGACGACGATTGATTACGTGCGCGGCAAAACCGGTTTGGCAAAAGTCGTGTTTTGTTTGTGGGGTGATGAAGCGTATCAAGTTTTTGAGAGGACGTTGCGGCTCATGGTCGAAGGCAGCGACGATTAAAAAGATGAGTAGAAAAATAAATTGATCAATAGCGTGACGACGTTGGACAAAAGTATCCCCGCTCTCATTCTTGTTTCCACCTCTCCCTATCGCCAGGAACTCATGCAGCAGGCGAGACTGAAATTTCAGGCCGTGCCGCCGCGCTTTGAAGAAACGCATATCCATGACGGCGATCCGGCCGCACTTGCCTTGGCATTAGCGCGCGGCAAAGTCATGAGTGTCGCCGCGGATTTTCCTAATGCGATTCTCATCGGCTCGGATCAAATCGTGTGGTTTGAAAATCGTATTCTCACCAAGCCGGGCACGCCGGAACGTGCGTTGGCGGAGCTGAAAAGTTTGCGCGGCCATACACATGAATTCTACATGGGGCTTTTTCTCTGGCATACCGGCTTGTCGGCGTCGCAGGAATCTGTCGTGAAAGGCACGGCAAAATTGCGCGCGGATTTGACGGAGGAGGAATTGCGCCGCTATATTGCGATCGATCATCCGGTGAACTGCGCCGGCTCGGCAAAAATCGAAGGCGCCGGGTTGCTGCTGTTTGAGCGCCTGGATTGTGAAGACTGGACGGCGATCATCGGCCTGCCCATGATGCAACTCACCACGGCGTTGCGCCGATGGGGATATCCGATTTATGAGGAAACTTAAAGCCGTTTTGCCGTGTTCAAGTGAGTAGAAGTGCGCGGCTCCATGCAACAAGTGGCCAGGCAGCGCGGTCGTTTCTATTTTTTGATCGTGGCGGCTTTGCTGCTGCCCAATTGCAAAATTTGTGTAATATTGGGCGCGGTCGCAGTTTTTTCCTTGCGGCAAATTTATATTTTTTGTAAAATGGAATTGATGCATACGAACTATGAAATTTCGCCACATTTGCGGGGAATGACCCACGAGCAGGTGTCGCAACTGGATCAGCGCGCCACCGAAGGCACGAGTTGGGAGTTTTATTGCGGCAGCTATATTCATCATCCCACGGTGTTTGGACACAAGATGAGCGGAATGGTGCAAGACGCCGCTGATGAATTTTTTACCGAGATTCGTGTCGACAAAGATAAATTGGTGGCCTATTGCAGTTGCGGCGAGCACAACAGCGTTTGTAAACATGCAGTCGCGTTGCTGTACGGCTGGGTGGAAGACAACGACGGCTTCATGAATGTCGCCGACACGTTGGACCGGCTACGCCGCAAAGATAAAGACGACCTGCTCGAGATTCTGGGCCGCGTTATCATGTTCGATTCGCGCAACCTCAACTTCATCGATGAGGACGCGATGCCCGATGAACTCACGGAAGAAGATTTATAAAGAAGCGCAGAGTGGCCGGGCGCTCGGGAAATTTGAGTCGGCATCGCGCCCGGTCAAGAATTGCTTGGAAGTTTATGTTGGCCAGCAAGCTACAACCCTGCCATGATTCGTGCAAGTCGTCACCTTGCCGCGACGACCAACGCCTGTGGAGGACGGAGCACGCCCAAATTCAACTTGGGAACCGCAGGAGCAAAATAATCGGTCAAGGGATTGGAGCTATTCACGCAACGACGGGTATTGAGAGGAAGCATGAAGAGACATCGCTGGACATTGATCGTCTGCTTATGGTTAGGAGGAAGTTTTTCGGGATGGACGCAAACCGCCAATCCGCCGGTGCAATTTGGCAACGCGCTTTTTCCGATGCCGCCGGAAATTGCCGCCAACGTCGAATTTTGGCGTAAAATTTACGCGGATTATCCCACCAACACGGTGCTCATTCACGATACCCAAGATATGAGCATCATCTACGAAGTTATTGAGCTGAAAGGTTTGGGCGACTCGCAAGTCGCCTCTTCGGCGGCTTACCGCAATGAATGGCGAAAATTGGAAGGGGTCCGCGACGAATATCGTTCCATTTTAAACCGGCTGGCCGCCCGCCAGTTGGATTTGACCAAGCTTTCTTCCCGTGAAAAACGTGTCGTTGAAATTTTCGGCGCCGAGGCCGATGCGGGCCGGTTATTGCGCGCCGCCGGTTCTATTCGCGCGCAGCAAGGCTTGAAAGACCGTTTCCATCTCGGCTTGCAGCGCTCGGGTTTGTATCGTGATTTTATCGAGGGCATTTTCAGCCAGCAAGACTTGCCGATCGAGCTGATTATGCTGCCGCACGTCGAGTCGTCGTTCAATTATCAAGCCTACTCCAAAGTCGGGGCGGCCGGCATCTGGCAATTCATGCGCTCCACCGGCCGTCTGTTCATGACGATCAACTACGATGTGGATGAGCGGCTCGATCCCCTGCGCGCCACGGAAGCCGCGGCCAAATTGCTGAAGCTCAATTATCGGGAACTGCAATCCTGGCCGCTGGCCATCACCGCCTATAACCATGGCCTCAACGGCATGCGCCGCGCCAAATCGCAGTACGGCGATGATTTTGGCCGCATTTACCGTGAATACAGCAGCCGCAGTTTTGGATTTGCCTCACGAAATTTTTATGCGGAATTTCTTGCCGCGCTGCACGTCGCGACGCATTACGATAATTATTTCGGCAACGTGGAATTTCACCAACCCGTCGAATTTGTCGAGATCGAAACCGATCACTATCTGACCGTCAACAGCATTTTAGAAACCTACAAAATCGACCGCGAGGAATTTCGGCAATTGAATCCGGCATTGCGGCCGCCGGTGCTGAATTCACAGCGGCGCATTCCCAAAGGCTACACGCTGCGGTTGCCGAAGCTTCCCGATGCGGAAGGCAGTGCCCTGTTGGCGCGCATCGATTCCCGCTTGAAATATGAAGAGCAAGTGCAGTCGGATTGGTATCGCGTCAAACGCGGCGATAATTTGGGCGCCATCGCGAAGGAGCACGAAGTTCCCGTCAAGGTGTTGGCCGAGTATAACAACCTTGGCCAAAATGAGCGCATCAACAGCGGCCAGATTTTGAAAATCCCGCCGAAGAGCACGGATATGTTGGCGAGCGTGACCCCGCCACTCGCGGCCACTTTGCCGGAAGTGGCAACGCCGCCGGCTGCTTCGGTGTCGGCGCCGCCGTTGCTCGTCACAAATCCGACTTTGGGAGCGGCTTCGGATGTGGCAACTAGCGACGCCGAAATTGAGCCAGTGGCCCGCATCGAGCGGGAAGCGATTGTTACCTTGGATATCGAACCGGCGTCAAAGCCGGCGCTCGTCACCAGCGGCGCGAATGTCGTTGGCGGCTCCGGTGAAGAGCAGGCGACGGCCGTTCCGGCGCCCGCGCCGCGCCGTCTCGAGCCCCTGACGGAGTGGATTCATGTTGAGGCCGATGAGACGCTTGGCCACTATGCCACATGGTTGGAAATTCCAACCCGCCGTTTGCGCGAGCTGAACGGCTTGCGTTACAATCAGGATATCCAAATCAATCAGCGCATTCGTCTGAGTTATGAGCGCGTCAGTGCGGAGGAATTTCAACGCCGGCGTTACGAATATCAGCGCAGCGTCGAAGAAGACTTCTTCTCGACTTATGCGGTCGATACGTTGCGAACTTATCAAATCAAGCGCGGCCAAAATATCTGGCAAATTTGCAACGATATTTATCAAATTCCGATTTGGCTGGTGGCCAAGTATAACCCGGAACGCGACCTTTCCAAGTTGAACCCGGGCGACACGCTCTCCATTCCCATCGTTCTGCCCATCAACCCGGTGACCACGCCGCTGCAACAATAAAAAATTTCTAATTTGTTAAAATTTTCTTAGAGCTACTCGGCAGAAAGTTTGCCGGTAGCTCTTTTTATTTTTAACGTTGTTACATTTTTTTTACGGGAGCGCGGTAAGCCTTCCGCAAAAGGTGCTTTATGCGACTAACTTAGAGAGAAAATGGCGCGTTAAATTTAGGAACGACTTTATGAAAACCGACTATAGTTTATTTTCAAGACGAACGCTTCATTCCGTCTTCCTTGTCATTCCAACCGTTCTCTTGTTGCTCGTGCAACCGCCGGCATACGGACAGCTCAACTTGACACTCAATTTAGCACCCGAGCTGCGTAACGCCCAAATTCTCCGCGTGTCCGATTTCAACATTACCGGCAGCGGCAGTGTTTCGCCGCTATTCAATTTGCAAATCACCAATATTCCTGCCGCGATGAGCGTTATCCTCAATTTTCAACTGATCAGTGATCGTTTTCCCTCTGATCCGATTGTGCAGGCGGTTTCCCGGCCCATTCCGATTTCGCCACCGGTGCAGATGCTCACTTATCAGGATATTCAACGCTTCAGCGATATTGATTACAACGCCGATGCCGTCAAACAATTGACCGACGCGATTTTGCAAACCGGTAAACTTCCCAGCGGCACGTATTCATTTATCGTCAGCGTCGCCGACGCACGGCAACCGGCTATGATTCAGGGCGATGATGACACGCAAACCCTGACGATTTCCAACCCCACGACCTTGGATTTGATTTCTCCCGGCGCGGCGGTTGGCGGCAGTGAATGTTACGCGCAGTTCGGGTTGCTGCCGCAATTCAAATGGAACTCAAACGTCGATCGTTTTCTCATTACCGTCTGCGAAGTGCTGCCGAGCAATTCCAGCCCGGAAGACGTTATGCAAAACGAACCACGGCTGCAACGTTACGTGCAACGCGGTGTCGACTTTGTGGGCTCGCCCTCATTCATTTATCCTTCGGGCGGCTTGCCGCTGCAATTTGGCAAAACATATTATTGGCAGGTCCAGGCCGTTATCGGTTCGCCGAGCGGCGAAGTGCGCCTGCCGAGCGAGATTTGGTGTTTTCAAATCAGCTCGATCAATAATCCGGGAAGCAATCTGTTCTTGCAACAATTGTTCAATCTTTTGGGCTCGAGCGATCTCGAGGCACTCTTTGGCAACGGCGGCCCGTTGCAAGGTTTCTCGCCAACCGGCGGTGTCAGCATGAACGGCCGGCGTATCGAATTAGCGGAGTTGTTGGATCTGCTGCGCCGCCAACCGGTTAAAGCGGTTTCCGTACAAGTCGAATAAGTCACGCTCTCCTGGCCGCGGCAAATTTTTTTTCAATTTAACTCGGACACAATTGTCAAAAGAGATTTCGCCGCATGACCTTTACAAGTGAAGAATGAGTTTTCTATGCGAAAATTTTTTTTGGCCTTTTGTTGGATCATTTTGCCGTGTCTGGTTTTTGCCGCGCCGGCGAAAAATCATGACGCGCCGGCTCCCGCCCAGCCGCCGGCGCCGGACAAAGACATCGCGCTGGTTTTAAAAACCACCGGCCAGGTTCAAATCAACCCCAACCAGGGCGCCTGGCAAAATGCCGTGCGTGGCGCGCGCTTAAATGCCGGCACGGAAATTCGCACCGGGGATCAAGCGCTGGCCGCCATTGTTTTTACCGATGACAAATCGCTGCTGAAAGTGCGCAGCAACTCCAAAGTCGTCATCAACGGCAAACGCGAAGTCGCGGCTTCCGGCAGCCAGCGTATCGTCAAAACCATCGCCATGGAATTTGGCGAGCTGTGGGCCAAGGTCACCAAAGGTACGGCGCCCTTCCGTGTCGAGACCCCGTCCGGCGTTGCCGCGGTGAAAGGCACGATTTTTTACACCGCCCTCGATGCTGATGGCAAGATGTACATTATTTGTCTCGATGGCATCGTCGAGTTGATCAATAGTTTGGGCAGCGTCTTGGTGAAAGCCGGGCAAACCGGTGTCGCCGGGCCGAATCTGGCGCCGGAATCGCATCCTTCGACGCCGGAGGAAATGCCGAATTGGGCCAACGACGGCAATGGCAGCGGCGAAATCGAAATCGACTTTCAAGATCAAAATGGCCAGAAGAAAAAATTGAAAATCCGTTATGAATAGGCGAGGGATGATGCGACCGAATTTTCTGCATTCACCAGCTTTGAGACGCGGGAGCGCGCCAGAGCAAAAATGGTTGACACTTTTGATGTTCTTGCTTATGGGTTCGTTTCTCGCGAGCGCCCGGCTGCATGCGTCGCCGCAGCAAGGCGGTTTTCAACAGATCGAACATTTCCCGGCACCGGCCGGAATCGCCGGCAAGCCAATGGAGATTGAGGCGCGCGTGCTGGCGCCCGGCCGTGCCGTGGTGTAT
This sequence comes from bacterium, assembly GCA_022072515.1. Lineage (GTDB taxonomy): Bacteria > Zhuqueibacterota > Zhuqueibacteria > Zhuqueibacterales > Zhuqueibacteraceae > Zhuqueibacter. The sequence continues at coordinate 38,734 of JAJVHT010000181.1, forward strand.
CTGCGCTTGTACTTCAAATCCAGCCGTGACCAGGCTTTCAAATTTGTCGACATGCGCCCGGCCGCGCAAGGTTATAGCGGACAAATTCCGGCGTATGCCGTGCGCGAGCCGGTTGTGCAATATTTTTTGGTCGCGTTGTTATCGGATCGTTCCGTGCTCAATTATCCGATGCGCAACCCGTACGGCCAGCCGATTGAAGTGCTGGTTCGCGAAAATACCGACAGCCGCATCGAAAATCGGCCGGCGCCACAACCGCCGCCGAAATCCTCCACGCCGGAGAATCGAACGCCGGTGGAAGTTTCGCCGCAACTGCTCGACAAAATCGAAAAACTGGACCGGCCGGTTGCCGAAGAACAAACACCGGCTCCCGCCGGCGAAAGCGTTTTGGCGTCGATTTTAATTTTGAGTCCGGAGCCGTTTAGCGCGGTGTCGCCGAATGATGCCGTCATCGCCGCTTCTTTTTTGACAGAAGCCGGTGTTGATTCTGCTTCCATTAAAATTATGCTGGATGGCCGCAATGTCACGAACGAGGCTGAGCTTTCTCCGGCCATGGTTTCTTACACGCCGGAGCAAATCACTGCCGGCGAGCACACCGTTGTGATCTCGGCGCGTGATTTGTCCGGCCAGCCGGTCGGCCCGATTGATTGGCGCTTTCAAGTTTCCGGGCAAACCAGCGTTGCAGAAGAAACCGCGACTCCCAATCACGTGAACGGCATGGTGTATGCCGAAACGCGGCACGAAAAATTCAACGGCATCAAATTGGACAACACAAACGTCGGCGCGGATTTGTCCGGCAACACCGGGCCGCTGCAATATTCGGCGTCCGCTTATTTTACCACTCTGGAAGATGCGGCGCTGCAGCCGCGCCATCGCTTCGTGCTTTCCGCCGGGTTGCCATGGCTCAACTTCACGCTCGGCGATGCGACGCCCTATTATGATGAATTGATTTTATGGGGCCGGCGCGTGC
>JAJVHT010000061.1:0-7619 GCA_022072515.1 bacterium
CTTACGGAGAGCATGTTGCAACTGAACCGCATCGCGAGTGAGGCCATGCTGGCGGTCGGCGTCCATGCCGCCACGGACATTACCGGCTTTGGCTTGTTGGGCCATGCGTACGAGATGGCCACAGCGAGCGGTGTTTCATTTCGAATTGACGCCGGCGCTGTTCCCTTGTTGCCCGAGGTGTTGCATTTTGCCGAGCAAGGCTGCATCCCCGCCGGGAATCGGAATAATTGGGATTTCGTGAAAGACTTTGTGAACATGCGGGAAGGCATCAATCCTTGGCTCGCGAAAGTTTTACATGACCCGCAAACGGCCGGCGGTTTGTTAGTGAGCCTCGCCCAAAAGAAAGCCGGCGAATATTTATCTCGCCTGGCGGATAACGGCGTCGCCGCCCGCCCAATCGGCGACGTCCTGCCGGCTGATCAAGTCACACTTCTGGTTGATTGAAATTTTCAAATCGACTTGCCCTTGCTGCTGTTGTCCATGATTTCGCTTAACCGGCCACCGCGAGTGGCCGGTATTGTTTTCGGCCCTTCCGGCGCGCGGGATTGAATACCGCTTTTCAATCGCAATCCAGTTTCACACCGCAACTCGCCGTGCGCAAATCCCCCTCTCTGACCGTAGTTTTTTATTAATTCCATTCGGGTGGATATATTTTGAGGTGAAAAATGGCAACTGCTGTGAAACGCGCTGTGGGCCTGCTGCCGATCATCGCACTGTGCATGTTGAGCTGCACGATCAACGACAATCCGGTAGATTCCGATCCGACTAACGATAAAGTCGTCTTTCGCATTGAAGGCAAATATACCAATCCGGCCACGAACGCCGGCGCGCTCCCCATTCCGCAAAGTGAGCCCAAATTTGAAATCGAACAGGCCACGCTTCCCAAGGAGATCAAATCGATAACGGTTCAAACCGCGCGGGCCGCGGGGCATCGCATCGACCTCATTTTCAACGATCTGCGAATTTTTGATTGGGCCGGAGAAAAAAAGATCAACTACGAAATTACCGATGTTTCATTTGAAGAAAAAGTCGAGGGCAAGTGGGTCGCCTTTACCGAATTTTCTCCGACTCCCGTTCAAAAAATAAACCATGTTGGCATCGTTCTCGTTTTGGATGCCAGCAACTCCCTGGGCAATGATTTTAACGAAGTCAAAGTCGATGCGAAGGAATTTGTCAACCTTATTTTTCAAAACACCGACGATTCAGCGCAACTCGGCGTAGTCGGTTTTTCCACCTCGCTCAATCGCCTGCCAATCGACATTCACAACACCGACAAAGATTCGGTGCAGCGCAGAATCAACGCCTTCATCGACAAGGAACTCCAGCAAGACGAGTTCACGGCTTTATATGATGGCATGCTGGCGGGATTAGATATGCTGACCGATCCCTTGCTGAAAGTTGACGCCAAAGCGTTAGTGACGTTTACCGACGGCAGAGATAATTATTCGTCGCGAACCACCTCGGCTGACACCGTTGCGGCTTATTTGAAGAAACACCAGATCCCGGGTTTTACGATTGGTTACAAAGGCCGGGGGGAATTGGATCAGGAAATTTTACAACGCCTGGCGCAGGCTTCGCAAGGCGTTTTTCGGCTGGCCGAGGACAAAGCCAAATTAAAAGCCATTTTTCACGAGTTCGCCGTTTCCGTCACCGACGTTTATACGGTGACGTATTGGCGCAACGATCAAATCATCGAGACCAATGAACCACGGCTTATTCGATTGAATATTGGGGCGCGGAAAAAGATTTGAAATCGAAACCGGCAACCCGGCTACCGGCTCATTTCCGCCAACAAAATGGCGGCCGCAATGGCGACATTGAGCGATTCGCCGCCGCCGCGGCGCGGGATGGAAACCCGATGCTGGAGGAGATTGCCGACTTCCGGCGAGAGGCCGTCGACTTCATCGCCAAGCAGCAATACTTTTTTCGGGGCATAGCGCAAAACCGAGTAGGAAAAATCGCCGGATTGGTCGGCGCCATAAAGCACGGCGCTAAAATTTTGGAACCGGCGCAGGGTGCCGACAAAATCATCGACTTCATAAATCGGCAGATGGAAAATGGCGCCCATGCTGGCGCGCACGACTTTCGGGTTGTAGACTTCCACGCAATCCTTGCCAATCACCACGCCATCGACGCCAAGCCAATCGGCGGTGCGCAAAATCGTTCCCATATTGCCGGGATCGTGCAACTTTTCGATGCCCACCCACATGCAGCGCGGCACCCCGCGCATGCGCTCAATCGGCTCGCTGTCTTGCGCACGTTTTTCGACTACCGCCAGAATGCCCTGGGAATGCATCGTATCGGAAAGGCCAACGAACACTTCACTCGGCACTTCTTCGACGGGCACCCCATGTTCCTCCGCAAGCTGCAAAGCCTGGCGCGCGCGCAATGATTGCAAAAAAGAGGAACAAAAAATTACTCGCTCAACCGTCCACCCGGATTTGATGGCTTCTTCACATAGCCGGCCGCCTTCGGCCAGAAATCGGTTCATTTCCAACCGATATTTTTTTTGCGTCAGGCGGGCAATCGTTTTCAAATCATTTTTACTCAACATAAAACATGTTTGCCGGTTGGCCAGTTAACCAGTTGGCTGGTTCGCGGGCAACCCGATCAATTCGTGCATGCCTTTTGAAGATATGAAATCAACTCGGCCAAAAGGACATCGTTTTGCTGGCTCGTGGTTAAATCGCGCACCGCCGCGTGGCCGGCTTTCAACTCGTTATCGCCGACAATCACCGCGAAGCGCGCTTGTTGGCGGTTCGCCTCGCGCAGTTGGGCCTTCAAGCCGCGATTCAATAAATCGATTTCAACCGTCAGACCCTGTTGCCGCAGTTGTTGCGCGGTTTGCACGGCCCACAACACCGCGGCCTCGCCCAAGGGCGCCAAAAAAATCATCGCTGGGGGATTGGCCGCCGGTTGCCAACCGATTTTGTCCAGCGCCATGAGCAGGCGCTCCATTCCCGCCGCAAAACCCACGGCCGGCGTTGGTTCACCGCCCAATTCTTCCACGAGCAAATCATACCGTCCGCCGCCGCACAACGCATCTTGCGCGCCGAGTTGATCGCTGACGATTTCATAAGCCGTGCGGGTGTAATAATCCAACCCGCGCACGAGCCGGAAGTCCAACTCATATTTCATACCGGCAGCGTCGAGCAATTGCTGAACGCGGCCAAAATGGCGCGCGCAATCATCGCAAAGCGAATCGGCGAGCTTGGGCGCCTCAGCGGTCTCGGTGCGGCAACCGGTTTCTTTGCAGTCGAGAATGCGCAGCGGATTTTTCTCGAAGCGCTGTTGGCAGGTTTTGCACAGCCGGTCGAGGCGCGGCCGCAGATATTCGCGCAGTTTTTGTTTATACGGCTCGCGGCAAACCGCGTCACCGACGCTGTTTAATTTCACCACGAAACGGTCGAGCTGAAAAGCGCGGTAAATGGCAATGGAAAGCGCGATGGCTTCCACGTCAGCCGCCGGCTCTGCCGAGCCCAGAATTTCCGCGCCAAATTGATGAAACTGGCGCAACCGCCCGGCCTGCGGATTTTCCTGGCGAAAGACCGGGCAAAGATAATAAAGCTTATTGAGCGGTTGCTTTTTGCCGAGATTGTTTTCAATGAAAGCGCGCACGACCCCGGCTGTCAGCTCCGGCCGCAGCGTCAAACTTTTATCGCCACGGTCGAGAAACGTGTACATTTCTTTGGAGACAATGTCGGTGAGTTGGCCGATGCTGCGAGCGAAAAGCTCGGTCTCTTCAAAAATGGGCGGACGAATTTCACTGAATCCGAAGCGCGCCATGACTTGCTGAATCTGCTTTTCGGCGGCCTGCCAACGACCGATTTCTTCCGGCAAAATATCGCGCGTGCCTTTGATCTTTTGGAATCGCATGGGACTTTGGGGGCAGAGGGCTTAGGGCGAAGGGCTTACCGCATGGCTTGTTTTGCTACGCGCCATGCGTTTTGCTCTATGTCCTCTGCTCTCCGCGGTTTAGTTCTCCAAATACTTTTCTTCTTCGCGAATAATGGTAGTCAGCGCTTCTTTTGAATTTTTGGCCGCCAGCAATTGCTCGCGAAATTCCGATTTGTGCATCAAGCGGGAAATCCGGCTGAGCGCTTTCAAATGCGGACCGGTTTGGTCCGGCGGGCCCACCAACAACCAAATCAGACGAACAGGACGATCATCCATGGATTGAAATTCCACCGGCTTGGGGGCAATGCCCAAGGCGACGAAAATGGTCGGCGCCGCGTCGCTTTTGCCGTGCGGAATAGCGACGCCATCTCCCACCCCGGTGCTCATCACGGCTTCACGATCCAACACGGCTTTCAACACTTCATTGCGATCCTTGATGCTACCGGCCTTGACCAATAAATCCACCATCTCTTCAATCACCAGTCGCTTCTCCTGGCTTGCCAGAGGTATTTTAATCAAATTTTCCGAAAGAATATCTTTCAATTTCATCGCCAAAAACTCCCTACGGGCGTAGCCTTACCGGCACAATTCGTCGCTGCGCTGCACTGCCGGCCGCCGGCATCCATCCATGAATTTTTCCCCCGCCAACCTTGGCACCACACTCATTGTTTTTTTTAGCCAAAGAATATAATTTAGGGTAGCGCCAGCACAATTGCAAATGGTTTTTCACGAGAACACGGGATGAAACACGCGGGTTGATTAAGACACCGGCGAGTTGCGGCGTTCAACAAAAACCAACACGATTCCCACCACCAACGCCGCCAAGCTGGTCCACAAACCCAGGGTAAATGCGCGTGAATGAAAACGGAATTCGATCAGATGGCTGCCCGCCGGTACACCGACCGCACGAAAGCAGTAATTGGCGCGATAGGTTTTTACAGGTTGGTTGTCAACATACGCTTGCCACCCTGCCGGCGCGGGATAATAATTGTCGCTTAAAACCAGAATTTGCGGCGCGGCGCTTTGCGTGGCAATCGCAATATGATGAAAATCGTACTTTTGTATGTGCGCGCGGGCGGTTGAATCGGGCTGCGGCGTGAGGGCCGGCGCTTCCGTAAGCATGACGCGACGGTGCGGATCGAAACCTTGTTCGGGACCGGCACGCAAACGCTTCAACGCGGCAACCGGCTCAGTTTGCACTTCATACTCTCCGGCAAAGTAGGCGCGCGGCAGCACCGTGGGATTTTCGTAAATACGCAAAACCTGCGGCGCGCCGCCGGCGTTAACCTGAAATTCCCGGCGCACGATCCATGCCGAATCCGGCAAATTGGCCAACGTGATGACATATTTTGCATTGAGCAGATCGAGCACATGATGGCCGGGAAAATCGCTGCCGCCCGCCCCCTGCAATCCCGTCGCCTCGATAAAATCTTGATATAAACGGGGCTTGGCCGCATGATAACCGCCCACACTCTGAAAACCTTGCGCCGACCACCGCAACTCGCCGAATAACGGGCCTTCGGGATAAAACCGAAATACCGTGCTATCTGTTTTTAAAAACTCTGTGATGCCATCCGGCTGCAAATAGTCCGGCGTTTCTGGCTGAGGATAAGTTTGCCCGATTTTTTTATCAACCATCCACAGATCAACCAAAGTGATCAACCCCATCGCGACCGCCGCCGTGTTTGGCGAAATTTTTCTCGTCAGCGCCAGCGCCAGCAGAGCCAGGCCTCCGACCAGACAAATTGAAACGACCCAAAGGTCTTGAAATAACATGCCGAAGCGCGCGGTGTCGATATACTGTTGCGAGGTTGGATCATATTGATCCGGATAAACTCCGCGCATAAAATTGAAAAAGCCCGTGCGGAAAAGCGTGAGCGCTAACGCCACCACAACCACGGCGGCTAATGCAATCCACAGGCGCTGCGCCATTTTCGCCCGGGTGTTTGCTTCTTCTTTCGTGCTCGCCGCTCGCAGGCGCGAGAGAATACTTTCCAATCCAAGTCCGGCAAGAATCGCGACGGAGCATTGCACGAGAATCAGAATCATCACCGGCACGCGAAATTTATTAAAATAAGGAAAGTAATGATAAAACAATTTATAGAAGGCGGAGAAATGAAAGCCGAAAGAGATCAACAACGAGAAGAGAATAACCAGACTAAAAAATATGGCGAGCAACCGGTGCGGGCCCTGGCGAAACAGATTGGACAGCAAGGCAACAACGGCTAAGGCTAAAACCAGAATGCCCATATAATTCGGATAGTCGGTAAACGGCATATTTCCCCAATACGTTTGGCCGCCAAAGCCGTAGAAGGAAGGAATAATGAACGTCATCATCTCGCCCGGCGAAAACGACCATTGGGTGGCATACTCGAATCCAACTCCCGTATCTTGGGGGCCGGTTGGCGTCTGCAAAACCGAGGGCGTGCCGCGAATCGAATAGGGTGTGTACTCCTGCAGCGGCAAATACAAAATGGCGGCCAGCGCGCCGGCCAGCGCCAGGGCGCCGGCAAAACCGCCCAACCTGATTGCGATCCGTTTGAAATCCTTTTGCATTATACCTGAAACAACATAACACAAAACATAAAGACCGACAAACAATAAAATATAATATGAAATCTGCACATGGCCACGTTGAAATTGAAAACCTAAAATCAGGCCGGCCAATCCCAAATTACGCCAGGAGAACTTTTCCATCAGCCGATCGACCGCCCACAAGGCCCAGGGAATGTAGGCCGAAGTCATCATCTGCGAGCCGTGGCCAAAAACCTGCATGACGATCAAATACGGCGTGAACATGAAAGCGATACCGCCCAGCAGCGCCGGCGAGAAACTCGCGCCTTTGCGCCGCAGAAAAACGAAAACCCCCATCGCCGCCAAGACATAATGCAACGCCGGCGTGAACATGGCCGGCAGCGTCACCAAACGCGCCAGCGGCAGCAAAACCGTGCCGGGCATATAAACAAACGGCGCATACATCAAGCTGGCAAAGCTCGGAATGCCGGCAAAAGTGTAAGGCGACCATTGCGGCAGCGTCCACGTCTCCCAAAACGCCTTGTCCAGGGGCGCCGTGACAGCGCCATGCGTTTGCGCATCCGGCGAAAGGTAAGTGCGTCCGCCGAAAATGGTGCTAAAGAAAAAAATCATCACCAGCAGAAAATAAATTCCCAGCGCGGTGAGCACGGGATGTTGGGCGAACCAATTGGGCCGGTCGGATTCCTGCTTCTGCGGGACCGCCATGGGCTTGGTCGTGCGGGTCTTTTTGGCCATGTTAAGTCGAGCGCCTCTTTCGCAAATCGAAATTTTTAACCAATTTTAGAAAATCGTACAATAACAAAGTGAAATACTACTCATTATCATGGACAAAAACAAGGAATTTCTTTATTGCGAAAACGGAAAGTTCAGGCGCAAATTTCTTTAATCAACGCCACCATTTGATTCGCCTTTTCCTGCCAATCATTGGCCACGGCAAGGCGGCGGCGCTCTTCGGCGCGCGCCGCAGAGGCGAGCGCCGGGGCGATTTGCGCGGCAAATTCGGCGGCATCCTCGGCGAGAAAAATCTGTTCACGCATGGCAGATAAATCCGGGGACAACGCCACACTCACCACCGGTTTGCCGGCCGCAAAATATTCGTACAATTTGTTTGGATTCAAAAATTGCGTCAATTCATTTTTGCGCAAAGGAATGAGGCAAACATCGGCGGCGGCTAGATACGCCGGCAG
>JAJVHT010000061.1:7719-9443 GCA_022072515.1 bacterium
ATTTTCCAATCCGCCGGAAAGCGCCGGACAAGCTGCTGCTTGCGCGTGCGCAAATATTGCCATTTGATTTCGCTGAAGAAGATGATTTGCATGAAGGTCCGAAGTCAATGATTTGTCATTTGTTGTTTATTCCCAACACTCCTCGCCTTGGATTTAAGCACATTTTGATAAACTTGCAAAAAACGTTGCGCACGCTCCGCCCAGGTGTTGGCGCGGGCAAAAGTGATGAGCTTTTGCGAATCCCACTTTTTACTGACGGCAACAAGCATGGCGTGAGCCAATGCCTCACTATCACCGGCTGGAACCATCGTGCCCAACTCGGAAGAAACGATGATTTCCGGAATGCCGCCTACTCGGCTGGCAATGACTGGTGTGCCGCAGGCTAAGGCCTCCAACACCACCATTGGATAACCTTCACTCTGGCTGGGCAATACGAGAAAATCGGCGGCACTCATCCAAATCGGGATTTCCGCGTGAGGTTTTCTGCCCACCCACATAATGTTTTGTTCAATTCCAAGCGTATGGGCAAGCCGTTGCAATGATTTTTCCAATTCACCGCTGCCAAGAACAGCCAGCCTGACCATCGGCAATTGTTTGCAAACTCGCGCCAAAGCGTGTAACAAATACTCAAGCCCTTTGACTGGAATCAAATTGCCGACGAAAAGAAAAAGCTTGCCGTTCTCCGCAAGCTGCAGTTCTCGTCGCAAAGCGGATTTTTCGCCGCGCGGATAAAAAATCGTTTCGCGAATACCCGCCGGAACAATTCTTATGTGTTCCGCGGAAATATCCAATGCCACAATTTTATTTTTGAGATCTTCACAAACGGCGGTCACGGCAGTAGCATGACGCAATCCCCAAATTGTAAGCCATGCAGCAACAATGTTTTTGGGAGTGCGGTGGGTGTAGTAATTAATGTCACTGCCGTGTGTCGTCACAACCACCGGTAAGCCCAATCGTCGGCCGGCACGCGCAGCGGCAAATCCAACCAGATAGGCGAAATGCGCCTGCAGCAAGTCGAACCGCTCGCTTTGATGCTGAAGAAAATGCCGCAACACTCGCCAAGCTTGCCAGCTATTGAGGTATTTTCCTAGTTCCGGAATGGTACGATAGCGTAAATAGTAGATCGGGATGTTTTCACCCAATTCCGGCATTGTGCAGGGGCTAGCTGGCATGGCGATGAGTGGCGAGCGCAACCACTGATAACATTTGAGATTTGGAGGGTGCGGCACTAACACAGCAACTGTTATGGAAATGAATGGCGCCAGCGATTTTATCTGTTCAACGACGAAAGTGCCGGAAAGCGGCGGCCACATTTCAGTGACGATCAAAATTTTCATGGTTCATAGCGTTCGCCGCAAAACCTGCACAATGCGTTGGCAAGCCTTGCCGCCGCCAAAAAGCGCGAGGCCGCGGGCGCGAGCGATTCGCTGTTTCCCTTTATGTGGCAAGCGCGAATGAAATTTCTCGACATGGGCAAGGGCGGCTAAAAATTTTTTCTTGTTTGCCCCAACCAGGGTGTTGCAGCCGCCGGCGAGGGTTTCAACCCATTCGGTTTCGTTGCGCAAAGTAATGCACGGGACTTGGTAAAAAAACGCCTCTTTCTGGACGCCGCCGGAGTCAGTAATGATCGCAGCCGCATTTTTTTCCAGCGCCAGCATTTCGAGATAAGAAACCGGGGGCACGAGGTGCAAATCCGGTTGCTTCTCCAGGCGCATTCGCATTGA
>JAJVHT010000061.1:9543-22323 GCA_022072515.1 bacterium
CTTTCTGGACGCCGCCGGAGTCAGTAATGATCGCAGCCGCATTTTTTTCCAGCGCCAGCATTTCGAGATAAGAAACCGGGGGCACGAGGTGCAAATCCGGTTGCTTCTCCAGGCGCATTCGCATTGACCGGAGCTTGGGATTTTTTTCCAACAGATTTTTAACACGTGGATGCATGGGAAAAATTGCTGGAGCCGGGAGATCGCACAAAAATCCCAGCAATTTTTGTAAGCGCGCCACATTGTCCGTATTTTCGGCGCGGTGCAAGGTAATTAAAAAATATTTTTTCTCGGCTAATCCCCAACGCGACAACAAATTCGCCGGCAATAGCCTGCCAAAAACCAGCGCTGCATCCAGCATGACATCGCCGACATTAAAAACGCCGCGCCGGATGCCTTCACCGGCAAGATTTTGTAGCGCGGTTTTAGTGGGACAAAATAAAAGGTCGGAAATATGATCGGCGACAACGCGGTTAATCTCCTCCGGCATGTAACGATTCCAGCTTCGCAAGCCGGCCTCGACGTGGGCAAGGGGAATCTGCAACTTGCTGGCGCACAGCGCGCCGGCGAGCGTGGAATTAGTATCGCCGTAAACAATCACCCCGTCTGGCTTCTCTTGCAGCAAAATGGGCTCAAGCTTGGCGAGAATCTCAGCGGTTTGCTCGCCGTGTGGCTTCGAGCCAACGCCGAGATGATATTGGGGCTGCGGCAAGCCAAGTTCCTTGAAAAACACCGCCGACATTTCGTAATCATAATGCTGGCCGGTGTGAACCAGGATTTCACGCAGATCACGCTGTTTGGCTATTTCATGCGAAACGACGGCAGCTTTGACAAATTGCGGGCGCGCGCCAACGACGGTGACGAGGCGACTCATTGATTTTCCAAAAGCTGTTCCGGAGGAACGTCCCGCCAAACCCGCGCCGGACTGCCGAGCACGATTTTCCGCGCCGGCACATTGCGCGTCACCACCGACCCGGCAGCAACCAACGCATCTTCGTCAATGATAATGCCGGGAAGCACGGTGACGTTGGCGCCAATGCGCGCGCCTTTTTTCATCGTCACGCCTTTGTGATATTTAAAGCGGTCTTTGGTGCGGGCGAGAAAGTTGTCGTTCGTAAATGTCACTTCCGGCGCGATGAAACAGTAATCGCCGATTTCCGACAACGCCGTGATGTAGGCCTCCGTTTCCAATTTGCAGCGTTTGCCGATCGTGACTTTGTTTTCCACGGTGACGCCGCGACCGACAATCGTATATTCGCCGATTTGCACATTTTCCCGCACTGAAGCGAGATCGGCAACCAGCACGTTTGATGCAATCGTACAGCCGCGATAAATCACCACGAGCGTGCCCACAATGCAACGATCAGCGATCGTGCAACCAGGCAAAGTTTCTTCCTTCGTAATGGCGCTCGCCGCGGCTTTCATGGGGCGTTTGCCGATCACGGTATGGTCATCGATGCGAACACCGGAACCGATGGTGGTATCGGGGTGAATAATGACGCCATGGCCGATTTGGCAATCTGCGCCAATCGTCACGTTGGCATCGATGTAACAATTGGCGCCGAAAGCCGTATTCGGTCCAATTTTAGCGGTGGGATGAATGAAGTTCTGCAAAGTATTGCTCCAAATTCACGGGAATTCCGTTATTTTTTAAAGAATGATTGGCAGCTTCCAGTACTTTGACGACGCGCAGGCCATCACGCCCATCCGTGCGGGGCGGTTGGCGCTTTTCGATGCAGTCGAGAAAATGCTGGCATTCCAATTTCAAGGGTTCAGTAACCGCAACATACGGAATAACCACGTCGCCAAAACGCAGCGTGATGTAGTCACCGTAGGTATCGTAATCGATTTTCTTCTCGGCGCGGTTGTCGTAAATGCGCAACTTTTCCGTCGTCGCCGTATCATCGAAGACCGCCATTTTTTTGCTGCCGACGACGGTAATCTTGCGCAGCTTGTGGGGATCGAGCCAACTGAGATGGATGTGGGCCGACACGCGGTTGGGAAAATTCAAGCTCACAAAGACGACGTCTTCAATGCCGTTTTGCAAATACGTTTGCCCGCGCGCCGCCACATCAATCGGCTCTTGATCAAGCAAATAAAAGAGAATGGAAAAATCATGCGGGCCAAAACTCCACAAGGCGTTTTCATCTTTGCGAACTTGCCCGAGATTGACGCGTTGCGAATAAATGTAGTAAACCTCGCCCAATTCGCCGTTTTTGATCAACTCGCGCAGTTGCTGCGAAACCGGATGATAAATCATCAGATGGCCGACCATGATCAGGCGCTGCCGGCTTTCCGCCAATTCCACCAACGCGAGCGCGTCGCGCGAGCTTAAGGTTAACGGCTTCTCCACAAAAACATCTTTGCCTGCTGCGAGCGCCTGTTTGGCCTTTTCAAAATGGTTCACGGCCGTCGTGGCGACCACCACGGCTTTAATCTGGTCATTGCTCAGAATCTCTTCGTAATGGGGTGTCGTTTTTAACAGCGGGTAAGCATTGCGCAGGCGGTCAAGCTTGGCGGAATCAACATCACAGGCATAAACCGTATTTTGGCGGCGCAATTCATAAAAATTGCGGACGAGATTTTTTCCCCAGCTCCCAGTGCCAATGACAGCGAGATCGGACATAAATAATCAACTTTGGTTTGCTTGTAGTTTCAAAACGACTTGATAGCCGAATAAATTCGGAAACGCTCTTTCCAGACCTTTTTTCAGCTTAACGGGCATGAGACGTCCTAATGGTATTTGAAACTGCCCATCGATATCCACAACTTTGTAGCCGACCGCTTCCACGAGCCTACGAAATGAAAAGAAAGTAAAATTCTGCAAATGTTCTCCGATTTCATAAAGCGTATTCTCGCCGGGTAATCGCCCGCGCAAGTATTGCAGGCGATATCGCCAATGCACCATGTTCGGAACCGAAACAATCAAGCTTCCCTCCTTCGCCAGCACCATTTTAAACTGTTCGAGGGCGCGCTTTGGATTAAAGAGATGCTCGAGCATTTCCATCGCGACGATATAATCAAACTTTTCCTGTGGGAAAATTTGACTGAGTGAATCCGAATCAGCGTCAAACTCGGCGACTTTATCATAAAATGCGGAAGCCATTTGCAGCGCGGTAGCAGAAATATCCAAACCCTGCAGGGAAACGTTGTGATGCAATTTTTCTTTGAGCATTTTGCCGACGGTGCCTTCACCACAACCAACGTCAAGCACTTTAATCGACCGGATCGGTGTACCGATCATCCGGAGTGCCGCATGGATCCGTTCGGGTGTCCACATGCCGTCCTGGGTGTGAATATAGTGAGAATTGATGCGATGCTGCCAATAGCCTTCATAAAAATCCTTCATTCTCTCATGCACGACCGGCATAATCTTTTCCTGTTGCGAAGCCTTCAATTTTTATATGCTGAAAAATAAATGCATTTTTAGCATGAAATAAACGAGCACGAAACATCAGTCAGAAATAATAAGAATTATCCACAAGAAAGGCAAGATGTTTCTTCCAACGGGAGGGCAAAGCTCGGCTGGCGCATAAAAATTATATAACCTCTTAGAAATCCTTCGATGCCAGCCGAACTTTGTTTTTGCAGGCTAGTCAACTATCAACATTTTTTTGGTCAAGGTCATTTGGCCCACTTGCAATCGATACAAATAAACTCCCGAAGCAACAGGCAAACCCAATTCATTGCGACCATCCCAAGTTTTTAGATACGCTCCAGCGGCATTCTCCGCACTTTCCAACAACCAAACCAGTCGTCCGGATAAATCATAAACCATCAGTTTGACATAAGCGTGTTGCGGAAGGGTGTAACGAATTTGTGTGTTCGTCAAGCCGGCAGCACTTGCTATTGCCGGTTGACGATAAAATGGATTTGGATAATTTTGTTCCAGGCTAAATACGGCTGGCAATTCCGCTAACGAAGGCTCCGCAATCGCCGTCAAAACTCCGTTCCAGCTTCGGTTTTGTTCGTCAAAAAATGTTGTGCCAGCCGCGCGTAGTTGTGTCTCATTAATTTGTGCTTTGGCGCGAAGACGCACGACGGCGATGGAGCGGGCTGAAAAACTGTTTGTGGCGGCAAAACTAAAATTAACATGCCCGCTATTCGTCAAGTTGTTAACAAAAGCGATTTCTGAAATTTCTGGACTCGGTAGAATATCCACTATTTCGAGCGCGTTGGCATCAAAGCGCAAGCTCACGTCACCACCAAGCAATTGACTTATACCACTTATCCCGAGGCGTGTTTCCACTTGCTCACCGGTGGAAATTGAAAATGGGGAAAAGGAAAGATAAGCGGGGGTATTTGAAATGCCACCGTTGGGCGGAGAATCCAAGCCGACAGCGCGAAACAAAATGGACGTCGCGTCGATACTCTCCACCTTGCCGTTGCCATCAACATCAGCATCAGCGAATTGGGTGGGTGTCGGTTGAAAGAGTCCGGCGGCAATGCGCAGAGTGAGAATGGCGTCGGCAGAATTGACGTGGCCGTCACGATTTACGTCACCGCGTGAGCGGCCCAAAATAAATTCGCCATTGCGTTTGCTAAAGGGGATAGTTTTGCCATTCTCAGTATAAAGCGCAACATGACTCAACGTTAAAGGATATGACAACGGATTCGGTGGAGTTGACAGAGCAGAATTGGCCACCATTCTTAAATTAAACAAAGCACCTAATCCGCCTGTCGCACTCTTCACACTGGCCAATGAAACGCGGACAACGCCGGGAGTATCAAGGTTAGCGGCAATTAAAAAATCCCGGGTGAACTTTGTCGTTTGTACTTTGAAACATTTCAAGACGCTATCATCAAATTTGATCGTCACATCCCCGCCGCTGATGGCAGTGACAGTATCGGTATAAAACGCCACGTTAATCGTATCGCCGGGAAGTCCGTACACGCGTGGCAGATAAACAAAACGCTTGGCCATTGGCGTGGGCGTCGCCGGAGAAGTAGCGTATCCAATTCTCCACCCACTTGAACCGTATCCGGAATACCACATTTGATAAGTCATTTTCTCGAAAAGAACGAAGGGACTGCTAACTTGCTCACTATCCCAGGAGTTGCTATGAGTCGGAGACAACACGGGGTTGTTGGGATAACGCTGCCAATGAATGCCGTCCGGCGAAGTGGCGTAACCCAATTGGCTAATCGAACCATCGCTGCCGGCATACCACCCTTCATATTTTCCATCCCGTTTAATCACCGGATAAATCGTGAGCGAGCGCGAATCCCAGCCACTCGGGGCCGGAGCGAAAACCGGATTGCCGGAATACCTTTCCCAGTGAACGCCATCCGGCGACTCGGCATATCCAGTCGAGCCTTTGCCGGGCAAGGTAGCGCTCTCACCGCGATACCACATTTTGAATACAACGCCATCACGCATCACGAAGGGAGAAGTAATATGTTTGTCATCCCACTGGCCGGGATTGCCAATTTTAAAAACAGGATTGTTAGAATGTTTTTTCCATTCTATACCATCTTTTGAGGTGGCGAGGCCAATTTGCCATGACGTGCCGTTATTTCCTGCATACCACATCCAGTAAAGGCCATCGTAATAAACAACCATAGGATTATAAACATGCTCGGAATCAAACTCGCCAGGCGCTCCAATATTCAGCACTGGATTCGCATTCGATTTTTGCCAATGAACGCCGTCCGTTGAAGTCGCCATGCCGATGCGGAAACGGCTGCCAATGCCAGTAAACCAATGCTGATACAAATTGTCAATTTTGACGACTGTATTATTGATATTTCCACCAGCTTCCCAATCCGCTTGTGGCGAAAGCACCGGATTGTCCCAATATCTTTGCCATATCGCTTGAGAGAATAGGCGGCTCGTCGCTAACAGCGATAAATTGCAAATAATCAAAATAGTTTTTCGGCTCATGGTTGTTCTCCTCTTAGGGCCCCGCAAATTAAAGTCACAAACGCATGCCGCAAATTACAAGGAACATGATTGGTTGGATTTAAAATTTATTAATCCCTGCATATTTTAAAATACTCGCAAACAATTCCGGCGCAGAAAATGAAAAATTTACGTCACCACCTTGCGGCGCAGCAGAATATCGCGAAAGACGCGCAGCAATGCTGCTCCGGTGCGCATGGCTTGTGCGGGGTTTTGCCAGAACTGGCGAACGATTTCGCCGATCGCGCCAATGGCAACACCGAGCACAATCGTCGGCCAGTGATACCATTTGGCGTAACGTTTGAAGAAGAGAAAATTGCCGCGCACTTTGTGATAAATTTTAAACGAGCCGCCGGCCGAAGCGCTCACTTTATGCCAAATTTTTGCCGTGGGCTGGTATAGGCAAACAAAACCGGCGCGTTGCGCCCGCCAGCACCAGTCCGCATCTTCGGCATACATGAAATAATTTTCGTCAAGTCCGCCGATTTTTTCGAGGCAGGCACGTTTGATTAAAATCGCGCAGCCGGTGAGATAATCGACCGCTTCGGTGAGAGTAAAACGTTCCGGGGAATCGAATTGGCGCAGGCCGCGATGCCAAACCCGGCCGGTCCATAAATTCACTTTGCCGCCGGCAAACCAAATCAATTGGGGATCGCGATGATAATAAATTTTCGGCGCAACCATTCCCGCGTCTTGACGCGCGTGCATCGCCTGCACGAGCTGAGCGATAAAATCCGGTGCGACTTCAGTGTCATTATTAAGCAGCAGCACGAATTCAGCGCCGGCCTGCAACGCCATTTGCAGGCCTTGATTGTTGGCGCGGGCAAAGCGCTCGTTGCGCGCATTGGCCAGCACCTCGACTTCCGGGAATTGCACGCGAATCGCGTCAACACTGCCGTCCGTTGAGGCGTTATCGATCACAAGAATGTGGAGCGGGTGATAGGTCACTTTTCGCAACGAGGCGAGACAGGCGAGGGTGTCGTTTTTGCCGTTCCAGTTGACGAGGAGAATCCAGACGAGAGGATTGGCATGGTTTCCGGTTTTGGGGAAGGCCTGGTTCATGAAAACATCTCACCCGCAGATTAAAAATTCCAAATCATGATGACAAGCCAACCACCTCTTCTATCGCTTCAACGATTCTTTCCCAGGAATATTTGCGTTTTTCGGCTTGTACATTCGCACAAAACTCGGTTTCCCGATTTTCACGATAAAATCGGCGTAATGCTGTTGCCAACGCTGGCGGTTCGTCCGGCGGCGTCAAAAAACCCGTCTTTTCATGAATGACCACTTCCGCCAGCCCACCAACGTGCGTCGCAATCACCGGCTTGTCGAAATGATAAGCGATTTGCGCGATGCCGCTTTGCGTTGCCGACAAATACGGCAAGACCACCACATCGGCGGCGCCAAAATATCGCGCGACGTGATCGTTCGGCACATAGTCAGCGACAAAACGCACGCATGACTCCAAATTCAACTCGCGAACGCGCCGGCGGTATTTCTGTTCGTCATCATAAAATTCGCCAACCACAAGCAGCACGGTTTCGCCCAGCTCGTCCCGCCAGGCGCTGACTTGCTGCATCGCTTCCAACAGCGTCATCACGCCTTTGTAGGGACGCACGTAGCCGAAATATAAAATGACATTTTTTGCCGTGATTCCCAACTCGCGGCGCGCGTCGGATTTTGCCAACGGCGCGCCAAAAATCTCAAACACCGGATGCGGCGCTTTGCGATATTTTGCGCCGGGAAAATAATGCCGCAGTTCCTGCTCAACGGCGTCAGATTGAACAATAAAATAATCGGCTTGTTTGAATGCATATTTTGTGAACATCACATCGCCGGGACGGCGCTCGTGCGGAATCACATTATCGCAAATGAAGAGAACTTTGGTCTGTGCGTCGCGTTTCGCGAATTTGGCAATCGTTCCGAAACACGGCCCGAAGAACGGCAGCCAATATTTGAAAATCAGCAAGTCCGGCTGGCGCCGGCGAATTTCTCCGGCGACCCGAACCCAATTCAGCGGATTGATCGAATCGATCAGTTGCGGCGCGGGCGAAATGTTGTCTCGATGCGTGGCGCCTCCACTCTCTTCCTGCGTCTTGCCGGGAAAAAGCAACTTGGGATACTGGCGTTTGAAAGTGATCGTCTCGACCGTGTGGCGCGGGCGCAAATGCGCCGCCAATAAGGCATTGTAATGGGCGATGCCGCCGCGCAGCGGATACGCCGTGCTGACGATGATGATTTTCATGCGGGCGGGATCATTTTCTCTCAAAGCCCAGTTCGGCTTTAATCCCATAGTTCGGCGTTTGATTCTGCGTCGCCGCCAGCATTTCACCCATCAAACCGAATGAGACCATTTGCACGCCGATGATGACCAGCAGCATGCCCAGAAAAATAATGGGGCGATTGGTCAGGTAGCGATTGTTAAACAGGCGTTCGTAACTCAAATAAGCGTTGATGCCAAAGCCGAGCAGGAAAGCGATGATGCCGCCAAGCCCAAAAAGATGCAAAGGCCGGCGCGTGTACCGTGTCAAAAATAAAACCGTCAACAAATCGAAAAAGCCGCTGGTATAGCGTGACAAGCCGAATTTACTTTTGCCGTATTTGCGCGGATGATGCCGCACTTCCACCTCGCCGATGCGAAAGCCCTCTTTTTGCGCCAACACCGGCAAGTAACGATGCAATTGGCCGTACACATGAATATTGTCGGTCACTTCCCGGCGATATGCTTTCAAGCCGCAATTGATATCATGCAGTTTGACGCCGGTGAGTTTGCTGGTAACGGTATTGAAAATTTTCGAGGCAAACCGTTTGGAGAATTTATCGTGGCGGCGTTTCTTCCAGCCGGAAATCAAATCATAACCTTTTTCCAATTCGTCCAACAGATGGGGAATTTCTTCGGGATCGTCCTGCAAATCCGCATCCATGGTCACCAGGTAACGGCCTTGCGCGCGGGTAAAACCGGCGGCGAGCGCGGCGGACTTGCCGTAATTGCGTCGGAATTGAATAACGCGCACGCGGCGATCCCGTTTCTGCAATTGCTGCAGTCTCGCAAACGAATCATCCGTCGAGCCATCGTCGACAAAAATAATTTCGGCGCGTACGCGCATGCGATTAAGCACGCTGGTGACTTGCTCATGTAACTCGGCCAATGAACTGGCTTCATTAAACAGCGGAATCACGATGGAAAGCACGGTGGTTTCGTTTTTCAGAAAAGACGGCTGGGAACGCGAAGGCCGTGCTGGCAAAGCCGGCTTGGTTTTCAGGCGCACATTTTCTGCAGCACCATCAATTTTCGCCGCTCCAACCGAGTGCCCGTCGTTTTGCGCCTGTGGTAAGGCGCTTTTCGCCGTGCCCGCAGCCGGACGGCGCGGACGGCGGCGATGGCGAAACCGTCGATTCTTGGGCTCTGCCGGAGACGGCGTTGGTTGTTCAGCTTGGGGTTGTTCGATAGAGTTTTCGGAATTCATGGGTTCTTTGGTAGCGGCTGCATCATTTCGGGAAAATGGTTGGGAGCAGAGAGATCGACACGCTTGGCATTTTTCGGCACGTTGATGACAAATTCAGCCGTGGCCATTTTGGAGTTGACCTCGACGTGATTATAAAAAATCGTCAGGCGTTCTTTTAAAACCGGGCGCTGCATTTGAATCAATTGCGGCAGCCAAACACCGCGCACCTGACGAAAACGTTTAAATTCCTGGCGCGCATACAAATCGCCGTTCGCATCGCGTTCTTCGGCTTTAACGACCACGCCGCGCTCGGGATTCACCCAGTAAGTGACGCGCCATGCCGCCGTATCCAATTCCGCCGCCGCGTATTGGGTTACGCCATTCACGCTGATTTCTTCATCGCGCTGCGGCCGGCGCTTGCCGTCAAAGCGATACAGGTCGCCGTCGCGCATGAGCGTAAACGTGCTGTCAAAAGGCGGCAGCGCCGCGCCGACCATGCCGCTCATCATCTCGTCGTAAGTCAAATCCATTTGAAACAGCGTCAACTCGCGCACTTTGGCGGTTTCACCGTGGAAATAAAGATTCTCCAGCGGCGAAAATGTGGCGAACTGCCGGCGATCGGCAAAGAAAAAACCGGCGTCGATTCCCAATGCGGCTTCAACTTTGATGAAAATCGAATCCGGTTTCAAAATTAATATTCGCGCCGGCGCGCTAAAGCGAACTTGCGTTGATTCAATGGTGAGCGGCCCCTCACCGCGAAAAGATTGCAACCGCCGGTAATTTTCGAGGACACGCCCATACAACGCCTGCGGCTGCCAATCCTGCTGCACTTGCGGCGGGCGGCCCGCACAACCGGACAGAACCCCCACCATCATCACGCCCATGATCAACAGACGGCAAGAGATCCCCGTCGTTACGCGGTTTCTATCCGTGGCGAAATTTGTTTTATAACATCCACGCGTCGTTTGCACAAGGCTTTCAATCAAAAGAATCAATCCTGCGATGAGCCTAACTTCTTCTGCACGCTCTGCCGCGCGCTGTCCAATTGCAACGCCTTTTGCCAATACTTATGCGCGTTTTCCATCTGCCCAAGTTTTTGGTACACGTCGCCAAGATGCTCGAACACCTCCGCCGAGGAGTCGCGCGTCTGAATCGCCTGCAAAATGTATTGCAGCGCCATTTCGTACTGGCCCATTTGATAATAAATCCAGCCGATGGTGTCGAGAAACGCGCCGTTCTTCGGCTCTTTCTCCAACGCGCGCTTGACCATGCCCAGCGCCTCATCGAGCCGCAGGCCGCGCTCCGACAAGCTGTATCCGAAATTATTGAGCAACGTCGCATCGTCGGGAGCGATTTTCAGCGCGCGTTCATACATCGAATCGGCCTCGCTGTGGCGGCCAAGCTCATCCAGCGAAGCCGCCAATGTCGCCAGGATATTGGTATTGTCGGGGTCCGCGTTCAACGCCGTGTTGAGATAGGCAATGGCGCGCTCGTGCTGGCGCTGTTGGCTCAACACCAGCCCCAACAGAAAATTGACATTCGGATTTTCCGGCGCCAGCTCGTAGGCGCGTTCGAGGTTTTGCTGGGCTTCATCATTCTTGTTGCGGCGCATTTGGGCCACCCCCAGTTGCAGCCAAATCCGCGGATCGCGCTTGTTGAGCAGGCTCGCTTTTTCAAAATACACCACGGCGGAATCCAAATGATTTTGCTCGTAGTGCCAATTCCCCAAAGCGAAGAAGGTGAGATAACTCTCCGGCGCGATTTGCGCGGCGCGCTGATAAGCTTTGCCGGCGCTGGTGGTGTCTTTGCGGAGCAAAAGCAAATCACCCAATTGCAGCCATTTGTCTGCGGCCGTGGAATCCTTTGCCGTGCGCGTTTGCAACACTCGAATGGCGCGATCCAGTGTGCGTTGAGAATTTCGCTGATCGCCTTTTTGCTCGTAAAGCTGGCTGATCTGCATCAACAGCCGGACATCGCTCGAATCTTTGGCAAAATTCGCGGACAGCGAAGCGATCACCGCATCTAATTTTTTATAAGCCGTGGTGGTGTCCCGCTTCTGCAAATACAATTCGTACAAATCTCCGAGGATTTCGACGTTGGTCGAATCCAGCCGGCTTTGTTTCTCCATCAGCGCAATGGCGGCGGCGAGATTTTTTTGCGCCAGAAGCAAATTTTTCAGCGCATTGCGAATTTCGCCGAACTCCTCGTTGCGGCTCAACGTTTTTTGATACCAATCGACCAAGGCCGCAGTGTCTTTCTTCGCCTCGTAAACCGCGCCGATGGCAAGATAGGCACGCTCGTCGCCGGGCGAATCTTTGAGGTAATCACGAAACGTTTGCATGGCCTCGTCGTAGCGCTTTTGCGCGATATAAAGCATGCCGAGTCCGAACCATTCCCGCGGGCCGGCTTCGCCGAGATCGAGCAATTTTTGGTACATCGCGATGGCCTTGTCCTGCTCGCGGCGCTGCAGATAATAACCCGCCAGCACCGCAATGGCCTGCGTATTTTCCGGTTCGATCGTTAGAATCGTTTCATATTCTTTCACCGCAGCGTCAAGCTGATTCGTTTCGCGGTAGGCCGCTGCGAGATTTTCATGCGTCTCCACGTGACGGGGATCGAGCCGCACCGCGCGCCGCAGCATTTGAACGGCGCTTTCGGCGCGATCCAGCGCCAGGTAAATTTCGCCAATCGCATTGTGCAACGAGACGGAGGTCGAATCAAACAGCAGCGCTTCCTGGTAGGCATTCAACGCCGCACTGTAATCGCCATTCAATTCTGCCAGCGAGCCTTGCACGACCAATTGCGTTGCCCGTGGATTCGCTTCACGGTAGGATTTATATCGCCCCGTCACAGTTTGGGAAGCGTCGCTTATTTTCGGCGGTTTTCCGGTGCAACTCAGCCCGAATGCCAGTAAGGGCAACAAGTAGAATTTGAGAATGAATTTATTTTTTTTCATGAAGTGTTTTTGAAAAATCACTTTTGACCTGGTTATTGAAACGTTCTCTTACAAAATATACCACAAACCCCAAAAAATAACAAGGAGAATTTTGCTCGCCCGGCTGGCAGTATTGACTTTTTATGTCTTTTTGCTTACTTTTGCATGTATAAAAACCAAATTCTGATTTTTTCTTCGTTGCGGGTGACGAATTGTTGATATGATCACTAGGGGCCTGGTGCTATTTCTGTCCGTGGCAAAACCAGCAGAAAAAAGCAAGGCTTAAAAAAACTATTTTTCACACATCAGAATATTAAGACTTGCATTTTTCTGAGGAATCGCAGATATTACATAGATGCAGTCGCAAATCGCAGAAAGGGATGTTGTAACAAACTTGTCACCAGAGCATGCGGTAACTCCGGCGAACGGTGCGTTGCGGTCGGAAGAGTTGGTCAAGGTTTACAGCAAGCGCACGGTGGTGAATCGTGTGTCGGTCACAG
>JAJVHT010000061.1:22423-39323 GCA_022072515.1 bacterium
GAAAGGGATGTTGTAACAAACTTGTCACCAGAGCATGCGGTAACTCCGGCGAACGGTGCGTTGCGGTCGGAAGAGTTGGTCAAGGTTTACAGCAAGCGCACGGTGGTGAATCGTGTGTCGGTCACAGTGCGGCAGGGCGAGATCGTCGGCTTGCTCGGGCCGAACGGCGCCGGGAAGACGACGACGTTTTACATGATTACCGGCATGGTGCGCCCGACCGATGGCCGCATTTTTTTGGGCGAGATTGACATTACGAATTTGCCGATGTACAAACGCGCGCGGCTCGGCGTCGGTTATCTCTCGCAGGAGCCGAGCATTTTTCGGCGGCTGACGGTGGAGCAAAATATTCTGGCAATTCTCGAAACGTTACCGCTTTCTGCAGCGGAACGCCGGCAGCGCTTGGCCGGACTGCTCGAAGAGTTGAACATTGCGCCGCTCGCAAAAAATTTGGCGTACACGCTCTCGGGCGGTGAGCGCCGGCGTGTCGAGATCACACGGGCGCTGGTGACGAAACCCAAATTCATTTTGCTCGACGAGCCGTTCGCGGGCGTCGATCCGATTGCGGTAGAAGATATCCAAGGCATTGTCAAAGGGTTGAAACAGCGCGGCATCGGGGTTTTAATCACGGATCACAATGTGCACGAGACGCTCTCGATTACGGAGCGGGCTTATTTGCTGTATGACGGCACGGTGTTAAAATCCGGCACGGCCGAGTTTCTCGCCAACGACCCGGAAGCGCGCAAGCTGTATTTAGGAGATAAATTTCGTTTGGATCGCTGAACAAAGGACATGGAATCATGGTAAATATCAGTCAACGGCTCAGTCAAACGCTCAAGCAATCGCCACAGCAGGTGTTGCTGTCTTCCCTGTTGCAACTGCCGGTTCTTATGCTCGAGCAAAAAATCAAGATGGAGCTGGAGACCAATCCGCTGCTCGAACAAGTGGATGAGATGGATATGGAGCAGGAACAGCTTGACGACGAAGATCAAGATCTCGAAATCGAGCTGAAAGAAGAAGACAAAAACGGCGAGCTGAAGGAGAAGGAAGAAGAAGCCGAAGTCGTTGAAAAAGACGATATCGACTGGGAAGCGATTGTCGGCGATGAGGAAAACTACGAGTATCGCGCCCCGCGGGATGACAGCGCCGAACAATTCGAACGTCCGGAAGTCTCGCAAGAGACGCTGGAGGAAAAATTGCTGGTGCAATTGCACATGCAAAGATTGGACGAACAGCAGGTGATGATCGGCGAATACATCATTTGGAATATCGGCGAAGATGGCTGGCTGTCGTGTTCGATCGATCTCATTGCGCAAAACCTCGGCGTCACGGTGGAGGAGGTCGAAAAAGTATTGCATCTCATTCAGCATTTCGATCCGGTCGGCATCGGCGCGCGCAATTTGCAAGAGTGTTTGCTGATTCAACTCGAAGAAAAAGAGCCGCGCCACGAGCTGGCGATTGCGATCATCCGCGATGATTTCGACGATTTCAAAAACAAACGCTACGAGAAGATTGCGAAGAAGCTGAATATCACGCTCGAACAGATTAAAACCGCGATCGAAGAAATTACCCATCTCAATCCGAAACCGGGCGAAGGCTATTTCTCTTATCATGAGAACGTGGTCATTCCCGACATTACCGTGGAAAAAGAGGGCGAGGAGTTCAATATCTTTTTGAACGACTCGAATATCCCGCATCTGCGCATCAATAACCGTTACAAAAATATTTTATTGCAGAAATCCGGCATTCAGCAGCAGAACAAAGAGGCGAAAGAGTTTGTCAAGAAACGGTTGGAATCGGCGCGCTGGCTGATCAATTCGATTCATCAGCGCCGGTTGACGATCTTAAAGGTGATGGAAACGATCATTCAGAAGCAGCGGGAATTTTTTGAGAAGGGCAAGGAATTTATCAAGCCGATGATTCTGAAGGATATTGCGGACGAGATCGGCATGGACATTTCGACGGTATCGCGCGTGACGAACGGCAAATACGTGCAAACCGAACACGGCGTGTTTGAATTGAAATATTTCTTCAGCGAGGCGATCCGGAGCGATGACGGCGAGGATGTGTCGAATCGCATGATCAAGGGATTGATCAAGAAGATGATTGACGAAGAGGATAAGAAAGATCCGCTGAACGATCAAACCATTGCGGCGAAGCTCAAGGAGCAGGGATTCAACGTCGCGCGCCGGACGGTGGCGAAGTATCGCGAGCAGATGAATATTCCGGTGTCCAGGTTGAGAAAAGAAATATAGGCGTGATCTGGTTAACCGGTTTGCCGGTTAGCCAGTTGAATGATTAGCAGATTAACAGGCCAACATTTAATGCAAAAAAAACTTCACAACATGTTTCCCCCCATTCATGCGACAACGATTCTCGGCGTGCGGCATAATGGCCATTGTGCAATGGCCGGTGATGGGCAAGTCACGTATGGCGAGACCGTGCTAAAAATGAACGCACGCAAGGTGCGCAAACTATACAAGGATACCGTGATTGTCGGCTTCGCCGGCGCGGCAGCCGATGCCTTTGCCTTGTTTGAAAAATTCGAGCAACGGCTGGAGCAATATCGCGGCAATCTGAGTCGCGCCTCGGTCGAATTGGCGAAAGAATGGCGCACAGATCGTTACTTGCGCCGTCTCGAGGCGCAGTTGGTGGTGATGGATAAAGAAAAGGCGTTTGTGATTTCCGGCACGGGCGATGTGATCGAGCCGGACAACGGCATTATCGCCATCGGCTCGGGCGGCGGCTTTGCGATGGCGGCCGGACGGGCGCTGGTGCGCTACTCCAATTTGACGGCGCGGCAGATCGTCGAAGAGGCCATGGCTATTACCGCGGACATCTGCATTTATACCAACAAGAATCTGGTCATCGAAGAGCTGAATAATAATGGATGAAATGGCAAAACTAACGCCGCGTCAAATCGTGGCGGAATTGGATAAATACGTTATTGGACAAGATAATGCCAAGCGCTCGGTGGCGATCGCGTTGCGCAATCGCTGGCGGCGGCAGAACGTTCCCGAGGTCCTGCGCGAAGAAATCATGCCCAATAATATTATTTTGATCGGGCCGACCGGCGTCGGCAAAACCGAAATCGCGCGGCGCCTGTCGCGGCTCGCCAATGCGCCGTTTATCAAAGTCGAAGCCTCGAAATTTACCGAAGTCGGTTACGTCGGCCGTGATGTGGAATCGATCATTCGTGATTTGACGGATCTCGCCGTCTCGATGGTGCGTTCGGAAAAAACGGCGGCGGTGCAAGAGCAAGCCGTGCAAATGGCGAATGAGCGGTTATTGGATATTTTATATCCGCCGCCCAAATCGCGTCGGGGGCAAACCGCGAACGCGGACAGCGAAGAGGAAGATCAAAGCCAAGATCAGGATAAACCGGCGCCGTCTAAAGAGGCCAGTCCTGTCGAAGCGCCGGATTGGGAAGAACGGCATCGCCGCACGCGCGAGAAAATGCGCCAGCAATTGATGGACGGCAAGCTCGAAGAGCGCTATGTCGAACTGGACGTGCCGGCGGAAGGCATGCCGACGATGCAAGTCATCTCGCCGATTGGCATCGAAGAACTCGGCGTCAATTTGCAGGATTTGATGGGCAACATGTTTCCGAAGAAAATGAAGCGCCGGAAGATGACCGTAACTGAAGCGCGGAAATATCTCACGCAGGAAGAGGCGCAGAAACTGATCGACATGGATCAGGCCGTTAAAGAGGCCATTTTGCGCGTGGAAAATTCCGGCATTGTTTTTCTGGATGAAATCGATAAAATTGCCGGCGAGAAGAGCCAGGTTGGGCCGGATGTTTCGCGCGAAGGCGTGCAGCGCGATCTGCTGCCGGTGGTCGAAGGCACCAATGTTTTTACCAAGTACGGCATGGTGAAAACCGATCACGTGCTGTTCATTGCCAGCGGCGCCTTTCACGTGTCGAAACCCTCGGATTTGATTCCCGAATTGCAGGGCCGCTTTCCGATTCGGGTCGAGTTGAACAGTCTCACGCCTGAAGATTTTGTGCGCATTCTCACCGAACCGCAAAATGCGCTGATCAAGCAATACACCGCGATGCTGGCGACGGAGGGCGTTGACATCAAATTCACGAAAGACGCCATTCAGGAAATTGCGCGCATCGCGTTTGAGGTGAACGAGCGCACGGAAAACATCGGCGCGCGGCGTTTGCACACGGTGATGACGGCGCTGCTCGAAGATATTCTCTTCGACGTGCCGGACGTTAAAACCCCCAAAATCGAAATCTCCGCCGCGCTGGTCAGTGACCGCTTGAAAGAGATCGTCGAAGATGAGGATTTGAGCCGTTATATTTTGTAACCCAGACTGCCACCAGGCTGGGCATTTGACCGAGAATTGCGTAACTGCTGCGTTATCGTTGCATCATCACAAAACATTAACAATGAAAAAAGATTTTCTCGATATTGCGGAACTAACGCCAGACGAAGTTTGGGCGTTATTTGATTTGGCGAAAGATCTCAAAGCCAAGCAGAAGCGCGGCGAGGCTCATGAATATTTGAAAGGTAAAACCCTGGGCATGATTTTCGCGAAGCCTTCGACGCGCACGCGTGTCTCTTTCGAGGTCGGTATGTTTCAACTCGGCGGCCACGCGCTGTATATTCAAGAAACCAACTTTGGCAAACGTGAAACGATTCCCGATGTGGCGCGCGTGTTGTCGCGTTATGTGGATGGCCTGATGGCGCGCTTGTTTGGCCACGAAGATATTGTCGAATTGGCGAAATATGCCAGCGTGCCGGTGATCAATGGCCTCACCGATCTTTCGCATCCGTGCCAAATTTTGGGCGACATGCTCACTATTTTAGAGGCGCGAGAGAATTTCAACAATCTCATTGTTACTTACATCGGCGACGGCAATAACGTCGCCAACTCGTGGGTGACGATGGCGATGAAAATTCCGTTTACGTTTCGCATCGCCTGTCCCGAAGGTTATGAGCCGGACAAGAAAATGGTCGAGCAAGCGAACCAATCGAATGCCGGGCGGGTGGAGATATACCGTGAGCCGGCGCAGGCGGCGAAAGGCGCACACGTTTTGTACACCGATGTGTGGGCGAGCATGGGACAGGAGGCCGAGGCGGAGAAGCGTCGAAAAATTTTCAAAGGCTATTGCATCGACGGCACATTGATGCAGGTTGCCGCGCCCGAGGCGAAATTCATGCACTGCCTGCCGGCGCACCGCGGCGAAGAAGTGACCGGCGAAGTGATGGAAAGTCCGCAGTCCATTGTCTTCGCGCAAGCCGAAAATCGGCTACATATTCAAAAGGCGATTATGGTTAAACTCATGGGCCTCCGGTAATGGCCGCGAACGCAGCGTCGATTCTGCGCGTCGTTCCGTTTGCGCCTAATTTTTCCGAGGCCTGGGACCATTTTGTTTGGCAAGCCAATAATGGCACGCTGTTTCATACACGCGCCTTTTTAGCTTATCATCCACCGCAGCGATTCAATGATGACTCGCTGCTTTTTTTTAAAGAGGGCAAGCTGCTGGCAGTTTTGCCCGCCGCCATCCGGGCCGGCGAGACCGCGCGCATTTTACGCTCGCATCCGGGCGCGTCATTCGGCAGCTTTGTCACCAACACCGATCTTTCGCTGCGCGACGCCGAGCGCCTCGTGACACACTTTCTCGCGTATTGCCACGAGCGCGGCTATACCGGCGTCGAATTGACTTTGCCGCCGCAGATATATCTGGCGCGACCCAGCAATTATATCGACTTTATTTTATATCAACACGGTTTTCGTTATCGCAAGCGTGAAGTCTCCAGTGTCGTGCCGTTGGATGTACCGGCAGATCGCGTGCTTGAATTGTTCTCGCCTGAATCACGGCGGGCGGTGCGGCGCGCCCAGAAACTGGGTGTAGAAATCAAAGAAAGTGATGATTTCGCCACCTTCTATGAGATTCTGCAAAAGAATTTGCGGCTCCGGCATCATGTGCAACCGACACATTCTCTCGAGGAGTTGTTGCAGCTTCGTCAAATGTTTCCGGAACGCATTCGCTTTTTTGCCGCGTCTGCGGAAAATGCCATGATTGCCGGTATTGTTATGTTTGCTTGCAACCCTCGCGTCGCGCTGGCATTTTATATCAGCCATCGTGAAGATTACCAACGCCACCGTGGCGTGAATTTGCTGTTTCACGAAGTTTTTCAATGGTGCATCAAACAGGGTTTTAATTTTTTAGATTTTGGTATTTTTACAGTGAACATGCAACCCAATTGGGGGCTGGGGCGCTTCAAAGAAAGTTTTGGCGCCCAAGGCGTCTTTCGCGATACAATGTTGCTGGAATTTTAAAGATCAATTAACGCACTGAACTGATTTTCTGCTATGCGACTTTTCAAATTATGCTTCCTCCCCCTCTGGTTTGGCGTAACAACGACAAACGCGCAATTTTTGCAAGCGCCGCTTCCGCATCTTAGCAATGTGGTCAAACAATACGATCAGTTTGTCGAGCAGAAACTCACTGAACTCAAAGCCCCCGGCGCCGCGATTGCCATCGTGCAAGGTGATTCCATTGTTTACCTGAAATGTTTTGGCGTGCGCGAGCTGGGCAAATTTGACTCGATCACGCCGCACACCACTTTCCGCATCGCCTCGCTGTCCAAAGGTTTCGCTGCGGTGCTGACCGGACTGTTGGTGCAAGATGGCGTGCTGAATTGGGATGATCCAGTCATCAAATATTTGCCGAATTTCGCGCTGAAGAATGACACGCATACACAAAATTTAACCATCCGCCATGTTTTAAGCCATACGACGGGATTACCTTCACATACTTACGATAATTTACTGGAAGCCAAAGTTCCCTATCCGGTTATTCTGGAACAGTTGAAAACCGCGCCATGTGTTTGGCCGGTGGGACAAAGTTACAACTATCAAAATGTGATTTATAGCCTGATCGGAGAAGTGATCAAGTCGGCAACGGGGGCAAGTTATCCGGAATTGCTCAAGCGCCGTTTGTTTCTTCCCTTAAAAATGCGTGATGCGTCCATGACTCGCGAAGCCTTGCTGTCGAATCCCAACCATGCTTCACCACATATTCGGCGGCGTGGAAAATGGATGCTGACCGAGGTTTCGGAAGGTTATTATGCGGCGGCGCCGGCGGCAGGCGTCAACGCAAGTATTACGGATATGGCCCAATGGCTGCGCGCTTTGCTTGGCGACGTGCCTACTATTGTTTCGCCACAACTCATTCAAGACGTGAGCACGCCGGTGATTAAAACCCGCCGCGAGCTGCGGCGCTATCATTGGAGTGGCCGCGCGCGCCACGCCTATTACGGCCTCGGCTGGCGTATCTTTGATTATGCCGACACCAAATTAGTCTTTCACAGCGGCGGCGTGCGGGGTTATGTTTCACAAATCGCTTTTCTGCCAGAAAAACAATTGGGTATTGTCGTTCTGCTCAACGCCAACATTGAAAACATCTTCGTCTCGACTTTTCTGGATATGTATTTTTCTTCGGATAAATATCTTTCAAATCTGTAGCACGGCAATTTGTTATGCCCAGCATCCGCCGTATTCTCCACCTCGCGCCCTTCAATACCTCGGGTGTTCCCATTACCCTCGTCCGGGCGGAAAGAGAATTGGGTTTCGACAGCCGGTTGATCACCCTGGGGCGTGACCCCCGTCATTATGAAGAAGATATTTGTCTCGATTTGCCGTTTTTAGATTTTGCGGGAACGCGCTGGGCCAAGAAACTTTTTTCTCATCCCGACCGCTTGCAAGTCACCAATCGGCAAAAAATCCCGCTACAGCTTCCACCCGCTTGGACGCCGCATTCGCGGATGGAAAACTGGCTGGTTAAATTTCGCGAGACCCTTTGGCAAAAAAAAATTGTCCCGGCCATGGCGGCGGTGGATTTTTGGAACTTTGATTTGTATCAATTGGAAGGCGGATTGGAATTCTATCGCGATGGGCGTGTGGTGCGCGAGTTGAAAGGCCGCGGCAAGCCGATCATCTGCCTTTATACCGGTTCAGATTTGCGCACTCGCGGCGTCATTCCGGAAATCGATCAAAACGCCGATTTAAATGTCACCCTCGAATTCGATCATCTCACTTTGCATCCGCGTTTACAGCACGTTTTTTTTCCACTCGATATTCGTCGTTTTACACCGGCGCCGCCGCGGCAAGATCATCGCCTCGTCATTGGACACGCGCCGACCAATCGGGCGGCGAAAGGCAGTGATATCATTATTGCCGCCGTGCAAAACTTAATGCAAGAATTTCCCATTGATTTTGAACTGATCGAAGGCTTGCCTTATCAGGAAGCCTTGCGTCGTAAAGCCCATTGTGATATATTTATTGATCAGGTTAGCGAGCTCGGTTACGGCCTCAATGCCCTTGAAGCGCTGGCGCTGGGAATTTGTACCTGCACGGCGCTGGTCGCGGGTTTTGCAGAAAAATATCCGGATCATCCCTTTGTGGAAGTGAATGCGGAAAACTTGCGCGAAAAGTTGGCAAGGTTGTGCCGTCATCCCGAAGAGAGGGCCAGACGGCGGCGCGAGGGCCGCGAATGGGTGGAAAAGATGCATGAGGCGCGGCAGGTGGTACGGCGTATTCATGAGTTATTGGGCGATCAAGTGAGAGTCGAAAAACGTAAAACGCCAAACGGCAATTCGTGACAAGTAGTCACGGCAACGAGCGACCAGCAACCAGCCATGCGGATTCTCTTCATCAATAGCATTCAAATGTTCGGTGGCGGCGAAATCTGGATGCTGCGGGCATTGCGCGCGTTGCAGGAGCGTGGGCATCGCGTCTGGTTGTGCTGCCGGCCGGAAACCGAAATCGGGAAACGCGCCCGCGCACAAAATATTCCCGTCGAATTTGTTGAATTCTCGGGTGATTTCAACCCGCGCACGATTTTCCAATTGGCGCGCCTGATGAGACGCGAACAGATCGAAGTGGTGCTGACCAACATGGACAAAGAATTGCGTCTCGGTGGCCTTGCCGCTAAGCTGGCCGGGGTGCCGGTGGTGATACCACGGCGCGGCATCGACTATCCGCTAAAGAATCGTTGGCGCTATCGTTTCGCCTACAACGCTTTGGCAACGCGAATCATCGCCAACTCGCTGGCCACCAAGCGTGCGCTGCTGCATAATGCACCCTGGCTTGCTCCCGAACGCATCGAGGTGATTTACAACGGCATCGACGCGCAGCCTTTTGCGCAACCAAGCGCCCGTGATCTTCGCAAGGAATGGGGAATCCGGCCGGAGGAGCCGTTGCTCGGTTTCGTTGGCCAACTCGACGAGCGCAAGGGCATTCGGGTTTTGCTCGCCGCCTGGCGGCAGATCAAACAGGAATTTCCCCAAACACGTCTCGTCTTGGTCGGGCAGGGTCCTTTACGCGAAATGATTGAACGGGAAATCAAAGAGCACGGTTGGGAAAATGCGGTTTTGCTTGCCGGATTTGTGGATGACGTAGTGGCCGTGATGCAAGCCATCGATATATTGCTGTTGCCCTCACTTTGGGAAGGTTTTGGTATTGTGCTCATCGAAGCGATGGCGGCCGGCAAACCGGCCATTAGCACCGACACCAGCAGCATGCCGGAAATCATTGTTGAAGGACGCACCGGTTATCTCGTGCCTCCTGCTGATGCCGCGGCGCTCGCCCATCGCACGCTGGCTTTATTGCAAAATTCGGCTTTGCGCGAACAGTTGGGCTGCGCCGCCCGCGAACGCGTCGCTGCAATGTTTACCCAGGAACGGATGATCGAACAGTTGGAAAAGCTGTTTCAGGCTGAAGTCAATAAAAGGAGAATGACCCTTTGAAGTTGTGGAACAGTATCGAGCAGGCATTCAAAAGAAAATGGCTGCGCCTTTTTGAAAAATGGTTTGACCGCGGGATCGTTTCTCCCAATCTCATCAATCTGTATGCGATTCGCCGTATTCTGGTGGTTCGCCAACATGATCAGCTTGGCGATTTTTTACTGTCGACGCCGGTGTGGCGCGCGTTGCGGCAATTTTTCCCGCAAGCGCATATTGCGGTGATCGCGCGGACCTACACGGCCGAATTGGCCCAGCACAATGAGTATCTCAATGAGGTGTTGGTGGTGCCGGAAAAACTTTTGTGGTGGACGCCGGCGAAAATTTGGCGCTTGTTTCGTGGTTTGCGCCGCGGCTGGGATTTGACGATTGTGCTCAACACCGTGTCCCATTCTTTGACCAGCGATTTGCTGGCATACTTTTCCGGCGCACGTTACATTCTCGGCAGCGAGCATCGGATTTTTCCGGGCTGCAAACGCAATTTTTTTTATAATCTCGTCGCCCGTTGTTTTGCCCAAGCGAAACCGCAAAGCGAGCGCAATCTCGATATCGTCCGGCATTTAGGCATCGACACGGAAGGGCGCGGCGAAGTCATGACGCTGACCGCACAAGAGAAGCTATTTGCCAACAGCTTCATGCGCCAGCACGGTGTGGGAGAAAAAGAAGTGGTTATCGCGATGCACCCCGGGGCGGGAAAAATTAACAATCGGTGGCCGGTGGAAAAATTTGCGGAGTTGGCGAATTTGCTTCATCGCCAATATGCCGTGCGACTCATTTTAACGTGGGGGCCGCATGAAAAAGCGCTGGGGCTGGATCTGCGCCGTCGCTTGCAATTCGATCCGATCGTGCTGGCGGGCATGAAGTTGCGCCAACTTGCGGCCATTCTGGCGCATTGCGATATTTTCGTTTGTAATGACACTGGCGTAATGCACCTGGCGGCGGCGGTCGGCACGCCCCTCGTCGCCGTCTTTGGTCCAACCGATCCTCTCGAATGGAAACCGATTGGAAAAAAGTTTGTCGCGGTCCGCAGCCAAACGCAGCGTTGCGCGAACGTCACTTCCGAACAAGTTTTGCAGGCCATACAATCGCTGCTTGGCAAAAAGCTTGCGGTTCGGCGTGAGCCACCCGACGAAGCCCTCTCTCCGCCGACCAGCGATTTGACCGACGAAGACACGCAAAATTTTATACGCCGTTTTGTCTCTAAAACCAAATAATTGCCGTACTGCCTCAAAAGCACTGCCCGGGCGCTTTTGCAGTGTTCCATGCATTAAAGCGCCCGGGCAGTTTTCCTCTCACTAAGGCATTACTATTTGCCAACAACCGAATCAATTATTTGCCTTGTCGGCGATGCGCCCTCCACTCCTGCGGCCTTAGCTTCAGATTTGCCTCTTGACAATGGCGCCTTTTCAGTGTATTTTTGATTGACGCGGAATCCCGAAGGGTTTTGTCGCATCAAAGCCCCGCCGGGTGCAGGTGGCAAACACTATCGGAATGGGTTTTATTTTTCTGATCATGGCACGATGAGTGAGGAAGTCAAGCATTTTGTTGTAAACCGTGTGCGAGGACGGCGCCTCGAGGCAGTTCCCGATACGCTGGTCATAGAAGAGCCGCTGGAAATTCGCCTTAACAACATTCCGCTCGCCGTCGTCATGCGCACCCCCGGCCATGATCACGATCTCGCGCGAGGTTTTCTTCTCACCGAAGGCATTTTGCAACAGCAAACAGCAAACGGCAAAAAGCACATCGCCAGCTGTGGGGAACAAATTGCAATCGATCACGCCCGTGATGAATTAGGCTTGGAAATTCCCAATGTCGTCAATTGCCGAATGTTGGAAATATCACCGGCAGAAATCTCCGGCTGGCAGCGCCATATCTTCGCAAGCTCAAGCTGCGGCATTTGCGGGCGCGCTTCGATTGATCGTGTGCGGGTGAAAGCTTCTCCCGCCAATGGTCATTGGCTGCTTCCCTTTACAGTTTTGCAAACTTTACCGGAAAAACTTCAGAGTAGCCAAACAACATTTTTTCGCACCGGCGGTTTACACGCGGCGGCGCTATTCTCCGCGGGCGGAGAAATCATCGTATTGCGCGAGGATGTCGGCCGGCATAACGCTGTCGATAAAATTCTCGGGTGGACCTCGCGCGAAAAAAAATGGCCGCTCGAAAATTTGGGGTTGCTGGTGAGTGGACGCTTGAGTTTTGAGTTGGTGCAAAAAGCGCTGCTGGGCGGGATCACTTTGATGGCCGGCATCAGCGCCGCCTCATCACTGGCGGTCGAATTGGCCGAAGAAGCCGGTATGACGCTCATTGGCTTTTTACGTGGTGCGACCGCCGTGGTTTATTCCCATCCCCAGCGGATTCAGTTTTAGCGAAAGGAGAAGGAGTCGTGAACATTATCTTCGTGGAATCATTTTATGGCGGCTCGCACAAATGCTTTTTGGACGGGCTGCGGAAATACAGCCGCCACACGATTACGCCGATCACCCTGCCCTCGCGCTTCTGGAAATGGCGTTTGCGCAGTGCGGCATTGTACATCGCCGAAGAATACGGTGAGGCGCTGCGAAAATGTGACCTGATCATTACGACCGATCTCATCAATCTCGCCGATCTGAAAGCCCTCGCGCGTTTTACCTGCCCCGCTATTCTTTTCTTGCATGAAAACCAGATGACGTATCCGACGCCGGAGGGTGAGAAACCGGAATTAAATTTCGGCTTCACCAATTTGGTTTCGGCGCTGGCCGCCGATCGTTGCCTGTTTAATTCCCAATATCATTTGCAGGAATTCGATTACGCCCTCAAGCAATTTATCAACGACATCCCGGAATTTGTGCCGGAGCAAGCGCATCAGCGGGTGATGGCGCAATCACAAGTCATTTACATGGGCATCGACTTTGCAGAGTTTCGCCGGCGGCCGGTCCTGGATAATCCCAAGCCAGTCATTGTGTGGAACCATCGCTGGGAATTTGATAAACAACCCGAGGTTTTCTTTCGCCAATTGTACAAATTAGATGCCGAGGACCTGGACTTTGAAGTGCTCTTGCTCGGCGAAAACTTTCAAATGCACCCCAAGGAATTTATCGAAGCCCGCGAAAAACTCGGCCCACGCATTCGCCAATATGGCTATGTCGACAGCGTCTATGATTACGCGCGTTTTTTGGCGATGGCGGATATCGTCGTCTCCACCGCCATTCAAGAAAACTTCGGTGTCGCCGTGATCGAAGCGATGTATTGCCACACGCTGCCGCTCCTGCCGAAACGCCTGAGCTACCCGGAAATACTGCCCACAAAATTTCATGAACAATTTCTTTACAACAGCGAAGCGGAATTGGAAAAAAAACTGCGCTGGCTGCTGCGTGAGTATCGAAATCTGCACGAAACCCGCGCGGAAATCGCGCAAGCCATCGCCGCTTTCCATTGGAAAGAGCGCATCGCCGAATTTGATGCCTTGTTTGAAACCATGGCGCAGAACCGGGCGGGGCGTTACATTAGCTAAGCGGCGGGATTATATCTCCCGATTTTTCACTTGCTTTTATGCGGCCTTTTGAATATTTTTTTTAATTATCATTTGCGAAACGACTTCAGCGTAAGGTTCTTTCTCTATTTCATGGCATGAAAAAATTTGTCGCGTTTTTGGGCCCAACCGTTGCGGCGGTGGCCTATTTCGTTCTTGGACAACCCCTGTGGGCTACGGCCGGCCTCGGCGTTCTCACCTTGATTGGTCTCGTTCTGCCCAGTTGGCGGGCGGCGATGGGCTTGGCCCGCGTCACCTTCGTCTTCTGCCTGCTGATGTTCATCATCAACGAGTTGGGTATTGCATATCCCTATTCCAACATTTTTGTTCTGACCGGCGTGCTCGGATTGTTTTTTCTCAGCGGCGAAAGCTGGAAGGGATTGTATTTCGGCCCCGGCCAAACGCGCCACTGGACGCGCCGCGCCTTCGTCATCGGTTTAGGTTTTGCGGCAGTCGTTCTAGCCCTGTTTGCGCTATTGCCCAAGAGCCCCCACGGACTTGGTCCGAATCCGGTTCCCGCCGGTTGGCCGGTGGATGTGCTCATCATCGTCGGTCTGGGCTACGCCACGTTCAGCACATTGATGGAAGAAACGATTTTCCGCAGCGTGATGGTCGCCTTTTCACGCGCGGCGCTCACACCGCCGGTCGCCGTGGTGGCGCAAGCTCTCATCTTCGGGGCCATGCATTATCGCGCTGGTTTCCCGTCGAATGCTGGTGGCGCAATCTTGTCGTTCCTTTGGGGCTTAATCGCCGGCTGGCTCGTCTTAAAAGCGGATTCGATCTATCCAGCTTTTGTTATGCATTTTGTTGTGGTGCTGACACTATTCGTTGGATTAAACTTTTTGCACTGATTTAAAAAATCATTTTTGATTTTTATCTTTTTTTATCGACTTATGGGTGTTCCGAAATCACCGTCGCCGGCTGCGTTATTCCTGGCCGTACTCTTTGCGCCAACAGTTTCCGAGGAAGAAGTGCGCGCCGTGGTGCAAAAAGAGTTTGGCGACATTCTCTTGGCCAGCACGATTTTTCCATTCCATCACAGCGCGTATTACGCCGATGAGATGGGCGAGAATCTGCAGAAAGTTTTCTTGCTGCTCAGCCGGCTGATCGATCCCGGCGCGCTGATTGACTGGAAATTGCAGGCGCAAGACGTCGAAGCGCGTTACACCCAAAACGGCAGGCGTGTGATCAATTTCGATCCCGGTTATCTCGAGGCATCGAAATTGGTTTTGGCGACCACTAAAAATTACGATCATCGCATTTATCTCGGACGCGGCATTTATGGCGACGTCCAACTGCGGTATCGTCTGCAACAATTTCATAGCAACGACTGGACGTATCCGGATTACAAGCAACCGGAACATATTGCGTTCTTCGAACAAGCCCGGCAGAAATATTTTGCTTTACTCAAAACAGAATTCGGTTCTTCGGAGATTCTAACCTCCGATCCAACGGTCACTGTCAAATTCGATTACAAAGCTGCCGGCGTTGATCGGGAAAAGGGCGAAGGCGTCAAAAAAGAGATCGGGGCGTTAGCGCGTCGAACCTTTAATGAAAATGTCCTGACTGAAATCGGTTTGTTCGGCGGCTTCTTCCGCTTCGCCAAAGAAACGTTTCGCGAGCCGGTGCTGGTGGCGAGTGTCGATGGCATCGGCACGAAAATCAAGCTCGCTTGCCAACTCCAGCAATATCGCGGCCTCGGCGCCGATATTGTACACCATTGTTTAAACGACATCATGGTGGGCGGCGCGCAACCGCTGTTCTTTCTCGATTATCTCGCTTTCGGCAGATTAAATGCGACGGTGGTACTCAATTTAATGGAAGGTATGTCGGCGGCCTGTCAAGACGCGGGCTGCGCCCTCATCGGCGGCGAAACCGCGGAGATGCCGGACATTTACCATCCCGGCGAATTTGATCTCGCGGGCACCATCGTCGGTGTGGTGGAAAAAGAAAAAATTTTGGATGGCCGGCGCCTCGCGCGCGGCGACGTGTTGGTAGGTATCGCCTCGAATGGCTTGCACACCAATGGCTACTCCCTGACGCGCCGAATTATTGCGGGGCGTCATTTGAAACTGGAGCATTTTCAGCGTGAATTGGACGCGACGCTGGGCGAGGCTTTGTTGCAACCGCATCGCAGTTATCAAAAGCCAATACAGTTGGCAACGGCATTGTCCGCCGTGCACGGCATATCGCATATCACCGGCGGTGGCATTGCCGGCAACACCAATCGCCTGCTGCGCGACGGTTTGCAGTTGCGCGTCGACTGGCAGGCGTGGGAATGGCCGCCGTTATTTCGCCTGTTGCAAAAATACGGTCGCGTTGAAGATGAAGAAATGCGGCATGTTTTTAATTTGGGAATCGGCTTGATTTTTGTAATCGCCCCGGCCGCGGTTGATGAGCTGCGCCGGCGCTTGCAGGAAATCGGCGAGCCAAGTTGGGTGATGGGCGAAATTGTTTGACCCTGGCGACGGCAAAATCAGTGAAAATTATTATGCGTCACTAATCACGGCGAAAGGAGCAAAAGCGAAGCCGGGAGATCGTGCTGAAAAATTTATTCTCCTGGATTTTGCTCCGTGTAACTCAGTGGGCTCCGATTCTCCGTGTTCATCATGCCGCTGTCA
This sequence comes from bacterium, assembly GCA_022072515.1. GTDB lineage: Bacteria > Zhuqueibacterota > Zhuqueibacteria > Zhuqueibacterales > Zhuqueibacteraceae > Zhuqueibacter. Next base: position 38,311 of record JAJVHT010000061.1, read on the forward strand.
TTAAACCGGAGTTTATTTTTTGGCACAAATTGCAGTAATCGGTGCAGGAAGCTGGGGGACGGCACTCGCCAAAGTTTTAGGCGAGAACGGCCATCACGTCACAGTTTGGGCGCGGCGGCCGGAATTGGCGGCGGCGCTGGCGGTGCAACATCGCAGTCCCGATTATTTGCCCGGCATTGTGCTGCCGGAAGCGTTGCATTTCACGGCGAATCTTGCCGAAGCCACACGTGAAGCAAATTTCATTTTGCTGACCACGCCGTCGCACGGCTTGCGTGAAGTGTTACAACCATTGCGTTCTTTGCCAACGGCCGCCACCGTGATCAGCACGGTCAAAGGCATCGAAACCGACACGCTGCTGCGGATGAGCCAGATCATCACCGCGTTATTGGCGGCGCCGGTGGTGGTTTTATCCGGCCCCAACCTGGCCGTTGAAGTCGCGAATCAAATTCCCACCGCGACCGTGGTGGCAAGCGCTGATCTTGCCGCTGCCAAAGCGGTGCAGGATATTTTCAAAAACCGCTACTTTCGCGTTTACACCGACCACGACGTAACCGGCGTCGAGCTGGGCGGCGCGCTGAAAAATATCATTGCGTTGGCCGCCGGCATCGTTGACGGCGTTGGTTTCGGTGACAACACCAAAGCAGCCCTGATGACACGTGGTCTCGTTGAAATCACGCGGCTCGGCGCGAAGCTCGGCGCGGATCCGCTGACCTTCGCCGGACTCTCCGGCATGGGTGATCTCTTCGTCACCTGTATGAGCCGCAAAAGCCGTAACCGGCATGTCGGCGAGGAAATCGGCAAAGGCCGAAAATTGCAAGGGATCTTAAACGAGATGATGATGGTGGCCGAAGGCGTCCGCACCACGCAAGCCGCGTATCAACTCGCGCAGCAGCACGGCGTCGAGATGCCGATCACTTCGGAAGTTTATCAAGTTCTTTTTGAGAATAAAGATGCCAAACAAGCCGTCTATGCGCTGATGACGCGGGAAGCGAAGCGGGAGAAGTTGGGGTGAA
>JAJVHT010000052.1:0-10681 GCA_022072515.1 bacterium
CTGTTGCTGCCAAATTCAACAAACCGGTGCTGCTCACGGAAATCGGTTTTACCTCGTCGGCGCAAACCTGGAAAAATCCGCATGAAGACGGCCGCCGTGCCGCCGGTGATCTCGACGCGCAACGTCGCTGTTACGAAGCGATTTATCAGGCTTTTTTAAACGCGGAGAGGAAAAACCCCGATTGGCTGGCCGGGATGTATTGGTGGAAATGGCCGAGCACGCTCGAAGACGGCGGACCGGAAGACCGGTCATTCACGCCGAACGGCAAGCCCGCCGAAAAAGTTGTGGCGAAATGGTTCAAACAAATCGCGCGCACGTTTCCCACCAGCGCACAGTAACCGACCTCTTGCTTGTACTCATTCTCATACTCGCTTTTAAGGCTGAGAAGCAAAAGTATGAGTCGCGTATCTATTGTTTTTTTATTTCGGTGGCTGTTCCCCCAAATACAAATACCTTCCCAGCAAATTGACATACTTGCTCCACTTCGCGCCGGCGGGGCGTTCGTCTTTGCTGATCCGCTCGAAGGCATTGAGCTTTGAGTCAATCTCGTCGGCGTAATAAAGAATAAAAGCCTCGCGGGTCATCGGCACGACCGGAGATTCCTGCTCCAATTTGCCTTGGTGGCTCAAAATCAAATGCTGCAATTTCATTTTAAGCTCGTGGGGAAACTCCGGAAACGAGTTGATTTTTTCCGCCACCATCTGGCTGCCGATGACGATGTGGCCGAGCAGCCGCCCGCTGTCCGTGTAATCGAAATGCGGACCATAGGTGTATGATTCGACCTTGCCGAGGTCATGCACCAGCGCCGCGGCAATGAGCAGATCGCGGTCAAGCGCCGGATAAATTTTTGCCAAACGGTCACAGGTGGTCGCGATGTTCAGGGTGTGCTCCAGCAAGCCGCCGAGATAGTTGTGATGCCACAGCTTGCCGCCCGGCGCGTCCATGAATTTTTTCGCCAGCGCTTCGTCATCAAAAATTCGCCGGAGGAGCGAGAGCAGGTAGGGATTGGCAATGCTGTCGATCATTTTGCGGAAATTTTGCCACAGCACGTTGCGGTCAATTTCCACGACGGGGATTAGTTTTGCCAGGTCGACTTGATCTTCCGGTTTGGCGCGGCGGATTTTTTCGACGCGAATCTGCCGCACGCCTTGATACTCTTCAACGCTTCCCGCCACTTTAACAACGTCGCCGATTTCGACGCCGTCGGCTTCCGTCTTGCCGAATAGATCCGGCTGAAAATCCCACCATACCGCGTCGAGATGTCCACTGGCGTCGGTAAGATCCAGAGTTAGAAACGGATCGCCGTTTTTCTTTTTCTTGATCTCTTTGCGGCGCACGACGAAGAACGCGGTAAAATGCTCACCGAGCATGAGGTCAGCAATGGATTTCATACTGCCTCCAAGAAAATGGTAACACCGACTGCCCGTCTGTCACTTGGGTTGCTTTTGTTAATCTGTTTATTTTTTAACAAAGACAAATTACCGAGTTGGCGTTAGAACGAGCGTGTTTTTATTATTCGCGGCTATGGCTTCGCGGCGCATGGAAACCGTGCGATATTTTCCTTGCAGCCACAGCGACAGTTGATCGTGATGGTACGGACTAAACAGTTGGCCGGATTGGCCGCCGGGAATAACGGACCATGAGGTTTCGGGATCGGCCAGGTCGACAATAAGGCGGACCGAGGGCCCGGCGTTTAAAGCATAAGGCGCAGTCAAAAGATATTCGCCTTTGTTGATCGTGTTGGCGGAGCCGCCAGCGGCAAAAGGCCCGATATTAAAAACATGTTGCAGCAATTCATGTTTTCCCAGCGTGTGTTGCAGGGTCAATTGATGTATTTTTCCCCATTGCCAATCGCTCATGATTTCACCCCGTTGGGTGCGCAAATATTGCAGCATTTGCCGAAAAGAGGCGAGCGCGATTTCCGGCGCCGCCTCGACGTTGGGAGTGTCCCGCTGATCGAACCACGGCGACTCGGGGTGCTGCACCAAATATTCCAAGGCGCGCGTGCCCAGGGTCGACCAGGCCGCATAGGCATTAAAAAGGGTGTCGCCCAGCTCATCTTTAATTGTCGCGAGCAAAAATTCCTGCGTCCAAACTTCAAAGAGTGCGGCCGGAACGCTGTCCGGCGTCTCGTCAAACTCCCATGTGCTCAACAACTGGCGCGCATTTTTTTCTTCGTCAGTTAAAATCGGCGTGGACGTTTTTGCACTGTCCGGCGCGACCGCCTGATCGAGCAGCTTGAGTAACTCCGGCACCATCCGCCGCGCATGCACGGACACCACATCACTCTGCATCCGCTGAAAAGTTTTGACATTAGCTTTGCCGTTTTCTTGCAGCAATTCCGTGATGCGCTCGATGCGGCTCGCCGGTTCCCACGCATTGGAAAGGTAGTATGGAAAATTTTTGCCGGCGATCAAATTGTTCGCGGTCGCGACAAAATTTTGCGGCGGATTATAAACGTGCGGCATCTGCTCAAATGGAATCATGCCGATCCAATCGCCCGCATTCTCCCAGCCGCGATAGGGCAGATAACCCTTGCCGTCGCGGCGAATCGGCACGAGGCCGCAGGAATAGTAGCCGATATTGCCGGCGACGTCGGCATAAATCACATTTTGATTCGGCACTTGAAAATGCCGCATCGCCTGCAAAAATTCGTCCCAGGATTTGGCGCGCAGCAGCCCGTGCGTGGCCCGCATTTCATCGGTATTCTCGAAGCCCGTCCACCGCATACTCACGGCGAACGAATCGTTTTGCGCGGCAGCGTTGATGGCATTCACCACCGGCCCATGCCCGGTCGCGCGGATTTTGAAGCGTTCGGGAGTTTGGCGTCCCTTGACCGTGATATATTCTTCGCTGCTCTCCATTTTTTTCCAGACGCCGTCGTGCCAATATTCATCGGCATTGGCGGGGTTGATTTTTTCCAAATAAAAATCCAGATCATCAACCATGCCGTGTGTAAATCCCCAGGCGAGGTCACGATTATGACCAAGAACAATGCCGGGCAAGCCGGGAAGGGTCACGCCCACTACATCCAACTCTGTGCCGGCGACGAGATGCATTTCATACCAAACCGACGGCAATGCGAGACTGAGATGCGGATCGTTGGCGAGCAGTGGTTTGCCGCTGGTGGTGCGGGCGCCGCTCACTGCCCAACTGTTGCTGCCGAGCACGGCGGGCGGCATGCCGAGTTCGGTGCGCGTGTGCAGCGCGAGCTGAAAGAAATCGTCGAGGCGCGCGCCGAGGCCTCTCGGCAAATCCGGCACGATGCTTGGCGTGTTTTCTAACACCGCGGGAAAAATTTCCATCGCCATCGGCAAGCCATAACGATCGGCGACCTGGCCCAAGGCCGGCTCAAAAAACCAGGCGTAACACAAGTTAAACGCCATGAGGCGAATGAAACCGAGGCTATCTTCGATTTTCCATTCTTCCGGTTTGTATTGCAGCAGGCTGAATTCGAGCGGCAATTGCGCTTTGTTCACGGTGATAAAAGCATTAACCCCTTCGGCATAAGCGGTAAGCATGCGGCGGGATTCCGGTGAGAGCCTTTCCGCCAGGCGCTTGGCGACACGGTGAAAGCCCCAGGTGCGCAAAAATTTATCCTCGGCTAACGTCGCTTCGCCAAAAATTTCCGAAAGTGTGCCCCGCACGGCGCGGCGCGTGAAATCCATTTGCCAGAGCCGGTCTTGCGCCGCAACATATCCGGCGGCGCGCCACAGGTCATCTTCATTGGCGGCGAAGATATGCGGCACACCGTGTTCATCACGATAAACGGTGACCGGCTGTGAAAGGATGGTGAGCGTCTTTTCCCCCGTGGTTTGCGGCAACGATTTTTTCAGCAAGCGGGATCCAAAAACGACGACCGCGCCGAGAATCACCGCCAATATGACGAAAATTCCCCCCACGATTCTCAGGCTTTTGGGCATCGTTGCGCTCCCGTTCGTAAACAGTAGAGGTGATTGGATTGGTGGACCACTGAATAGCTGGATTTGAGGACTGTTGCAGTGTTGGATCAAGCGATTGATGAATGGTTGGAGTGCGGAAGCGCAGCGCCTCAACACTCCAACGTTCTATCAATCCGATAACTCCGCTTTTTACGGTTTTTTCGTTCGGCGCTCGCCGCTGTTGCTGTCACCCGCGCGCTTCTCGTCACGTTTGTTGGTGTCTGGTTGCGGCTGCGGCTTCGACGCCGGCTGGCTGTTGCCGGATTCCACCGGCTTTGCCACGACGCCGGAATTGGGCGCCGGCTCCGGGGTGCTGACGGTAGCCGGGGAGGTTTCATCTTGCGAACTCTGATGCCGCCGATCAAAGGGCCGTTTCTTTTGCTCTTCTCCGGCGGTTGGAGTAGAGGGCGAGTACACGGGCGCCGCGGGCGTGTAATAAGGATTCCACCACGGATTGTCGTAATAATAATCCCATTGCGGCGAAACCATATGGCGCGGCGGAGGCACGGGGGGATGATGGGCGCGCAGGCTGCCGTAGGTGTGGCAGCCCGAACAATCATCATCGAAACGAATAGCTGCGTCCTCATTGGCGGCAGCGACGCGATCTTCGACTTCTATGCGGGGATGTTTGAGCAGCGTGTAACACCCGAGGCTGCTGCCGATAAAAGCGAAAGCCGCCACCGCAAAAAATAAATTTCGAGAAGATTTCATAATTGCACCTTTAACTCGGTTTGTCTGCAAGCTCAACTCCGCCCCATTGCACTTCCCTTGCTCAAACCAGCCAGCCGCTCATATCCATGAACTGATGACGCGCAGTTGAGAGCAGGCGCTATAAAATGTACTGGAAGAAAGTGATCTGAAATTCGCGATTATAGTATTTGGCCGCGGTGCGATTTTGCAAAAGGTTTTTCAAATACACTTCGATATAAACGACCTTTTTGATGTTCAACCGCAGCCCGGCATTCAAATAGCCGGTGCCTTCGCCGAGCGAAACTTTTTTCTGGGTGTCGTTGAGGGCAAAATCGTATTCGCCGAGCAATTCAAAATCCTGGTTGAACGCCAGCGCCGCGCCGGTAAAGAGATTGATATCTTTATCCCCATCGCCGCGCTCGAGCGAATAATTGATGCCGCCGTGAAAATCCAAATGCTCCAGAAAAGCGTAACTTTTGCTCGCCACCACATAAAACCCCGGCGATTTGTTCGTGTAGCGATTTATTTCTGAATTGGTGGTTTTGGATTTCGCGATAAACGGGCCATAGCCTTGCGACTCAAAGCCGATGCTGATCGCCGGCAAAGCAAAGCTTTCGGGAATAATATTATACCGCACAAGCAGGCCCGGTGCGCGATTCCACTGCAGCGAATCTTCGCCGAGGATATTCGTGCCGCCGTAAGAAGCGCCAAACATGAACTGATTGGAGACGCCGACGCTTAAGCTCACAAACATGCCGCCCTGGCCGAAAGCGCGGGCGGTCAAATCGAATCCGGCGCGTGGCAAAGGCCAGGCGGTCGGGATGTCAATCACATGGCGGGGTTGCACGTCGATGCCTTGCCCGAAAACGACAACCGGCAACAACAAAAGCAATGGTAGAATGAACTTCTTCATAATCTCCCTTCCTTAGGTTGAACCCTTGTTGTCCCGATTTCCGTTGTGCTTGGTATTGGGGAATCGAGACTGCAAGCGCGGCAACTACTTCAACGTACTGACAGTAAAAGAAAAAGTTTCCTAACTCTCAATTCTTCTTCTTGCTTGCCTCGCGCCAATTGCAACCGCTTGCGGTCCGGCGTAGCGAAGATCAAAAAAGACAATTCTCCTCAAAACCAATTCGACCGTTTTTACCTGCGCAAGTGCTAAAATACCTGCACAAATTTACACTATAATGACACTAAAGTCAAGAAAAGAATCGCCATAAAAACAACTGGCGAAAGGGCAAATCTTTGCTTATCTTTAATATTGTAAAGTACCGTCGTCCTGAATTTTTTTGCAAAAACCGGACTGGAGGAAACGCGATGAAACGTTTCGTATTTTTCATATTGACGCTGCTTGCCCTTTTCGTTTGCACCGGCTGCGCGGTGAATAAAACGGCGACACGGGATAATTTTAAATATGATCGCGCCCGTATCGGCGCCACCCGGCGCGTTGCCGTTGTCGGGTTTGTCGGCGAAGTCAAGCGGGATAAAAGCCGCCTCGCCATCCGCCAAATTTTCCAGGAGAAACTCGCGGAGTTTCGCCGTTTTTATATCATCCCCGATGACTCGGTGCGCCAGGTCGTCATCGATATGGGCGTGCCGGAAACGCCGCAAGGCTACAATCTCGACGCGTTGCGCCGCGTCGCGAGAAAACTGCGCGCTGACGGCGTGATTTACGGCGAGAATTTTTCTTCAGAGGCGGTCACCGGCCAGGGCAAATACATTTGGGGCGGAAAAGATGTGTTGCCGCATTTTCATGCCGTGCTGGTAACACCGTCGGGGCAAATCATTTGGAAGGCCTGGGCGGAAGGCGAAGCCGGAAAAGAAACCAAGCTCAAAAAGACGTTGACGCTCGGTTTGATCGGCGACGAAGAACAGATTTTGGAGGCCGTCGGCAATGCGTTGACCGCTTTGGCGGATTATCTCGTGCGCAGCGAATTGCCGTCCGGGGTGGATACCCACTCGCATATGATACAACAGCAATGACATTACGGCGATTCGGTTATTGATAAAAAATTGGATAGTGCCGTGGATCCGTTTCGTGCATCAACTCATAGACGGTTTCAAAGATAGTTTCCACATTCGGCTTCGACCAATAGTCGCCGTCGGAGCCGTAAGCCGGACGATGTGGTTTGCCGGGTAATGTCCGTGGCGCAGAATCCAACCAGCGATAGCCATTCTGTTTCTCCAACACTTCTTGCAGCATATACGCCGTCGTGCCGCCGGGCACGTCCTCATCGACAAACACAATGCGATTTGTTTTCTGCAGCGAGGCGCTGATGACGCCGTGAAGATCGAACGGCAGCAACGATTGCACATCGATCACTTCAGCGGTGATGTTGGTTTTGCTCAATAGCTCAGCCGCTTCCAGCACAATCCGGCAACAGGCACCGTAGGTCACAATCGTGACGTCAGTGCCCGACCGGATGATTTCCGGCACGCCTAACGGCACGGTAAAATCGCCAATATTTTGTGGGACGCGTTCTTTCAGGCGATAACCATTCAACACTTCGATGACGAGGGCGGGATCTTCGGCGCGCAACAGCGTGTTGTAAAAACCGGCGGCCTGGGTCATGTTACGCGGCACCAGCACATGCATGCCACGCACGAGATGAATGAGACCGGCCAGCAGCGAGCCAGCGTGCCAAATGCCCTCGAGCCGGTGGCCGCGCGTGCGCACGATGACCGGCGCTTTCTGGCCGCCGCGCGTGCGCCATTGCAAGGTGGCGAGATCGTCGGACAAAATTTGCAGCGCGTATAAAATATAATCGAGATATTGAATCTCGGCAATCGGCCGCAAGCCGCGCATTGCCATACCGATGGCCTGCCCGATGATCGTGCATTCACGAATGCCGGTGTCGGCAACCCGCAGCGCGCCGTATTTTTCTTGCAAGCCTTTAAAGCCTTGGTTGACGTCGCCAAGCTTACCCACATCTTCGCCAAAGGCGATCACGCGCGGATCGCGGCTCAATGCCGCAGCGAAGCAAGCATTCAACACTTCAAAGCCGTTGACCGTTGGCGACTTATCCGCATAAACCGGTTTGATCTCCGCAATGCGCACCGCTGAATTGGCGGCTTGATTGTAAAGATGCGAACTGTAGCGCTCGTGGTTGATCCTATGCTGTTGCTGCTTCCAGGCGAGGAGACTTGTTTTTGCGGAGGAATTTTCCTCGCGTGCTGTGACCAGCGCCTCGCGAATGGCGATCATGATATCGCGCCGCAACGGATTGGGGTTGGCCAGCAGCGCCGCTTTGAGGTGGCGCAATTCGGCTTGATGCGCCGAGGTTTGTGCCATCTCGTCGATGAGGTTGGCGACTTCCTGACGCTCGCGTAGAATTGGCGTAAGATAGGCTTTCCAAGCCTGGTCACGGATGCCGGCGACCAACTTCATCTCTTCTTCTTCAAAATGTTCCAGTTCTGCCGCCGTGGAAATGCCGTTCTTGATCATCCACTCGCGCATTTTTCGAATGCCGTCAAATTCTTCTTCCCACTGCAAACGCTCTTTGGATTTGTAGCGCTCGTGACTGCCGGAAGTGGAATGGCCTTGCGGCTGCGTGATTTCAATGACGTGAACGATGGCGGGAACACGTTCTTTACGAACGATGGCTGCCGCTTTCAGATAGGTCTCGACTAATGCGGGATAATCCCATCCCTTGACGGTATAAAGATCAAAACCGTCACGCGCGCCGCGTTTACGCTGAAACCCCTTCAACAATTCCGACATGCTGGCTTTGGTGACTTGTTGCTCGTTGTGCACGGAAATGCCATATTCATCGTCCCAAATCGACAGCAATACCGGCGCGTGCAGCACCCCGATCGCGTTAATGGATTCCCACAACATACCCTCCGCGCACGTCGCATTGCCGATGGTGCCGAAAGCGATTTCATCGCCGTGATGGGAAAATTGGGTGAACTGTTGCAGCGCGGGCAGTTCACGATACAGCCGCGAGGCATAACCAAGGCCGACGAGGCGCGGCATCTGCGAGCCGGTGGGCGAAACGTCGGCGGAGCAATTGTACATCGCGACTAAATTTTTCCAACTGCCATCGGTGTTCAAGCTGCGCGTGCCAAAATGCGCATTCATGGCGCGCCCGGCGCTGGCGGGATCCGCCTCGACGTCGGCGTGCGCATACAACTGCGCAAAATATTCCTGCATCGTGTGCATGCCGAGCGCGAAGATCAACGTTTGATCGCGATAATAGCCCGAACGAAAATCACCGAGGCGGAATGCTTTGGCCAAAGCCAGTTGCGGAATCTCTTTGCCGTCGCCGAAGATGCCGAATTTGGCCTTGCCGGCCATCACTTCCTTGCGGCCAATGAGGCTCACCTGCCGGCTTTGAAAGGCGAGACGATAATCTTTGATAATTTCTTCCGGCTTTAGTTCTGTTGCGCCGAGCTTGATTTTCTGCGCTTGAATTTTTTTGCCGATTGATTTCCGCGGTGGTGATTTAAGCTGTTGAGGCATTCTTTTCCTTGATCGTTTTATAGCTAGGACTTCAGTCTCTTGTTGCCCAACGACTGGTTTTACTGTATTCATTTATTTTTCTGTGACGCTAACGCCGAATGAAATAATAAGGAAATCTCATTTCAAAAACAAGCACCAAGATTAGCCGCATCGACAGAGGACGCTGTTGCTAATTTTTTGCGACTTTTGGTGATTGTTATCGTATCTTATTTGCATCACAAAACCTGGAGCAATTCTATGCGCCGCATCAAATTTTCGTCCGACTGGCTGCTCATCATCGCGTTGGCCCTGGTCAAGCTCGCGCTGCATTTTTTGACCAACAGCAATTACGAGTTGCATCGCGACATTTACTTGTATTTAGCGTTGGCCGATCATCCCGCTTGGGGTTACATCTCCGTGCCGCCGCTCACGCCGATGCTCGGCAAGCTTGCCACCGCCATATTGGGCGATTCGGCTTTTGCCGCCGGATTTTTTCCGGCCGTGGTCGGGGCGGCTTCCGTTATGGTGATCGCACTGCTCGTCAAAGAGCTTGGCGGCTCCACCTGGGCCATCGGGCTTGCTGGCGCCGCGTTTATTTTGTCGCCGTCGTTTCTGCGCAGCAACACGTTTCTCATGCCGGTCGCTTTTGATCAATTTGCCTGGCTGTTGAGCGGATATTTTATCGTGAAGCTGCTGCAGAGCCAAAATCCTCGCTCTTGGCTGCATTTGGGAATTCTCTGGGGGCTCGCTTTCCTGAATAAATACGCCATCGTTTTTTTTGTTCTGGCGTTCTTGCTGGCGCTGCTGTGCACCCCGGAGCGCCAATTGATGCGATCCAAGTATTTTGCGTTTGGTTTTTTGTTGGGATTCTTCGTCATCCTGCCGAATCTGATCTGGCAGCACACACACAACTGGCCAATCGTTGGGCACATGGCAGAATTGCGGCGCACGCAATTGGTGCACGTGAATCCCGTTGATTTTTTACTCTTACAATTGTTGATGAATGTTCACGCCGTGATCATTTGGGTTTGGGGGCTGGCCTATTTGCTCTTCATGCGGGAAACCCGGCGATTTAGAGTCTTGGGTTTGACCTTTGTCTTGACAATTCTCATCTTGTTGCTGTTGAGCGGCAAAGCGTATTACACGTTGGGCGTGTATCCATTGTTGTTTGCTGCTGGCGGCGTTGCGATCGAAAAGCGCTTTGCCCAACGACGGCGCTTTTTGCGGCCGGCGCTGCTCGCGGTGGTGCTCGTGATTTTTTTGCCCAGCATTCCCTACAGCTTGCCGGTGTTGGCGTTGGATAAAATGGCGGCGTATGCGGCGGCGTCAAAAAATTACGGCTTATCCGGCGCGTTAATGTGGGAAGATGGCCGCGTGCATCAACTGCCGCAAGATTATGCCGACATGACGGGGTGGCGAGAACTGGCGGAAATTGTGATTGGAACTTACCAGAGCCTGAGTGAAACGGAGAAATCGGGTTGCGTGATTTACGCTGAAAACTACGGCCAGGCCGGCGCGATCAAGTATTATGGCAAAAAGCATGGCCTGCCGGAGCCGGTCTGTTTCAACGAAACCTTCGTGTTCTGGGCGCCGGACAGCGCAAAGCTCG
>JAJVHT010000052.1:10781-16191 GCA_022072515.1 bacterium
AAAAAAGCGAGCGCCTCACGCTGGGTCGACGTGAGGCGTCTCGCTTTTTCCATTTATATTGATTAACGGAGCCAATCAATTTTTATTCGCGTCGTCATCGACGACTTCGAACTCGGCTTCCTGCACTTTGCCTTTTTGCGGACCGCCGTTGCTGGGCTCGCTGGCCGCGCTCTTGGCGCCGGCGGCCGAAGCCCGCTCATACATCTTCGCCGAGATGGCGTTCCATTCTTTGTTCAGCGCCTCACACGCGGCGCGAATCTCGTCCACGTTATCGGTGCCCAGAACGTCCTTGATCCGTTTCACCGCCGTCTCGAGTTGGTTCTTCTCGTCGACCTCGAGCTTATCGGCCATGTCTTTTATGTTTTTCTCGGTTTGATAGACGAGTTGATCGGCCTGATTGCGCGCTTCGACGGCTTCACGTTTCCTTTTGTCTTCCGCGGCATGGTCGCGCGCGTCGCGCTCCATCTTGGCAATCTCTTCCTTGCTCAAGCCGGTCGAGGCTTCGATGCGAATCGATTGCTGTTTGCTCGTTGCCTTGTCCTTCGCCGAGACGTTGAGAATACCGTTCGCGTCAATGTCGAAGGTGACTTCCACCTGCGGCACGCCGCGCGGCGCCGGCGGAATGCCGTCGAGAATGAAGCGCCCGAGCGTGCGGTTGTCAATCGCCATATCCCGCTCGCCTTGCAGCACGTGAATCTCGACTTGCGTTTGGCTGTCCGCCGCCGTCGAGAAAATTTCCGACTTGCGGCACGGAATGGTGGTGTTGCGCTCGATCAGCTTCGTGGTGATGCCGCCGAGAGTTTCGATGCCGAGCGACAACGGCGTAACGTCCAACAGCAACACGTCTTTTACATCGCCGCCGAGCACGCCGCCTTGAATGGCCGCGCCGACTGCGACGACTTCATCGGGGTTGACGCCCTTGTGCGGTTCTTTGCCGAACAATTTGCGCGCAATTTCCTGCACGCGCGGCATGCGGGTCGAACCGCCGACAAGGACGACTTCATCAATATCCGCCGCGCTCATGCCGGCGTCACGCAGGGCCGATTCGCAAGGCGCGACCGTCCGCTCGAACAAATCATCGCAAAGCTGTTCGAATTTCGCGCGCGTCAGCGTCATCTGCAAATGTTTTGGCCCGCTGTCGGTCGCCGTGATGAACGGCAGATTGATGTCGGTTTGCATCACCGTTGACAGCTCGCATTTGGCTTTTTCCGCGGCTTCTTTCAAACGCTGCACGGCCATCGGATCTTTGGCGAGATCGACGCCTTCCTGCCGTTTGAACTCAGCCACCAGCCAGTCCATCACCCGCTGGTCGAAATCATCGCCGCCGAGATGCGTATCACCGTTGGTGGCTTTCACTTCGAACACGCCGTCGCCGATTTCGAGAATGCTGATGTCGAATGTGCCGCCGCCGAGGTCGAACACCGCAATTTTTTCGTCTTTCTTTTTATCCAGGCCGTACGCCAGCGAAGCTGCGGTCGGCTCGTTGATAATGCGGCGCACTTTCAGTCCGGCGATTTCGCCGGCTTCTTTCGTGGCCTGGCGCTGGCTGTCGTTGAAATAAGCCGGCACCGTGATGACGGCGTCGGTGACTTTTTCACCGAGATAATCTTCCGCGGTTTGTTTCATTTTTTGCAAAATCATCGCGGAGATTTCTTGCGGTGTATATTCTTTGTCGCTGATCTTGACCACCGCGAGGTCATTTTTCGTCGCCATCACCTCATACGGCACGGTGTTGCGCTCGCGGGTGACTTCGCCCATGCGGCGGCCCATAAATCGTTTGATCGAGTAAATCGTGTTTTTGGGATTGGTAATGGCTTGACGCTTGGCCACCTGACCGACGAGACGTTCACCGCTTTTGGTAAAAGCGACAACGGAGGGTGTGGTGCGCATGCCTTCTGAGTTGGCAATCACCACCGGCTCGCCGCCTTCCATCACAGCTACACATGAGTTGGTGGTTCCCAAATCAATGCCGATAATCTTACCCATAATAAAGGTCTCCAGCTTAGAGTATTCGTATTTAAGGAAAAATCGGGTATTCTAAAAATTTGCTATATAAGCAGTTAAACATAAATACAAATGCTGTGCCAATCAAATAAGGAAAATTCGCACCGGGTTTATTTATTGTTTATACTGAGGTTAAATTTTAAAGGGAAGTTTTGAACAAGTTGGCAGGGGAAAGCCGTTTTTACAGAGGTCTGACAGAATTGCAGGATTCAAAAAAACTTTTATTTACGTTAAAAAAGCCGTAGCTATTCGGTCGTGATTTTCGTAGGTGAATTGTCGAATAATTTCTTTTGCAATTCGCGACTCGATTGGCTTGCTTGATCGAAAATATGGACCGAATAGCTACAATAAAATTTAGGAAGACCGGCTTCAAATAATCGGCGCGACGGGAGATTCTTCCGTAAAATCCTGCCGATCTTCGTTTAGCTTTTGGCAATCGAGGCACCGCAACGAGCTGGGCATGGCTTCCAGACGCGGCTCCGGAATGTCGTTGCCGCAATCCACGCATTTGCCGTACGTGCCTTCATCGATGCGTTTGAGCGATTCATTAATATCCGCCAGCTCTTCCGTGTCCATCGTGAGCAAGCCGGAGATATACTCGCGATCTTTATCGAGCCGGGAGGCCTCTTCAAACTCCGCGCTGCGTGATGAAGTAGCGCTCTCGATTTCCACTTCATGATGCGTCAACGAGGCGACAATGCGATCGCGTTCTTCGAAAAGCCTTTTCTTAAAGAATTGCAGTTTTTTCTGGTCCATGTAGCGGGTTTCCTCAAATGGTTAAGGCCTGCAGCGAAGGGCTGAGAGCATCATTTAGAAAACGCTAATCCCTCGGCTCACGGCCCTCGATTCAGGGATTGGCAATTTAATCATTTTCTACCTTTAATGCAACAAAGAATTTATTTTCACCACGAATCACCCGCAACAGCACCGTGTCGCCGGCCCGGAGCCGCGCGATGATACGATTAAACGCCTGAACGTTGTCAATGGTTTCACGATTGACCTCGCGAATGACATCGCCGACTTGCAGGCCTTCTTTTTCGGCCACACGGCCTTCTTCCACGTCGGTTACGATCACGCCCGATTCAACGTCGATGCCGAATTCCTGCGCCAACTCTGCCGTCAAGTTGTTGACCTCGAAGCCGAGCCGGTTCATGTCGCCGCCGGTGGTGGTGAGGCGCGGCACCTCATTGTCATCCGGGCGTTCGCCGAGCGTCACGGTCAGCATTCTTTCGCGCCCATCGCGAATCAGTTTGACCGGCACGCGCGTGCCCGGTTTGTACGTCGCGATGAGATGCATCAGTTGATTGCTTTCAGAAATTTTCTTGCCGTCGAAGGCGATGATGAAATCACGATCTTGCAGGCCGGCTTTTTCGGCAGGCGAATTCTCGGTCACGTCACTCACCAGCGCGCCCTCGGTGGATGGCAAATCGAATTCTTTGACCATGTTGGCATTGGCGGTTTGAATATAAACCCCGAGCCAACCACGCACGACTTTGCCGCTGGCAATAAGCTGTTCCATGATTTGTTTGGCGAGATTGATGGGGATGGCGAAACCGATGCCGAGATTGCCGCCGCTCCAGCCATTGGCCACAATCGCCGTGTTAATGCCAACCAGCTCGCCGCGCAAATTTACCAATGCGCCGCCGCTGTTGCCGGGATTGATTGCCGCATCCGTCTGAATGAAATCTTCATAATCAATATCGCCAATGCCGACTTGATTGCGGCCCTTGCCGCTGACGATGCCGGCGGTCACCGAATGCTGCAGTTGCAATGAAAACGGATTCCCGATGGCCAAAACCCATTCCCCGACTTCCAGCTCGTCGGAGTTGCCGAGCTGCACCACCGGCAAATTTTTTTCATCAATTTTAATCACCGCCAGATCGGTTTTGGGATCGATGCCAATGACTTTAGCCTTGTACTCCTTGCGGTCCAGCAACACCGCAATTTCTTCAGCTTCTTTGATGACATGATTGTTCGTTAAAATGTAACCGTCCGGACTGATGATGACGCCGGAGCCTAATCCTTCCTGGCGTTGCTCGCGCTGGCGGCCGCGGAACTGGCGGCCAAACCAGTCTTCGTGAAAAAATTCCGAAAACGGGCTGCGACCGCGGATGACTTTCGTGCTGGTCACACTAACCACGGTGGGCATGACCTTTTGGGTCACCTCGACAAAGGCCTTGCCGGTACTCTGAATATCCGCCTGACTCTTTACCGCTTCGACCGGTTTGGAAGTTTTTTCCAGGATAAGCGGAGTTTCTCGCGCGATGCCCGAATTCGTCCAGTTGAAATTCGAGGCAATGCCCAAACCCAAAATGACGCCGGTCAACAGCGTTACCGCGGTCAGAACCCAAATTTTTCGGTTCGCGATCATAACAACCCTCCTGCTGGGAGATTTTTGCCACCTTTGAAAATTTTTAATGCTTGTCGCTAAGCCTGTAAGCCGCGCTGCATTTTGTCTTTAAACAATACGGACATATTGATCCCCTTGTTGCCCATTTATGCGCACTCCCAAATTTTTCAAGCGCAGCAACGTTCCCCGTTTGGTGCCGGAAGGAATATTCAACTCCACCTTCTTGCCGTCAATGGTGGGAATGTAGACGCGCGCGCCGGCTTCCAAATCGGTTTCGTTCATACCCAACTCGTAATAAACATCCTTGCCTTGCCGCTTGAACGTATTATCGGCTTCCACATGCACGGTGATAATCAGATCGCCGCGATTTTCGCGGGAAGTTTTATACGGAAAGTCGGAACTGGCACCCATGCCCGGAATGCGCAGCTTATGGCCATTTTCAATGCCGGGCGGAATGCGCACACGAATTTTTTTTCGCGTCGTCACATTGCCGGAGCCGTGGCAATGGGGACAACCGCCGCCGCTTTCCCGTTGAAATTTATTAAAAGAAGCACGGGGATCGCGGCCGATTCCTGAGCAGGTCGGGCAAATTTTGCGCTGCTTTACCGAAATAACGCGTTCGGTGCCGGTAATCGCCTCCATAAACGAAATCGTAATCTCGCCGGTGAGATCACGCGGACCGTACTGCGGCGCGAAATCATTCATGATGCCTTCGCCAAACAACTCGCGCAGAAGATCCGAAAATGCAAAACCCTGGCCAAACACTTGTCCATTGGGCGATTGAAATCCACCGGGGTTCCAGCCGTGTTGGCGCAAAATATCCTGATCGAAATTGAACCAGTCGCTGTTTGTCGCCGAATGGCCGTAGACCCGGAGTTGGTCGTATTTATTGCGCTTCTTGAGATCGCCCAACACGTCATAAGCTTCATTGATTTCTTTGAAGCGCTCCTCCGCCGTCTTGTCGCCGGGGTTGGCATCCGGATGATATTTTTTTGCCATTTGCCGATAAGCTTTTTTGATCTCGTCGGCATTGGCTTTTTCGCTCACACCGAGAAT
>JAJVHT010000052.1:16291-36799 GCA_022072515.1 bacterium
AAAGAAGTTTCCATTATACAACTGTTGAAGAGTTTGACCTGGCTGCGGGTTTGGAATGCCGCGCAAGCGCTCGTTTCCTTTCTCCTGTCGGCGATCACGAAAAAGACCATCGTATGGGGCGTACCGCCGATTCTGACGATTGAACCGACGAACGTCTGTAACTTGCGCTGTCCCTTGTGCGTCACCGGCAACGGCACGATGGAGCGCGCTTATGGCCGCATGGAACTGCAAACATACAAGCGCCTAATTGATGCCCTGGCCAGCCGTGCGATTTACGTTGTGCTCTTTCATCAAGGCGAGCCGTATCTGCATCGCCAGTTCAATGAATTCGTCGCCTACGCGAAGCAGCGCGGTTTGTACGTCACCACCAGCAGCAATGCGCATTATTTTGACGAACCGACCGCAGAAGCCACCGTGCGCAGTGGTCTTGATACCATCATCATTTCTGTGGATGGCGCGACGCCCGAGACTTACAGCCGCTATCGCGTCGGCGGCGCATTGGAAAAAGTGCTCGCCGGCACACGCAATCTGGTGGCGGCGAAAAAACGGCTGCAACGCCAGACGCCTTACATTTATCTGCAATTCATCGTGATGCAGCACAACGAGCACGAATTGGCCGCGATGGAAAAGTTGGCTGCCGAACTGGGCGTCGATCGTTTTTTAAAGAAAACCGTCCAAGTCGAAACTTTTGCCGAGGCGCAGGAATGGCTGCCGGCGGCGGAAAGCTTTCGGCGCTATCAACTCACGGAAAGCGATTTTACCGTGAAAGGCGGCAAAGGAGCGTGCCCGCGGCCGTGGCTGACCACGCTCGTGAATTGGGATGGCTCGGTGGTGCCGTGCTGTTTCGATAAAAACGGCCATCACCTCACCGGCGATGCGAAGACGGCAGACTTTACAGAGATTTGGCAATCAGAAAACTACGCCCATTTCCGCCACACCCTGCTGAACAACCGCGAAACCATCGACATGTGCCGCAATTGTAACCAGGGCATCGGGCTTTTTGTTTCCTAAATTTTTCACTGCAGTAAAACCTCGGGGTTGTTTGCGCCATGAAAAGAGTATTTTGCCTTTTCTTTTGTTGCTGCCGGTTGGCCGTCGCCGGAGAAAATGATGCCGCCTCGCCCCCAAAGAATCTAAGCGCGCCACCGGTTGTGCTGGCGTTGCCGACGAATAGCCTGCGGCTCGCACCGAAAGGCGCATTATGGGGGCAGCTCGCTGTTGAAATGCGTTCCAATTGGCAAGCGCCGATTACACGCGCCAGCGGCGATCTTTTTCGTTATGGGGCGCTGCGTCTTGATTGGGGGCTGGCGGAAAATGTTTCCCTCCAAATTCGCGGTGCGCTCAAGCAAATTTTAAAATCCGGCGCGAAAACGATTGCCGATGATGCCGGCGATTTTAGCCTGGCGACCGTTGCCCGTGTTTTAGCTGAAGGACCGCGTCGCCCCGCTTGCGGTTTGCGGATCGAAACCAAATTGCCCAATACCAATCAGGATCGCGGCATTGGCAACAACACCACTGATATCACGATGTCGATTTTGGCAGCCAAACAATTCGGCGCGGCCTTATTTTTTTCTGATCTCGGGCTGGCGATTCTGAGCGCACCCCGTCAAAGCAATGACCAAAATGATGCGCTGGTTTATGGACTCGGCGTGTTGTGGAATTTAAATAAAGCATGGCAATTGGCGGGAGAAATCAACGGGTTCACTTCGCCGCGAAATCAAATTCCCCTTGGTACGGAAGATCGCAGTTCGGCGCGGTTGGGATTCAGTTGGAAGCTGTCAAAAGTTTCCGTGGAGATGTTGGTTACAAAAGGCTTGATGCCGCGTGAGGGCGATTGGGGAATAACAGCCGGTTTAAGCACACAATTGCACTTTCGCTAAAAATAAAAAAAGCCTGTTCTAAAAAGCAGAACAGGCCCATCCTCCCTCCTCGACTAGCGAAGAGATCCAGCGTTAGCCAATAAAATCAGGTTTGCATAATCTCGGCTTCTTTATGCTTTAAAACTTCATCGACCAAGCCGATGTGTTTGTCAGTGAGCTTTTGCAATTCCTTCTCGTGCGCCTTTTCGTCATCTTCCGGAATTTGGCCGTCTTTCTTGGCTTTCTTGAGATGTTCGAGCGCGTCGCGGCGGACGTTGCGAATCGCCACACGGCCGTCTTCCGCGAGTTTCTTGCAGATTTTTACAAATTCCTGCCGGCGCTCTTCAGTAAGTTGCGGAATCGGAATGCGAATCGTCGTGCCGTCGTTCTGCGGATTGAAACCGAGGTCGGCCTTCAAAATCGCCTTTTCGATTTCACCGATGAGATTTTTCTCCCACGGCTGCACGGTGATTAACCGCGGCTCCGGCGTGTTGACGTTTGCAACTTGTTTCAGCGGCGTCGAAGCGCCGTAGTAATTCACACGCACGCTATCCAGCAAGGTCGGTGAAGCTTTGCCCGTCCGAATTTTTGCCAATTCGTCGCGCGCACTGTCGACCGCCTTTTTCATGCGGCTTTCTGCATCTTTGATAATGGGGTGGGCCATTTAGTCACCAATCACTTTCGTTCCAATCTTTTCGCCGAGAATCACCCGTTTGATGTTCCCGGGCTCGGTCAGATTAAACACAATAATTGGGAGTTTATTGTCCATACTCAACGTCACCGCGGTTGTGTCCATGACCTTCAAACCGCGTTTGACCACGTCGAGGTAGGTAACGGTTTCAAATTTTTTGGCGTTGGGGTTGGTTTTGGGGTCGGCGTCATAAACGCCATCGACCTTCGTGCCTTTGAGAATGGCGTCGGCTTCGATTTCGATGGCGCGGAGAGTGGCGGCCGTGTCCGTGGTGAAGTAGGGGTTGCCGGTGCCGGCGGCGAAAATCACCACCCGGCCCTTTTCCAGATGGCGAATCGCCCGGCGGCGGATAAATGGCTCGGCGATTTCTTCCATGCGAATCGCCGTTTGCAGCCGGGTAAAAACATGGTGGCGCTCCAAATAATCTTGCAGCGCCATGCCATTGATGACGGTCGCCAGCATGCCCATGTAATCGGCCTGCACGCGATCCATGCCGCGGGCGCTCGCTGATAGCCCGCGAAAAATATTGCCGCCGCCGATAACAATGCCGATTTGCACGTCGAGATCAGTCACAGATTTGATCTCCAGCGCGATTTGATCGACGATTTCCGGATCAATGCCGAGCCCCTGTTGGCCCATGAGCGCTTCACCGCTCAATTTGAGCAACACCCGCTTAAACACCGGCTTCTCGCCGGTTTTGATCTTGGGAGTCACGGGCATGGAACTCGCCAATTGATAAGCCATTTGCGTCCTTGCATAAAATGATCGGGCGCCGTACGGGTGAAGCCGTGCATGTTGTAATTCGACCCCGTCGCTCGTTTAAGCGCCGAGTTGAAAACGCACAAAGCGTTTGACACTGATGTTCTCGCCGAGCTTGGCAATAACATCGGTGATGACTTGTTTGACCGTCCGGTTCTGGTCCTTGATGAAGCTTTGCTCGAGCAAAACAAAGTCTTGATAAAATTTTTCGAGCTTGCCTTGCGCAATTCGCTCCACCACGTTTTCCGGCTTTTTCTCGTTGCGGGCTTGCGTGCGGTAAATTTCCAGCTCTTTCTCGATTTGCTCCGTGGCCACTTCCTCGCGCACCACGGTACGGGGACTGGTCGCGGCGATTTGCATCGCCAAATCTTTCACCAGCGCACGAAACTCCGGGGTCTTCGCCACAAAATCGGTTTCGCAATTCACTTCGATCAACACGCCCAAGCGGCTGCCCGGGTGAATGTACGCTTCGATCAGCCCTTCATTCGTCGTGCGCCCGACTTTTTTCTCGGCGCTGGAAATGCCTTTTTTCCGCAGCCACTCGACGGCCTTGTCCATATCGCCACCGGTTTCAACCAGGGCTTTTTTGCAATCCATCATGGCGGCGCCGGTGCGCTCGCGCAAATTCTTTACAATTTCAGCAGATATATTTACAGACATTTCGACTAAACCTCCATCGCAATCAAATAATCACTTGTATTCGTTCCAACCTACACGTCGAACTCTCCTGGCGGGACAATTCGGCGTGCGGTTTTTCAGTCTTTCTTGGCGTCTTCTTCAAGCTCTTTTTCACTGTAGGGCATTTCCGGAGATTCTTCCTCGGAGGCTTCCTTCATTCCCGCCTCCGGCCGCATGCCGCTCAAGCCTTCCAGCACAGCGTCCGACATCGCCCGCGTGATCACCGTGACGCTGCGAAACGCATCGTCATTGCCGGGAATCGGATAATCCACAATGTCGGGATCGGAATTGGTGTCGGCGATGGCAAAAATTTTAACGCCCAACCGCGCTGCTTCCGCGACCGCGATGGACTCTTTTACCGTGTCGACGATAAACATGGCGCCGGGCAGCCGCGTCATGTCGCGAATGCCGCCGAGCGTCTTTTCCAGCTTGTCGCGCTCGCGCTCCAACGATAAAATTTCCTTCTTGGTAATTTTATCGTAGGTGCCGTCCGAGCTCATCTTTTCAATATTTTTAAGCCGCTTTATGCTTTTTTTGATGGTGCTAAAATTGGTCAACATGCCGCCGAGCCAGCGTTCATTGACATAATACATGTGGCAGCGTTCGGCCTCGGCTTTGATAATATCCTTTGCTTGCTTTTTGGTGCCGACGAACAACACTTTGTCGCCGGAACGGACCGTCTCCGCCAACGCATTGTAAGCGACCTGCAAGCATTCGAGCGATTTTTTAAGATCGATGATATGGATGCCGTTGCGTTCCATGAAGATGTATCGTTTCATCTTCGGATTCCAACGGCGTGTCAAATGGCCGAAATGCGATCCGGCTTCTAATAGATTTTGCAAATTTACGTTAATCATGAAAACTGCACTCCTGTTTTGGGGTTGAAGTCCCGAAATCTTGTCACGTCAAGTCGGGACGCCGCCATCCGGCTGCAGGCAACGCTGCTGCCCATCGGCGTGTGTTCCACCTTACGGGGAAACCCCGACGCCGCAGCCCGATGTGTGTGATGTCTGGTGGCTGGTTTCCGGTTGGTTGGCGATTTTTTGCAACAACCAGCGCCAGGAAACAAGCAACCAGATTAACGTTTCGAAAATTGAAATCTCTTGCGCGCGCCTTTTTGGCCGTATTTCTTGCGCTCTTTCATGCGCGGATCACGCGTCAAAAAGCCGGCAACTTTCAGTTTCTTGCGAAACTCATCATTGACTTTAAGCAACGCGCGCGCGATGCCGAGACGCACGGCGCCCGCTTGCCCGGTCAAACCGCCGCCGATCACATTGGCGTGGATGTCATACTTGCCCAATGTCTCGGTGACATGCAACGGCTGCTCGATGATCATTTTCAGCGTCTCGCGCTTGAAATAATCCAAAAGCGGCATCTTGTTCACAACGACGTTGCCCTCTCCCGGCAGCAAGCGCACGCGGGCGGTGGATAGTTTGCGGCGCCCGACCGCATTAAACGAAGCGACTCTCATTGCACTCCTCTGATTCAATCAATTTGGACCAGACAAAACCATTCGGTGACAAAACAATTTTATTATTTTTTTAATTTAATCATTTTGCCATAAAATAATTTTGTCTTAATTTAAATTCTCCGGCTTCTGCGCTTGATGGGGATGCGCGGCGCCGCGATAAACCTTGAGCTTTTTGATTTGCTGCTTGCCCAGGCGTGAATGCGGCAACATGCCCCACACCGCATATTCGATGATTCTTTCCGGATGGCGGCGCTGCAAAGTCGAAAATACGTCTTGCTTCAAACCGCCGGGGTAACCGGTGTAATGCGAATAGGTCTTGATCTCGGCCTTCTTGCCGGTCAAGCGAACCTTCTCCGCATTGACGACGACGACGAAATCGCCGGTATCGAGATGGGGCGTGAATTGCGGCTTGTTTTTGCCGCGCAGCACCGTCGCGATCTTGGTGGCCAACCGGCCCAGCACCATGTCGCTCGCATCCACCACATACCATTTGCGCTCGATTTCGCCCGCTTTGGGAACGTAGGTACGCAAAACTGATCTCCTTGATTATTGCCTAAACTGCACAATTTTTATTATAAAAAATCCGAAATATAAACTTATGAAAAATCACTTTAAGAGTCAAGCTATTTTTCCGCCAAAAAACTTATAACCAATGAGTTTATAGGCCAGGCGCGCAGCAAAAAAATCGGCCCCGGCCATGCCGCGCAAGGGCATCAGTTCGACAATATCAGCGCCGACCACCTCGTGACGGGCAAACAGCTCGCGCAGAAAATCCAGCGCCTCGTACCAGCCAAAACCGCCCGGCTCCGGCGTACCGACTGCCGGCATTTCCGCCGGATTGAAGAAATCCAAATCAATGGTTAGGTAGACAGAAGTGCCGAGGTGAGCGAACACCTCTTTTTTCCAGCGGGCGGCGCCGAGGTCGCGCATTTCGTGCGCATAATACACACGTGAGGGCGGCTTAAGCCTTTCGCGCTCGCCGATAATGCCGCTGCGAATGCCGAGCCCCACAAATGGGCAAAACTCATTCACCCGTGCCATCGCACTGGCATGACTGTAAGGTGAACCCCCGTACGTATCACGCAAATCGCTGTGTGCGTCGAGCTGCACGACCCACAGATCGGGATATTTCTCGTGCATCGCTTCGACCATGCCCGGCGTCACGGAGTGCTCGCCGCCGAGGCCAATAATAAATTTGTCATTCTTTAATAAAGCCCGGCAGGAATCGGCGATCTTCTTGATCGCCTGCCTGCCGCTGGCTTTTCCGAAGTTGGGCGCTTTCGCCGTGGCAATTCCAACTTGACAGGGTTCGAGATTCAACTCTTCATCAAAAAACTCCACCTGCTGCGAAGCTTTGATGATCGCCGCCGGCCCGCGTTTTGTTCCCGCGCCGTATGAGGTGGTGGCTTCATACGGTAACGGTAGAATCGCTACTTTGGCAGTTTTGTAATCGGAAAGTTTCGGTTCGAGGCCGAGGAAGTTGTTGGGGGTTTTGAGGGTAGACATATCGGAGTATCAAAAATTATTTTATCGTTTTTGCTTTAATTGAGAAAACTCTAATAGAATTTAACACAAAACTCGAATGATGCAACTTTTTCTTAATAAACGCTATTTGGGTGTGTTAAAACTCTGAATTCAACCACAATTGCTGTTTGTTATAAACCGCAAAAACTTTTCCCGTCAGCTCCCAGCCGTGAAACGGCGTGTTGCGGGATTTGGAATAAGTTTTTGTTTTGTCGACCATCCACGTTTTGGTGGGAGAAAAAAAAGTCAGGTTCGCGGGCTGACCCTCTTTGATTTGCACGGCGGGCAAATTGAGAATACGACGGGGCGCGACCGTGACTTTGGCGATGGCCGCGCTGAGCGTGAGCAAATTGGGTTTCACCAAGCGCGTCATGATCAAGCCCAGCGCGGTTTCGAGGCCGGTAATGCCAAACGGCGCGGCGGCGAACTCGGTTTCTTTCTCTTCGATGGAATGCGGTGCGTGGTCGGTGGCAATGACGTCAATCGTGCCATCTTGAAGGCCGGCGATCATCGCTTCGAGATCGTGCGCCGAGCGCAACGGCGGATTCATTTTGGTGTTGGTGTCATAATTTGAAGTCGCCACCGCTTCATCGGTTAACGTAAAATGATGCGGCGTTACTTCACAAGTGACGGGGAGGCCGCGTTGCTTGCCCCAGCGAATCAGTTCGAGCGCGCGCGCCGACGACAGATGGGCGATATGCACCCGCGCGCCGGTGTATGCAGCCAGCAAAATATCGCGCGCCACGATGATATCTTCCGCCACGGTCGGCATGCCGGGCAAACCCAATTTCGTCGAGAACATGCTTTCGTTCATCGCGCCGCGCTCATCGAGCGTGGCGTCTTCCGCGTGTTCGATAATCGGCACACCGAGCATGTTGGCATACTCCATCGCGCGACGAGCCAGCTCGGCGGTGGCAATCGCACAGCCATCATCCGAGAAGGCCACGGCGCCGGCTTCGACCAGCTCTGCCATTTCGGAAAGCTCCTTGCCTTCGCGGCCCTTGGTGGCGGCGGCAATCGGATAAACGTCGACCATGGTGTCTTGAGATTTTTTGATGATCGACTCGACAATTTCGCGTTTGTCCGTCGCCGGCGAGGTATTGGGCATCGGACAGGCGGCGGCGAACCCTCCGGCGGTCGCCGCCGCGCAGCCCGTTGCAATGGTTTCTTTGTCCTCCCGTCCAGGTTCCCGGAAATGCACGTGCATATCGCACCAGCCGGGACTCACGACGAGATCGTGGCCATCGAGCATTTCAAAATTTTGCGGCGCCGGCAGGTTGTTGCCGAAGCGCGAAATCAAACCGTTCTCAATCACGAGATCGCCATGTTGATCGAGCGACTGCGACGGATCAATGAACCTCGCACCGCGAATAAGAAGATTTTTTATTGATTTGGTCTCAAGCTTGCGTGGCATAAATAAACCTTGTTAGGCTGATTTACCGGTTCGCCGGTTGGGCTGTTAACTGGCTAACCGGCAAGCCAGTCGACGTTTTTTTAAACTCATGCGCCATTCCCATTCATCACTTCCTGCTCGCCGCCGCTCTTGAGATAGAGCACGGCCATGCGCACGGCGACGCCGTTGGTGACTTGATCGAGAATGACGGAGAACTCACTGTCAGCGAGATCGCTTTCCAGCTCGACGCCGCGATTGATCGGGCCGGGATGCATGATGACAACCTCTCTCTTGGCATCCTCGAGGCGGCGGCGCGTGACACCGAAATGCAGCGCATATTCGCGCAACGAGGGCAGCAGGCCGTTCTTTTGCCGTTCCAATTGCAAGCGTAACACGTTCACCGCGTCGGCCCACTGAATGGCTTCATCCACTTTTTTGAACACGAGCAAATCTTGGCCGAAGGCGGCGGCAATGTCGCGCGGCAAAAGGGTAGCCGGGCCGCAGACCGCCACCTCCACACCCATCGTCATCAACCCGTGGATATTGCTGCGCGCGACCCGGCTGTGTGTAATGTCGCCGACGATGGCGACTTTCAGACCCTGCAAGCGGCCAAATTTTTCCTGCAGCGTCATCATATCGAGCAAGCCCTGCGTCGGATGTTCGTGCTGGCCGTCGCCGGCGTTGATCACCCCGGCCTCGAGACATTGCGTGAGGAAATGCGCCGCCCCGGACGCCTGGTGGCGAATCACCACCATATCGATCTTCATCGCTTCGATGTTGCGTACCGTGTCTTTCAGCGTCTCGCCCTTGGCAACCGAGGAACCGGATGAAGCAAAATTAATGCTGTCGGCGGAGAGGCGCTTTTCGGCCAGCTCGAACGAGATGCGCGTGCGCGTCGAGGCTTCAAAAAAAAGATTGACGATGGTTTTGCCACGCAGGGTGGGAACCTTGGGAATGGGACGGGAGAGAACTTCTTTAAATGATTGGGCGGTTTTCAAAATCAGGGAAATCTCTTCGCGCCGAACACCTTCCAAACCTAAGAGGTGTTTCGAGATAATCATGTCGACCTCAGCAAGTTGCAAGCTGCAAAGGCTGCGCCCGTGGGGGCAAAAATCAAGGTGTCACTCGCTGGGGTCTGCGCCCTTGGCAACTTTGGTGAATGCCTCAACCAGATCTTTTGGCTTTTTTTCATGTATTGGCTCGACTAAATAAACCCCATCTTCACCATCGAGATGTTGCAATTTCACGCGAACCTCCTCCCCGGCGGTGGTTTTCACTTCCTGGCCGATGAAATCCGCTTTGATCGGCAGTTCGCGATGGCCGCGATCGATCAGCACGGCAAGCTGAATGCGCGCCGGCCGGCCAAAATCCATCAACGCATCCAGCGCGGCGCGGATCGTGCGGCCGGTGTAAAGCACGTCATCCACCAGCATCACGACTTTGCCGTCAAGATCGAAGGGAAGATGCGTGGCTTGCACACGCGGCTTTTTCAGCGTGCGCAACATGTCGTCGCGGTAGAATGTGATGTCGAGCGTGCCGAGCGGCAACCGCCGGCCTTCGAGCGGCTCGATTTTATCGATCAGCCGTTCGGCGAGCTGCACGCCGCGGGTGAGGATGCCGACGAACACCAGATTTTCGGCGCCGCGATTCGTTTCCACGATCTGATGCGCCAGGCGCGACAACGTACGATTCAGCGACTTGTCATCCATGAGCACCGCTTTGATCTTGTAGTCGCTTGTAAACATGAGCAATCCCTCAAGAATGGGCATAAAAAAAGCCTATCCGAAAAATAATACGGATAGGCTCTTATTTTGCTTGCTGCCGAAATTTTTTCATAAAAAAAGCTGTCCGCCATAGCGCACAGCTCGCAATAAATTTTTTAACTGACATTTGCACTCCTTTCCAACTCCCCGTTGAAAAAACTTTTCACCACCAGCCCCTATGCCGGTATTCCTAAAAGTGTTCTGTCATTATACAAAATTTTAGTGAGAGAGTCAAGAGGCGTTTTACAAATTCTTAAAAAATTTTTGCTCCGGCGTTGCCTGGCTTTGTCGAAATAGAATGCCACTTGACATTGCCGGCAGATTTTTGTATTCTGATCTCGTTTGCAATGTACCGATATGAAAAAAATCCCTGCATTGATTTTGCTTTTTCTTCTTTGTGATTTGGTGGTGGCGCTGGCGTATCTCCTGAATTGGGGATTGCACCAACCCTTTCACAAGCTCAATCTGCTGCTCGATCTGGACGGTGAAGCGAATTTGCCGACCTGGTATTCGTCGATGCAGCTATTTTTGACGGCGAGTTTTTTAACTGTTTTTGCCTGCCACAATTTTGACAAAAGCAAGAAGGCCTCCTGGATGCTGCTGTTGTGGCCGCTGATTTTTCTGGCGCTGTCCATGGATGAGGTGGCGCAAATTCATGAGTGGCTGGGCGGGAAAAGTGATGCTTTGCTGCCCGGGGGAACGCGTGAGCACACCATATTTTGGTCGACGGGAATCTGGATGTTTTGGCTCGGCATTCCATTTTTTCTGTGCATGCTGGGCTTAATTCGCAGTTTCAAAAAATATCTTGGCGGCAAGACCCCGGTCGTTGCCAAACTCATCATCGGCTTGCTGATTTTTACCGGGGCGGCGATCGGCGTCGAGATACTCGCCAATTTCGTGCCCAACGCAAGCCTCGGGCATCACGTGGAAATTTTTTGTGAAGAATTGGGCGAAATGCTGGGCGAAACGTTCTTTTTGTGGGCAGCGTATGATTTGCTGGCTGCCGGTCAGAGCGTTTTTCCGAAACTTTGAGTTTTGGGGCGCGCGCCCAGGGTTTTCTTAAGGCCGGGGTTTATGGCTTCTTCTTTTGCGCCATTCTCCGCTTACCTTTTCTCCAGCGCCTCGCCGAAGAGAAAATACCAATCATCATAATTGCTCAAAATATCGCGCAACGCCGTGGCGGCATTTTCTTCGAACACCGCCTCGACTTTTTGCCACTGCTCTTGAAAATGTAAAACGTTTTGCAGGTGCAAGAATTGCACGAACTCTTCAAATGCATGGTTGCGCGTCACCGGTTGGAAACGGAATTCCCGGCCCAGCACTTCCGGCTGGCGGCGCGTCAGCCGATTGAATTCGGCTGCGGCGACGCGTTGCGCTTCGCGTAAAGCGTTTTTGCGCGCGGTCCAAACCGGATTTTGCGCGATGACATCCAATAATTGCTTCTGGCTTTTGGTCAATAAGCGCCCGACCAAAACGCCGGAATTGATTTCGTTCAGCAGCTTGCCGACCAGTCCGGCTTCGGCAAGCAAGTTGGCCAACTCCGCATAATCGAATTCAACCGCGGCCTCGGCCGGGGGCAGCGGCAAATCCGGCAAACGCAAACCGATGGCGTTCGCCGCTTGGCTGGAATCCAAGGCTTGGCGCGACAGGCGCATACCCGGCCCGCTTGGCGAGGGCGTCGAACGGGGCGGTGCTGCGGGCGCGGTTGCAGTTTGCGGGCGCATTTGGGGGGCCGGCGAGTCTGCCGCCGGCTGGCTCCAGCCACGCGCTACCAAATATTCATTCAACGTCAATGTCCGGCCATCGTTGAGACGGAGGGCGGCCACTTTTTCCACTTCGATGAAATCGCCGTATTTGTACGCCAGGCTTTTGGTCGCGGCTTCAAAATAAACGTAACCGTGCGCTACTCTTTTGATTTGGCAAGGAAGCTCTTCGCCGCCCTGCAAGAGCAGCGTGGCTTTGTCGGCTTGCGCATAAATCAATGGCGCGCTGCAAATCAAAAAAAACAGCGCCAGCCAATTCGCCCAACTGTATTGTATCTTGAGTTTCATAAGGGGGATTTTGAAAGTTTATTCATCAAATAAACAGAACCCCGCTGCGGTTGCAGATCATTCGCAACCGCAGCGGGGCTTGATATAGAAAAGAAACAAACCGTTTTTGTTTTAAAAGCGGAACGCCAAAGCAGCAAAGAGTTTGTTGAAGGTGATTTTTTCCGAAAGCGGAATCTGGTCGTTGTCGTCCGAAAAATCCGTGAGCGGATCTTTGTAATCATACCACCGGCCGGAAATCACGCCGACATCGAGCCGCACTTGCTTGTCGAGAAAAACGCCGACGCCGGCCGTGAAAAATTCGCGGTTGGCGTCCTTCGGAATGATGCCGCCGGCAAAATAGTCCGGGCCCAGCGGCGTCGGATCATAGAAATAGCCGCCGCGCACTTGCAGATCAATCAACGGCAGGGTCATTTCGGCGCCCAGATGATAGCGCGTGGTGTTGCGATATTTACGCGCCAGCTCTTCATTGGCTTCGCTTTTGGAAACGCCGGCAAAGGGCGGGTCGGAAGTATAGCGCACTTGCGACCAATCGGTGTTTTCGATGCTTGCCGCCAGCAGCAAATTGGCGACATTCAACGAGGCGCCCGCGCCGAAAGTGAATGGCGAGCGGATTTTGTATTCAATCGTGCCGCTGTCCTGCGTTTCATCAATTGTATTGTCGTCAAACGTGGTGCGATCACTGTCCCGCCATTTGTCTTTCACTGAATAGGTCACCGGCGTGCCGATGGTGAAGCCGAGACGGAAGTTGGAGATTGGCCGGTAAAGGCCGCCAATTTTGAGATTGTAACCGGAAAAGGTCGAATTGATGGTGTTGTCTTTGCGATACTTGCTGAACGTGTAAAGATCGAACGGGGTGTCGCGTTCTTCAAAGCTGAAGAGATAATCATCCGAGCCGCTCCACACATTCAAGGCGGCGCCGAGTGAGAAATTCGGCGCGACTTCGGTGGCGCCGGCAAACACCCAGTTGTTCAAGCCGCCTTCTTCGATCTCGCTCCAATCCTGCCGCACCGAATCGCCCGGCGTCGAGTTCTGCCAGCCAAATTGCAAGCTCGAATCGAACGGCTTGATGCGATGATAGCCGAGTGAAAAAACCAAACTGCCTTGATATGTCGGCACCGGATACGCCAGCCCGATGCTGTTGACACGCGTCGAAGTCAGCTCATCAAGGCTCTTCAAATCCTCAAACGACGCATCGTTTTTGCGTTGCGTATACGTGAGTGTGCCGAACCCCTCCAGCCGGCGAATCTGCGTCAAGCCCGCGGGATTCCAATAGCCGGCGCTGTAATCATCGGCAATGCCGATGTAAGCGCCGCCCATGCCCAACGCCCGCGAGCCGATACCGAGCTCGACGCCCCGTTGAAACACTTCCTCTTGCGCGGCAGCGCTGGAGAACCATCCCCACAGGCAAAGCCCAATGCCGAAAAACGTCAATTTGCGTTTCATATTCCATCATCTCCTAAAATCGGATCACCCGAAATCATCTCAGCAATTTTTTAAAACCATTCGTCAACAAAGTATGCTCGCCAAATCTCGTCGAGGCGGCTTAATTCCGCTTGCGGCGATCGGATGAACCGCTGCTGCCGGAGGAGCCACTCGAAGGCGGCGGAGAGCTGCGGCCGGAAGAGCCGGAGCCAGAGGGGCGTGAAACGCTGCCGCTACCAGAACCGGAAGAACCGCTGGAGCCGGGCCGCGAAACCGAGCCGCCATCATCACGCCGGCCACGTCGCTCGGAGCCGCGAGAATTCCCGGAAGAATTGCCACTGTTCGTGGGGCGGCGTGAAATGGTTTTATCACCGCCATCATTCGTGGTGCGCCGCACGGCGCGTCCGGTATTGTCGCGATTGCTACTGGTGTTTTGATCGCCAACACTGGTTCCTTCACCGCGCCGGTCGAGCGTACCACCCGAATCGGTGCGCCGAACGCGGCGATAGGTGCCGTCATCACCGCGCGTGTACGTTCCGGAGACGGGGCGCGCAAGACTGCCCCGGCTGCCTCCGCTCACATAAGAGCCGCCGCCACCGGCATTGTCATCACCCGGCGTCGCGCCACGCCGCGTGGCCGAGCGTTTTCTTTGCTCAACAGCGCGGCCCTGGTAATTGTGGCCCGGATAATAGTAGGGGTCATGATAGCGCCAGCCGGAATAATAATAAGGATTCCAATAACCGGTGTAATAATAATCGCGTGGACCATACCAATTCCACGGCGTGCCACACCAGCCCCACGGATCAAAGGGATCGTAGTAACCAAATCCGACCGAAACATAAAAACGCGAGTACGGATAGCGATAGCCATACCACGGCGAATAAGCCCAATACGGCCGGCGCCAACTCCAATCGTCATAGATGTAGACGTTGGTGACATGGCGATCATCGTCGCGCTCGCTGTACTGTTCCTCGTACTGGTTTGCCGCTTCTGCGGCCGGCTCCGCTTCGCGTTCTGATTCGCGCGCAACTTGTGTATCTTCTTCGCGGTCCGGACGGGCTATTTGCGTGTAGCATCCATTCCACACCAAACCGCTCAACGCCAGACCTGTGAGCAACAACCAATTTTTCGTCTTCATAGTCCAGGTCTCCATTTTATCAACTCCAAAATTCGCGTCGGCGCCACAACGATAACTGACCAAAGACGCCTTAACGCTACTTCTTAAATGGCTGAAAATCCAGATTGTTCCCAACTTTTTAAAAGCAATTGCAGTGCCAACGACTGCCGCAGAGAAGGTACGAATTTTTTAAGGACAAAAGCAATCGGTATTTTATTGATGGAGAAAAGTTTACGGTTTGTTATTACGGCAGGATCATGAAGCGGTTTGCGGTCTTGTAATTACTGCCCCGTGTTTTATAGCTACGGAAGTGTATATCGAATAAACACGCTGCTTTTTCATACTCGTACTCGCTGACAAATTTGTTAAAGCGAGTACGAGTATGGGTGCGACGAAGAATGGTGAAAAATAAAGCGGATTGTTACTTGACGAACAGCATTTCACTGTACACCGGCAGCGGCCAATTGTCGTCAGGGAGCGCCTTTTCCAGCTTGGAGGCAATCGCACGGACGGCGTTCATCGCCGGCAGTACCTTGTCGCGCATATGGTACGCCTTCTCATGCACGGTGTCCCCGCCGAGATCGGCGTTCACCACCAATAATTTATCCAGCGCGGTTTTGAATTCATCGACCAAGCCATTCACTTCGTTCAGCGTTTTGACGACGCCGTTCGGATTGACGCCGCTTTGTTTTGCCACGTTCACCGTGGTGGCCAGATCGTGCAGATAACGCACCGCCGCTGGCAGAATCATCGTTTGTGCCATCATCGCCGAAGTTTCGGCTTCGATGTTTACGGTTTTGAAATATTGGTCGAACATGATTTCGGCGCGCGCTTCCAGCTCACGTGCATTGAGCACGTGATATTTCTCGAACAGCTTCGCGTTGCGCGACTCGTGCAAGCGCTCCACCGCCTCGAGCGTGTTGCGCAAATTGAACAAGCCACGGCGCGCGGCTTCTTGCTGCCATTCTTCGGTGTAGCCGTCGCCATTGAAGATGATGCGTTTGTGTTTGCCAATGACCTCTTTCAGCACCGCGTGCAGCGCTTGTTCGAAGGGCATTTTCGCCTGCAATTTCGTTTCGACCGCGCTGGTCAATTCGTCGATCGCGGCGGCCACGATGGTGTTGAGCACGACGTTGGGAAATGAAATCGATTGGCTGGCGCCGACCGCGCGAAACTCGAATTTGTTGCCGGTGAAGGCAAACGGCGAGGTGCGGTTGCGGTCTCCGGCATGGCGCGGCAAATGCGGCAACACCGGCGAGCCCAGGCCGAGCAAATCTTTCGACTTGCTGCTTTCCGGCTTGCCGCGTTCGATTTGCTCGAAAATATCGGTGAGTTGATCGCCGAGGAAAATCGACATGATCGCCGGCGGCGCTTCGTTGGCGCCGAGGCGATGATCATTCGCTGCCGCGGCCACGCTGGCGCGCAGCAAATCTTGATACTCATCCACCGCTTGGATGACCGCCGCGCAGAAAAAGAGAAATTGCATGTTGTCGTGCGGCGTCTCGCCCGGCTCCAGCAGATTCATGCCGCTGTCGGTGGACATCGACCAGTTGTTGTGCTTGCCGCTGCCGTTGATGCCCGCGAACGGCTTCTCGTGCAACAAACAAACCAGGCCGTATTTGCGCGCGGTGTTTTTCATGATCTGCATCATGATTTGTTGATGATCGGCGGCGAGATTGCTGTTTTCAAAAATCGGCGCAATCTCGTATTGCCCCGGCGCGACTTCGTTGTGCCGCGTTTTCACCGGTACGCCGAGCCGATAGGATTGATATTCCACGTCGGTCATGTACGCCAACACCCGCTCCGGAATCGAGCCGAAATAATGATCTTCCAATTCCTGGCCGCGCGGCGGTTTGGCGCCGAAAAGCGTGCGTCCGGTCGTTACCAGATCCGGCCGGCGATAAAAAAACTCTTCATCGACCAAAAAATATTCTTGCTCGGCGCCGACCGTCGTATAAACTTTATGCACATTGGTGACCTCGAACAGGGCCAACGCGCGTTGCGCCTGCTGGTTCAGCGCCTCCATTGAGCGCAGCAGCGGAATCTTGTTGTCCAGCGCCTCGCCCGTCCAGGAGGCAAATGCGGTTGGAATGCACAACGTCGCGCCATGATGGTTTTTAATGATGAACGCCGGTGAAGTCGGATCCCACGCCGTGTAGCCGCGCGCCTCGAACGTGGCGCGAATACCGCCGCTGGGAAATGACGAGGCGTCCGGCTCGCCCTGAATCAAATCCTTGCCGGAAAATTTGGCGACCGCGCCGCCGCCGGCGTTCGGCGTTACGAAGCTGTCGTGCTTTTCCGCCGTGCTGCCGGTGAGCGGCTGAAACCAGTGGGTGAAATGCGTCGAGCCGTGCTCCACCGCCCATTCCTTCATCGCCATGGCGACGACATCCGCCAGTTTGGGATCGAGTGGTTTGCCCTTGTCGATGGTATCCTGCAGCGACTGCAACACGTCTTTCGGAAGTTTCTCCCGCATCACTTCCATATTAAAAGTATGCTCACCAAAAATTTCATTAATATCCGCCGTCAATTG
Source organism: bacterium (assembly GCA_022072515.1). Taxonomy (GTDB): domain Bacteria; phylum Zhuqueibacterota; class Zhuqueibacteria; order Zhuqueibacterales; family Zhuqueibacteraceae; genus Zhuqueibacter. Next base: position 33,553 of record JAJVHT010000052.1, read on the forward strand.
TTGGGCGGGGGTGTCGTGCAACGACCAACTTTTCGCCGCCGCGATCACGTCATACCGTCGAGAATTTTTTGTCACAGATTCTCCTCCTAAAAAGATGATCAGTGCATCAAATCCGGAGCCATCATGCTTCAACCACTCTACTGGCACAGCCGATTTGAAGCGGGTTTATTGAATTAATTCGCTCATCCAGCCTAAAACAGATAAAGCATAAATATAGCACAAAAATCTTAATTAGCAAGAAAAATCTTCACAATTAGAAAAAAAATAAAGTGTATTGCTATAATTTATTAAATCTATTAATGTGAAACGGTTTTTGACGCTTTGGTGTTAATCATCGAACAGACGTCTCAATCGTTTTAAAATTTTGCCCAGTCGACAAATCCATAACAAAAATCGATTGGTTTTCGCGAATGGATTTTTTATATTTCCACAATTTAAACAATGGTGAAAATAATCTCCAACCCCAGCGCGAAAAGGAGTGAGCCATGTCTCTCAAACGACTGATGACCATCGAGCGACACATCATCGAGCAGCAGAAAGAATTTCCGGCGGCCACCGGTGAGTTTTCCGCATTGTTGTACGATATCGCTTTTGCCGCAAAAGTTATCTCCCGCGACGTGCGCAAAGCCGGCCTGGTCGATATTCTCGGTTACACCGGCTCGGAGAACGTGCAGGGCGAGCAGGTCCGCAAGCTCGATGAGTTTGCCGATGAGGTGATTTTCAAAGCGATGGATCACACCGGGCGTTTGTGTTGCATGGCCTGCGAAGAGCGGGAAGAAATTATTCCGATTCCGGAGGACTTCAAATGCGGCCATTATGTTTTGCTCTACGATCCGCTCGACGGCTCCTCCAATATCGATGCGAATGTCAGCATCGGCACGATTTTTTCGATTCATCGCAAGATCAGTCCGGGTGAGCGTGGCACGAAAGCCGATTGTTTGCAACCGGGCAACAAACAAGTCGCGGCCGGTTACGTGATCTACGGCTCGTCGACGCTGTTGGTTTACACGGCTGGCCGCGGCGTGCATGGTTTTACGCTCGATCCCACCGTTGGCGAGTTTTTGCTGTCGCACGAAAATATCCAGATTCCGCCGCGCGCCACCATTTACAGTGTGAATGAGGGCAACACGAATAATTGGGAGGAGGGAATGCAGCGTTATATCGAGTATATCAAAACCCCCGACAAAGCCACCGGCCGACCGTATTCGTCGCGATACATCGGCTCGCTGGTCGCGGATTTTCATCGCAATTTGCTGTATGGCGGCGTTTTTCTTTATCCGGCGGACAAAAAAAGTCCGCAGGGAAAATTGCGCGTGCTTTACGAGGCCAATCCGCTGGCGTTTCTCGTCGAGCAGGCCGGCGGATTGGCGAGCGACGGCCGGCAGCGCATTCTCGATATTCAGCCGGTGGACTTGCATCAGCGGACGCCGTTGCTCATCGGCAGCCGCGAGGCCGTCAAAGAAGCCGAAGAATTTCTGCAAGGCAAAAGATGAGAAAAAGCAGACGCTGCAAACAAAATCCTTGACAACGGCAAAAAAAAATGTTACTCTTTTTTACAATTCAGGCTCGGCCCATTTCGACGCAACGAGAAATCGCCGAGAAAATAGTAAAACTTATTTTCAGGAAAGGGGGCTACTATGGCCCGAGGTCTTAATAAAGTGATGCTGATCGGCCATCTTGGCAAGGATCCGGAGTTGAAATACACCCCGGGTGGTGCCGCCGTCGCGACCTTTAGTTTGGCGACCAACGAATCCTACAAAGACAAAGAAGGCAATCAGCAAGACCGGACGGAGTGGCATCGTCTGGTGGTGTGGAACAAGCAGGCGGAAATCGCTGCGGAATACCTTAAAAAAGGACAACAGATTTTTGCCGAAGGCAAATTACAAACGCGCTCGTGGGAAAAGGACGGCCAGAAACACTACATGACGGAAATCGTCGTTTTAAATTTTCAAATGTTAGGCCGCAAAGGTGAAGGCGGCGGCAGCGCGCCGGATATTCCACCGCCTTCGGATGAAATGGCGCCACCCGTGCAAGCCGGCGGCGAGGATTTACCCTTTTAACTGACGCGAACAGGGATGGCTCGCAGGATGATGGCAAACGGGAATTGCAAATTTAATCCGGGCTTGTTTTGGCAAGCTCGGATTTTTTTTCGCCGTTTGCAATTAAAGTATTGAATTCCGGTCAAGATTTTATATATTCTTGGTAATCGCGCAAGCGAATGATTGCGCAAACCCCGATCGGGAAAAAGGCCGTTATCGGCGGCCAGGAAGCGGAGAAGGTGAATGGATAAACTTGTGAACGCGGCTCAACAAGCGCAACAGCGGGCGTTGGCGCCCTATTCAAAATTTCATGTGGGCGCGGCGTTGGAGACGGCGGCCGGAAAAATTTATACCGGCTGCAATATCGAATCGAGCTCGTATGGCTTGACCTGCTGCGCCGAGCGGGTGGCCATGTTTAAGGCGCTGTCCGAAGGCGAGCGTGAGTTTAAGCGCCTGGCCGTGGCCGCGGAAACCGAAGAGTTTTGCACGCCGTGCGGCGCCTGCCGCCAGGTGTTGTGGGATTACGGCCAGAATTTGGAGATTATCTGCGTCAACAAGCACGGCGCGCAGCATGCGCTCCCCTTGCGCGATTTGCTTCCCGAGGCGTTTGACGAGCATTTTTTAAAACAAGGGTAGGATAAAGCGGAGATGGCGCGAGGAATTTTGATTGGCGTCGCTGGCGGCACCGGTTCCGGCAAGACACTCGTCGTACAGCACATGATTCAGCAGCTCGGCTCGGACCGGGTTGTGGTTTTGCAGCAGGATTCGTATTATAAAAATTTAAACCACCTCAGTTTTGAAGAGCGCGCCGCGCAGAATTTTGACCACCCCAATTCCATCGATTCGGACTTGCTCATTCAACATGTCGAAGAATTGCTGAACGGCTGGACGGTGGATATTCCGGTTTATGATTTTACAACGCACACGCGCCGGACGGAGACGCGCCGCGCCGGCCCGCACGACATCATTGTTTTGGAAGGCATTCTCATTCTCGACAATCCGCGCCTGCGCGAGATGATGGATATCAAAGTGTATGTTGATACCGACCCGGACATTCGGTTTATTCGCCGTTTAAAACGTGACACACAAGAGCGTGGCCGCACGGTGCAATCCATTATTGACCAATACGAGAAAACCGTGCGCCCAATGCACCTGCAATTCGTCGAGCCGACCAAGCGTTATGCCGATATCATTGTGCCCGAGGGTGG
>JAJVHT010000073.1:0-18593 GCA_022072515.1 bacterium
AAGAGAGCCCGCGTTGGTTGGAGCCAGTATTGATTACTTCGGCCACTGGCGTTGTGGTCTATTTGTTTTACTCTTTGCGCAGTCGTTAATGGTTCTTTTCATACTTAAGTAGATGGAGAGCAATATTCACATGGAAGTTCGTTGTTTGCTAAACCGCCTGCTGTTGTCCGGTGTGGTCCTCACGTTGGTTGCTTGTGGCGGCCCCAAAACGCGCGCGAATATGCCCACGGAAGAGCGTTTCGCCTACGCGATGAAAAAGTTTAAAGATAAGGACTATTTTGAAGCGCGCACGCAATTTCGCATTGTCATTTTGAATGCGCCGGGCAATACCATCGTCGATCAGGCGCAATTTTATCTCGCCGAATGCCACTATGAAATGGATGAGTTTATTCTGGCCGCTTCGGAATATGAGCGTTTGCTCAAGCTTTATCCGCGCAGTGCGTTCCTGGATGATGCGCAGTATAAAATCGCGCTCTGTTATGATCGCCTGTCGCCCAAGTCCGACCTCGACCAAAAATATACGCTAAGAGCCATCGAAGAATTTCAGCGGTTTTTAGAAGACTACCCGACCAGCGAGTATGTGGAAGAAGTGGAGAAAAAGCTGGCCGAGGCCCGCGCCAAGCTGGCCAAAAAAGAATTTGATACGGGTAACCTCTACCGCAAAATGACGCTTTACGAAGCCGCGATCTACTCTTTCGATGACGTGTTGAATCATTATTACGACAGCGCGTACGCCGAATCGGCGCTGTTTTATAAGGGTGAATGTTTGTTTAAGGTGGATCGTTCGAGCGAAGCCAAAACAATCTTGGAAACTTTTTTGGAAAAATTTCCCAAAAGTTCATTCGCGTCGCAAGCCCAGGGTTTGCTGAGTCAGATTGCGCGCGGAACAGGGGCGGATGGCAAAAACCCGCAGTGAGGCACCTGACATGCGCATCGGCCTTTATGGCGGCACGTTCGATCCCGTGCATTTGGGGCATTTGATTGTCGCCGAGCAGGCGCGCGTCGAGTTGGAGCTGGAAAGTGTTTTTTTTGTGCTGACCCCGAGTCCGCCGCATAAGTCTGCTGCGGTGGTTTCGCCGGCCACACACCGGCTGAACATGCTGGGCTTGGCCGTGCAGAATAATCCGCATTTTGCCGTTTCCACGGTGGAATTGGAGCGCCCGGGCGTTTCCTACACTGTCGATACTTTGCGGCAGTTTCGCGCGCAGCCGGAGTTTAGCGGCGTCGAGTTTTTTCTCATACTCGGCGCCGACAGTTTGCTGGAATTGAAAAAATGGCGCGAGCCGGAGGCCATCATCGCGCTCGCCAAACTTGCGGTTTATTCGCGTCCCGGGCTTGACCTGCAGCAAGCGGCGCCACAGTTTTTGCAAGCCGCGTATTTGCTCAACGGCCCGCAAGTGGACATTTCCGCCACCGAAATTCGTCAACGCTGCCAGCGCGGCCAGTCGATCCGTTATTTGGTTCCAGAAAATGTGCGAAATTACATTTTTGCTAATCGGCTTTATTAACCTGGAAATGCCATAGTAGGCATCTGATCACCATCCCAAAAATCTTTCCTAAATCTTTATAAAAAAGCTTGCTTTTTGCTCTGGAATCCCTTATTTTTCCCCGTTGAATTTTATGGCAACGATCATGCAAGTCTGTGCTTCGCCCTCGTGGGGCGGCATGGAAATGCACGTTGGATTTTTATCAACACATTTGGCTAAACGCGGCCACCACATCATCCCGGTTTGCTATCCCGGCTCACCGCTCGACCGAGATTTGCAAGAACGGGGCTTCATGCCGTTACGGTTGGGTGTTGGCGGTTATTTTCATCCACGCGGTATTTATCAACTCGCGCACTGGCTCAAAACAACCGCGGTCGATGTCGTTCATTCTCACTACTCCCGTGATCTGTGGACCATCGTGCCGGCTCTGCATCTGGGCCGGCGTGTGCCGCTCGTGCTCACCAAGCATATCGGCACGCAAAAACCCAAGCGCGATCCGCTGCACCGGTGGATTTATCGGCATGTCGATCATGTCGTGGCCATCTCGGAGGTCATTCGCACCAATCTCCTCGCCACGCATCCGCTTCCGGCCGCGCGCGTCAGCATCGTGCATCACGGTGTCGATCTGCACCAGTTCACGCCCAATGCCCATGTGCGGTCAGCCGTGCGGCAGGAATTGGGATTTACGGCGGCACATTTGATATTCGGCATCGTTGCGCGCTTGCAGGTAAGCAAAGGGTATATCGAATTGCTGGAGGCGGCGCGGCAATTGGCCGGCGAGCTGCCGCACGCGCGGTATTTGCTCATTGGCGAGGCCAGCCGCGGCGAAACCGGCGAAGCGCAGATGATTCTCGACAAAATCCGCGAATGGCAGCTTGAAAAAATTGTTCATCCGCTGGGCTTCCGGCGCGACATTCCGCGCCTGCTCGATGCCCTGGATGTTTTCGTGTTTCCGTCGCACGCGGAAGCGTTTGGGCTGGTGCTGATCGAAGCGATGGCGATGGCCAAGCCGGTTATCTCCAGCAATTGTGACGGGGTGTTGGATATCGTGCGCGATCAGGAAACCGGTTTGTTGACGCCGCCCCAAAATGTCGCCGCGCTGGTGGCCGCGTTGCGCCGCTTGGCGCAGCACCCGGCGCAACGGCTGGCCATGGGGCAACAGGCGCGGGCCCATGTTTTGAAATTTTTTGCACTCGAGCACACATTAGAAGCGCTCGAGGCGGTTTATGATAGAGTTTTTCATCAACAACTTGAATCACCTAAGGAGAATTTGTCATGCAACTGAAGTTTTCGACCACCGCCTCGCAGTCGGATCGTCGATACACCGGCAGGGAGATCGATCTGATGAATCTCGCGGCGGGCCCTTCCTTTTTTCATTTGGAAAATTCCGATCGTGTTTTGAGTCTTTCCAGTTTGATCCCGACCCTGGGGCCTCCTCCCAAACGCCGTCCCCCGCAACCCGAAGATGAAGAAGAGTGGGATGATGAAGAAGGCGGCGACGAAGGCGATAACGAGGAAGAGCGCGAGGGCGATGAACAGATTGATGATGATGATGATGTGAATGACCCCGACATTGAAGAATGGGAAGAAGACGACGAAGACTGGGAAGAAGATGAAGACGAAGATGATTGGGACGAAGAGGAAGAAGAAGAAGAATGGGAAGAAGAGGAGGAGGAAGAAGATGAAGAGTGGGAGGAGGAAGAAGAAGATTGGGAAGAGGAGGAAGAAGAAGACGGCAGTGATTGGGATGATCGCGACTGGAACTAACAATTAGCCACGATGCGTTATCACGTCCATATCGGCGATCAGAAATATTCTTTCCGTGAAATCGACCACCACACCGGCCGCGCGCAAATTGATGGCCTGGTGGTGCAGTTTGATTTTCAACATGTGCGCGGCTCGCTTTATTCGCTGATTATTGATGGCCGGGTTTTTTCGGCGCATGTGGAAAGAGATGAGGAAGCGATCGAAATTTGTCACGGCCCCCATGTTTTGCGGGCCGCAGTCGAAGATGAGCGGGCGACACTTTTGCGGCAACTGGCGCGTGGCGAATCTGCCGCGGCCGCGGCGGTTGAAATCAAAGCGCCGATGCCGGGATTGGTGGTGCGTTTGCCGGTTAAGCCCGGCGAGGCCGTCAAAAAAGGGCAGAGCCTGGTCGTGATTGAGGCCATGAAAATGGAGAATGATATTAAAGCGCCGGCCGATGCCGTCGTGGCAACGATTCATGTCACCGAACGTACTGCCGTTGAAAAAAACACGCGGCTGCTCACCCTGGCTGCAAAGTGACACCCATTACCTGCCAGGTAATTTAAAATTTTCAATTGAAAATTTTAAATCTGTTATGATGCTATCGACCGACCCTGGATCTCGGATCTCTCGACCTCGTACCATCGGCATTCTTGGCGGCATGGGTCCGGAAGCCACGGCGCGCTTATTCGAACGCATTATCGCGCTCTCGCCCGCACAACAAGATCAAGAGCATTTGCCGGTGCAAATTTGCAACTTGCCCCAAATTCCCGACCGTACCGCTGCGATTGCAGGCCGTGGCGAATCGCCGGTTCCGCTTGCCGGCCAAGGACTGCAAATGCTTGCGGCCAGCGGCGCTGAATTTATTGCCATTCCCTGCAACAGCATTCATCACTTTTTTGCCGAGCTGCAAGCCGCGGTGCAAGTTCCGCTGCTGCATTTGATTGAGGAAGTGCGGCGCGCCGCGAGGCAACGTTGGCCACACGCGCCCCGCCTGGGCTTGTTGGCCACCAACGGCATGATGCAAAGCGGCGTTTATCAAAAACTGTTTGCGCAAGTGCATTGTGAGATTATGGTGCCGGAACCGGCGCGCCAAAAAGAGGTGATGGCGGCCATTTATGCGATTAAAGCCGGCCAAAAAAGTTTTCGCGCCGCGCTCGCCGCCGGCCGTGATCTCATCGAACGCCGCGCGGCCGGCGTCATTCTCGGCTGTACCGAATTCAGTCTCGTGCAACATTATCTCGCCGCTGATTTCCCCGTGCTCGATTCCGTTGAGGTGTTGGCGCAGGCTTGTGTGGATATTGCCAAAGGCGTGCGGGAAATGCCAGGCCGGCGTGTGGCGCATGCGGCCGGAAATAATTGAACTACGGATAAAGCAAACAAAAATTATGTCCTTCGACGAATCAAAATATCGCGCCGGCTATTCAATGGGCGTCGGTGGTGTCGTTCTTTGCGGTGAAAAAGTTTTACTGGCGCGCCGGGCTTTGGGCAACGCCGGCGATTGGACGATACCGGGTGGCTATGTTGAACACAACGAAAGTATCGAAGCGGCTGTGCAGCGTGAAGTGTTTGAAGAGACCGGCGTCAAAGCCGAAGTGGAGGGCCTCGTCGCCGTGCGTAATCGAGTGACCCCGGCGGAAAACGGGGCTTATTTTATTTTCCTGCTTCACGCCAATGCCGAGGCCGTCAAAGTTGATGGTTTTGAAATTGACCAGGCCGGCTTTTTCTCTTTCGCAGAAATCCAACTGCTGGAACGCCTGCAGCCGTTGAGCCGAATCGTCGTGACGAAAGTATTGCAAGCCCAAATCCAAGTGTTGCGCTTTCATCCCCATCCGAAATATGCGCGGGATGAATATCTTCTGCTCACCTGAAAAGAATACGAAGCGATGCAAATAAAATACATTCGTGGCTTGTGGGGCATGGAACTGCCCACGCTGGCGGCGAATCTGGCGATGATCAAAGACGGCGGTTTTGACGGCGTTGAAATGGGCGTGCCGGCAAACAGGGCGCAGCGTGAGGAGCTGTGCCATCTGCTTGACAAATTGGGTTTGGCGCTCATCGTGCAACAATGGACGGAAGGCGCCTCGCCGGCAGAACATCTTGACAGCTTTGCAAGGCAATATCGCCTCGGCGTAGAGTTCAAACCGCTTTTGATTAATTCACACACCGGCAAAGATTATTTCACCACCGCCGAGAATCTCATGATTCTGCACCATGCCCAAGCGCTCGAACAAGAGCTGGGCGTGCCTGTGCTGCACGAAATTCATCGCGGCCGCGCGACTTTTTCCACCACGGCAACAATGGCGTTGCTCGACGCGATGCCCGATCTTAAGTTGACGGCGGATTTTTCTCATTGGTGCTGCGTGCACGAATCGTTCTTGCAAGATCAAGCGCAGCGCGTTCGCCGCGCCATTGAATGTAGCTATCACATTCACGCCCGGGTCGGCTACGAAGAAGGGCCGCAAATCACCGATCCCCGCGCACCCGAATGGCAAGCGGCCGTGGAAATCCACTTGCAATGGTGGCAACAGATCGTCGCGCATCACCAAAAGCTGGGCACCCAAATTTTGACCATTGGTCCGGAATTCGGCCCGCCGAATTACATGATCACGCAGCCCTACACGCGCCAGCCGGTTACTAATTTGTGGGAGATTAATTGTTACATGAAAGATTTGCTCAAGCAACGGTTGATTGTTTGAATCAAAATTGTGGTGATTTATGAAAGCCCTTCTGGTCGTTTTAATTCTTGCCGCCCTCGTGATTGGGTTCATTTATTATGCGTTTCCGTGGGTTTTTCGTTCGACAACATTCAACAGCTCGGCGCTGGAGAAAGATTTTGTGGCCAGCATTCCCACCATCTTTCGCACACCCGGCGGCAATTTGGAATTGGCCGGTTTCACCGCCACCGAAACCTTTATCAGCTCGGATACGGCCAAGCTGCCTTATTTAAATATCAATATTCCCGGCGCCACGACAACGGTCATTATCACGGTGCCGGTGGTTTATCGCTATTTTGTGCCGCTGCAAGAAAAATGGGACATCACCGTTGCGGATAACAACTGTTCAATTATTGCGCCGGCCTTGCGTCCCACTTTGCCGCCGGCGATTCAGTCCGATAAAATGGAAATAAAAACTATCGAGGGGCCCCTGGCTTTTGACGGCAAAGAGCAGCAAGCCAAGCTTTTGCAGGGCATCACGCCGCAACTGGAAGCGTACGCCCAAGATTCGACGAAAATCAAATTTGTGCGCGAAGAAGCGCGCCAGACCGTCGTCGAATTCGTGCAAACCTGGCTCTTGCAGCGCGGCGATTGGGGCCAGCAAAAAGTTGAACATCTGCACGTTTCCTTTCGCGGCGAAGCGCCGGAAAATGCCGAATGGCAACGATTGCCGGTCGAAACCCCGTCCGTGGAAAGGCAACAATAAAACCGCTGCCCCGCTGCTGGCATTTATAAGGAATCTGCTAAAATTCAAATCAGAAAGGTTTTTTGCTCACAGCAAATTTTTTGGGGTGCTCGAAGTGGGGAGGAGGGTTAATATGCCAGTCTTTCAATCTGCCCCGTTGCGTCGAAATCATGACCAACGCGTGATGTTGCTGCGGGCGCTCTCGAAGCTCGGCCTCGGCTCGCGGCAACAAGCCAAACGCGCGATTCACGCCGGCCGTGTGTCCGTCAACGGTAAAGTGATCACGAGCCATACGCATTGGGTGAATTTGCAGCGCGACCGGCTGGCGCTGGACGAGCAGCCGGTGCGCGGCGCGGAGAAACTGGTTTATTTGATGCTCAACAAACCTGCCGGTTATGTCACCACGCGCCGCGATAATCTTAATCGGCCAACTGTTTTTGAGCTGTTGGCCGCCGGCGCGTTCAACCACGCCGAGGTTGCACACACGCCTTCGTGGATTTTTCCCATTGGGCGGTTGGATTACAATTCCGAAGGGTTGTTGCTTTTTACCAATGACGGCGAATTGAGTGATGCGCTGACCAGTCCCGAACGCCACGTTCCCAAAGTGTATCGTGTGCGGCTGGATCATCTGCCGCCGCCGGATGCTCTGCGCCGTCTCGAAACCGGCATCCGCATTCTTGATTACGTGACGCTGCCGGCCAAGATCGCACTCGAAACATCCACGCCGGCTGCGGCGTTAAATGAAAATCAAACGGACGCGGCCGCACCATGGCTGCGAATTACCATTTGTGAAGGCAAAAACCGGCAAGTTCGGCGCATGTTCGCAGCGCTTGGCTGTGAAGTCCGGCAGTTGATACGAGTTCGTTTCGGCCCGCTCGAGTTGGGCGGCCTGCCGGTTGGCCACTGGCGCTATTTGACGGCGCGTGAAATCGCCGGTTTAGATCGTGCGGTTGCAACTTAAAAACTTGTGCATAAAACCCAAAGAGAATTCCATATGACACGGATCAAAAGGCGCATTTATTTTTTCTTGTTGGTGGCGAGCAGTTGGGCCGGAGGCCGCAGCAGTATGTTACACGCCCAAAACTATAAAATTCCGGAGGGCTGGGAAAAGTATGATTTTACCAGTGGCAATCAACTGGTGTTTTATGATGATTTTTCCGGCGATCGCGCCGATGAGATTCCGTCGGCGTGGAATCTTATCGAGGGTAAAGCCGAAGTGACCGTCTTTGCGAATCAGCGCTGGCTGCGCGCGCTCACGGAGTCGTTTGTGACGCCCAAACTTGAAGCCTTGCCGGCGCAGTTTACGCTCGAAATGGATTTTTATGTGACGCCGCGCGGCTACAGCGGCAACTACCGTGTTGATGTTTACGGACAAACCGACAACGATTGGGTGGCGTTGACCATTGAAGAGTTCGGCGCGTACTTCAACACCTCGTGGGGATTGAGTTTGGATTTTCCGCTCGAGTTGAAAGGCCGCCATCACTTGGCGATGATGGTGACGAACGAAGGTTTCAAATGTTTTGTTGATAGTCTGCGCGTGGTCAGTACGCCGAAAAGTGGCAATTTCCAGCCGCATGATTTTGAAATCTTCCTGCCCGGCGGTGAGAAAGAAGGTGACGATAAAAGTGTGATTACCAATGTCCGGCTTACCGGCTTGGAAAAAAGTTTGCGTGACCAAATTCAAGCCGATAATAAAATTGTCAGCTATGGCATCACGTTCGCGCCCGACGCTATTGCGCCCGAACCGGAAGCATTCGCCGCCTTGAAAGAGCTGGCGACACTGCTGCAAAACGATCTCAGCTTGAGCTTATCCATTGAATGCCACGTTTACGAAACCACGGACAACAGCAAAAATAATCGTTTGTCGCAGCAACGCGCCGAGGCTTTGCGCGACATGTTGATCAACTATTTTAAATGCGATCGTGATCGCCTGCGTACGCGAGGGTGGGGCAGCGCCAAACCGTTGTCTGATAACGACACGGTCGAGGGCCGCGCCGAAAATACCCGCGTGGAGTTTGTGAAAAAGTGACTGCGCGCCTGCGGCGGCCGGTTAATTTTCGGCATGATATGAAATCAAAAATTTTTAGCACCGTATTTTCCCTTGGCCTGTCAATAATTCCGCTTGCAACCCCAGCGCAAGAACCTGCGCGTTCGATTCACGAGAGCATGCTCGACGCGCATCGCAACGACGCGCCGGTGGTCTTGGAAAAGCACAGTGATATCCTTCCCTTACAAAGTCGTGTCACCGGCCTCTCTCACCAAGTCTACGGCTATTTGCCGTATTGGTCGAGTTATGCCGCGCTCGATTACAGTTTGCTTTCCACCATCGCTTTTTTTAGTATTGAAATCGACGGCAATGGCAATATCACCAACCGTCATGGCTGGCCGAATGTCGACCTGATTAATCGCGCGCATAGCCACGGTGTCCGTCTCGATCTGGTCGCCACCCTGTTCGATGATAACGCAATTCATAATGTGATCGCCAATAGCGCAGCGCGCGACCGCTTCATCAACAACGCCATCGCTGAAGTGAAGCGCGGCGCGGATGGTTTGAACATCGATTTTGAATTTTCGCCTTCGGCCGATCGTGATTTATGGACGGCGTTCATGAATGAGTTATCCCAGCGCTTAAAAGCCGAGCTGCCGAATGCGCAATTGAGTATGGCGGTGCCGGCGGTCAATTGGTCGGATCGTTATGACCGCAACGCCCTGGCGCGAATTTGTGATTTGCTGTTCATCATGGGCTATGATTATTATTGGAGCGGCTCGCCGAATGCCGGCCCGGTCGCGCCCTTGACGGGTGGAGCGTATAATGTCACCAACTCGGTGAATGATTATCTCACAGCAACTTTTAACAACCGTGGAAAATTGGTTTTGGGCTGCGCCTATTTCGGCTTGGATTGGCCAACGGCTTCGGAGCAGCCGCTTGCCGCAACGACGAGCACGGCGACGGCGCGTTTCTATTCGGCGGCGGAAGCCATGGCGGCGCAGTATGGCAAACTGTTTTATGCGCCGGGACAAGTCCCGTGGTTCAAATATCAAAACCCCGGTTGGCGGCAATGTTTTTATGATGACGCTGCCAGCTTGAGCCAAAAATACAATCTCGCCAAACAGAAAAGTCTCGCCGGCGTTGGCATGTGGGCGCTCGGTTACGACGAAGGCCGCACCGAATTGTGGCAAGCCTTGCGCACGGCCTTTGCCAGCGGCGGCGCGGTGCCGCCACCGGCGCCGGTAGATTTTTGGATTACCGCGCGCGATGGGAATTCCGCGCACGTCAACGTGGATAGCACGGCCACGGCGGCGAGTTACCTTTTTTATCATTCGCTGGACGGCGTGAATTTCGATAGCGGCACTTTTTCCGCTTCGCCCAATTTCGTGGCAACGAACTTAACGCCGCGTGTCGTGCATTATTACCGCGTCCGCGCGGTGAATGCCGCCGGACAAAGCGAGCCGACAGAAGTGCTCGGCGTCGTCACCGGCAACCCCAAAGGCATTCTCGTCGTCAACGGCTTTGACCGCACGAGCGGAACGACCAATACCCGCGATTTCATTCGCCAACACGGTTCCGCCATTCTCGCTGCCGGCCGCGGTTTTGATTCTTGCAACAATGAGGCGTTAATTCATGGCCGGCTCACGATGCCCGATTATTATGTTGTGGATTGGATTGCCGGAGAAGAGGGAAGTTCCACCTCGAGTTTTGACCCGGCTGAACAAACGCTGTTGCGTGAGTATTTGCAGGGTTTTCATCGGCTGCTGGTGTCGGGATCGGAAATCGGTTACGACCTGGTCGCGCAGGGCAATCAAGCGGATCGTGATTTTTATCGCGACGTTCTTCATGCCGAATATGTGGCAGATGACGCCGGTGCCTATCACGCGACCGGTGTGCTCAACTCCGGCTTTGACAACTTGCGTGTGGCTTTTGATGACGGTACGCACGGCGGTTACGATGTTGATTTCCCCGATGGCATTCGGCCGGCTGGCAATGCAAAACTGGCGATGGCTTATGACGGCGTCGATCCCGCGCAACGCGGCGGCGCCGCGATTTACTGGGCCGATCCCAATGTGAATGGGCCGCAAGTCATTTACTTGGCTTTTCCTTTTGAGATGATTTATGACAGTGCCGAGCGTAACGCTTTCATGAACCGTGCCCTGCAATACCTGAGTATTATTGATAACGTTGTAGCAACCACTGACCGCAGCCGCCCGGAAAGAATGCTGCTGTATCCGAATTATCCCAACCCGTTCAATCCCACCACCACACTGTCTTATCACTTGGCTTATGCCGGGCACGCGCAGGCGACGCTATTCAATTTGCTCGGCCAGCCGATGCGCCCGCTTTTTGATGAATCGCAAACCGCAGGTGAACACCGCCGCTTGGTGGATTTGCGCGATTTGCCCTCCGGAATATATTTTCTGCGCTTGCAACATGGGCGCGAAGTGCTGCAGCAAAAATGGATGTTGCAAAAGTGAGCCAACCTCAAATTCCCGATCTGCATTTTTATGACAATGCACGGCATGAAAAGTGGCGCATTCCGATCATTTTTCAGGACGACATTCTCGTGGCGTTTAACAAACCCTCCGGCTTGCCGGTGATTCCCGAGCGTTGGCACCCGGATTGGCCGTGCCTGCGCACCATCGCCACCGCGCGCTTGCAGGTGCCGATTTGGGTCGTGCATCGCCTCGACGCCGGAACGAGCGGACTCGTCTTGTTTGCAAAAACTGCCGCAGCGCATCGCGAGCTGTGCCGGCAATTTGCCCAGCATCAGGTTGAGAAAATTTATCTGGCGCTCGTCAAAGGTGAGGTGAATGAAGAAACGATGACCATTCAACACCCGCTGGCGTCGAATCCGCGCCGCCCCGGCGTCATGATGATCGCGCGCCACGGCAAACCGGCAGTGACGGTGGTGCGTGTTTTAGAAAAATTTCGCGGTGTCACACTTGTCGAAGCGCAACCACAAACCGGCCGCCAACATCAAATTCGCGTCCATTTGCAAGCTCTTGGCCATCCGCTGTTGGTCGATCCGATTTACAGTCAAACCGAAACGTTTTTTCTTTCTACGCTCAAAACTAATTTTCGCCTAAAGGAGGGTGAGAAGGAACAGCCACTGATTCGGCGATTAACGTTACATGCGAGCTCGTTGCGGTTTCAGCATCCAGAAAGGAAGGAGAATATGATTTTGGTGGCTCCCGAACCCAAAGATTTGCAAGCGGTTTTAAAAAATTTGCGTAAATATACGGCGAGATAAATGTAAGCCCATTTTATTTTTTTGAAAGCGGCCATGATGCTTTTGAAAAATGATAAAATTTTAAAGGAATAAAAAGTATGCCCGTCACCACCATCGCCTGGATTGATCATAAAGTCAGGCTCATTGACCAAACGAAACTGCCAACTGATTTAGTTTATCTAGATATCGA
Source organism: bacterium (assembly GCA_022072515.1). Lineage (GTDB taxonomy): Bacteria > Zhuqueibacterota > Zhuqueibacteria > Zhuqueibacterales > Zhuqueibacteraceae > Zhuqueibacter. The sequence continues at coordinate 12,051 of JAJVHT010000073.1, forward strand.
CGAGGTTGAAACTCTCGGCGAGGCGATTAAAAAATTGCGCGTACGCGGCGCGCCGGCACTGGGGGTTGCCGGTGCCTTCGGCGTTTTGTTGGGTCTCCAGAAATTCCATGACGAGGAGAAAGCAAAGTTTTTTCTGGAACTGCAGCGTGTTGTGACTTATCTGCGCGGCACGCGCCCAACCGCCGTGAACTTAGCGTGGGCCTTGGAGCGCATGCAACGAATTGCCGAGGCGCACCGCGAGCAACCACTGGCCCAAATTAAAAACGCGCTTTTTGCCGAGGCCAACAAAATTTTTGTCGAAGACCAGCAAACCTGCCGTGCGATTGGACGCCATGGCGCGGCGCTGATTCCCGATCCAGCGACCATCATCACGCATTGCAACACCGGCGCGTTGGCCACCGCGGATTTCGGCACGGCCCTTGGCGTCGCTTTTACGGCACACGCCCAAGGCAAAAAGCTCCACATTATCGTTGATGAAACCCGCCCGCTGCTGCAAGGGGCGCGGCTCAATATGTGGGAACTGCTGCAAGAAAATATTCCATGCACTTTGATCTGCGATAACATGGCCGCGTTCGTTATGCAGCGCCGGAAGATCGATTGCTGTCTCGTCGGCGCCGACCGTATCGCGCGCAACGGCGATACCGCCAACAAGATTGGCACCTACTCGCTTGCCGTGAATGCCCAAAAACACGGCGTGCCTTTTTATGTCGTGGCGCCGGTTTCTACCATTGACTTTAATATCGCGTCGGGACAAGAGATTCCCATTGAGGAACGCGCGGCGGAAGAAATCACTGAAGGATTTGGGCGACGGACGGCCCCATTTAACGTCGAGGTTTATAATCCAGCTTTTGATGTTACCCCGAATGATTTGATTACCGCGATCATCACCGAGGCCGGCGCCATTCGTCCGCCGTATGCCCAAAACCTGTCGAAGCTGCAGCCGCAACCACGTGAACCGCGCCACACCGGAGTGTGATCCTGGTTTCGCAATGTGAAGGAAAAAAATCCTTGCGTATCCCCTCAAATTCATTTATATTTTATTGATTTAGTGGTTAATGCTGTGTGCGATGGTTTTACAATATTCGTTCGATAATTCCTCAACTGAACTGAAAGGAGTGCGAGGATGAAACGCGTTATTTTGTTGTTAGTCAGTCTGATGGTTTTGCTCGCGATCGTGCCGGGCGTTTATGCCCAATCAGTCGAAATGAATTCGGCAAAATTATACAAACGGCAGGGCGAAACCGATAAGGCGATTGAATTTTTTGAAAAAGCGATTGCGAAGAAACCGACGAATGCAGAAGCCCATTATTTGCTGGGTGAATTGTATGGCCAAAGGGGCCGTTTGGCCGACATGATCCGCGAGTTTGACGCCAGCCTGGCAAATTCCAAAAAATACGAGAAAGAAATTGCCGGGTTGCGGCAGAAATATTTTGCTGAAAGTTTCAATGGTGGGGTCAAAGCGGCGAATGAGGGGAACTACCCCGAGGCTCTGAAGGGTTTTGTGAATGCCCGCTTGTTTGAGCCGAAGCAAATCGACGCTTACAAAAATATCGCGTTCGTTTATTTGCGCATGGATAGCACCGAAGCCGCGCTGCGCACTTATCAGGAGTTGCTCACGATCACGCCCGACGATTATGAAACGTATGTCACGATGGCGAGCCTCGTCAATCAGCGCCAGGAGTATGCTCGCGCCGCCGACTATCTGCAAAAAGCCGTCGCGGTGGCGCCCGATTCGGCGCGGCCACGGATCATCGGCGAACTGGGTATCACTTACGACATGATGGGCAAGGGCGATGAAGCCATGAAAACGTATCAAGACGCCCTGAAAATGAGCCCCGGCAACAAGGACCTGCTCTTCAACCTGGGCCGGCTTTATTTGGTGCGCGAGGATTATACGAATGCGATCAATCAATTGACGGAAGTTTTGAAAACGAATCCGGAAGATTTCGAAGTCAATTATAACGTCGGCCTCAGTTATCTGAAAATCGGCGAGAGCCTCGATAAAAAAGCCCGCGCGCTGGAAGATGAAGCGATGTCCTCGAAGAAAAAGCCGAATAGCGTCCGCATCGACTCATTGCGGCAAGCGGCCAACACCCAATTCAAAGCTGCGATGCCATTTCTCACCAAAGCTGCGGAAATCAAGCCGGATCAGGGCAGCGCATGGCATAATCTCGGCGTCGGCTATATGCGCACCGGCAACCAGGATAAGGCCAAAGAAGCCTTTGCCAAAGCCGAAGCATTGGAAGGCCAAAAGAATTAGCTGCTGCGGTTTCCGGCTCGTTTATTTGAAGTTTATGCGACGTCCTTACGATAACGCTGAAGTCGAGTGTTATCGTAAGGACGTTTTTTTGAAGTGGTCTTGAGAAAAAATTTTATGGAATCGTCTCGACCATCGTGGCGGCGTTGGGTGTGGGCGAGCATCCGGGCCTGGGCCTGCGGGGTGATTTGGGGGCTGGGTATTGGATGCCAAACCAAAGAACTGGCTTCGGCCAAAGTTCATCTTCAACAGCACAATTGGAACGAGGCTGTGGTTGCGTTGGAGAAAACCGTTGCCGGGCATCCGGAGAATGCTGAAGCTCAATTTTTGTTGGGGCAGGGATACGCGCTGCAAAAACGTTTTGCAGAGATGAATCGCGCTTTTACCGCCAGTTTGGCCCTCTCCCCGCAATTTGCGCTTGAGATCAAATCTTGGCGACAAAAATATTTTTCTGAAAATTTTAATGCCGGGATTAAGGCCGTCGGCGCCGATAATTTTTCCGCCGCCGTTGCCGCTTTTTCCGCCGCTGCAATTATTGACGCGAGTCAAACGGAGGTATACCGCCAGCTTGCCTATGCGCATGCCCGATCAGGCGATTTTGCAAAAGCCGGCGCGCTCTATCAGAATCTGCTCGCCAATAATCCTGCCGATTGGGAGACGGCTTTAGCCGCCGCTGATCTCTACCGGCAGCAGCAGGAATATGAAAAAAGCGCGGCAGTGTTGGAGCAGGCGTTGCGGCAGAATCCCCGGCAAGCAAAAATATTAGCGGCTCTGGCCGAGAGTTATGATTGTCTCGGCAAGCATGATGAGGCTCTGGCGGCATACCAGCAAGCGCTCGCAATCGTGCCGGAAGACAAAGAATTGCTCTTGAATTTAGCGCGGCTCTATTTGGCGAAGAATGATTATGCCCATGCGATTTTGCAATATGCCAATTTGTTGCGTCTCGAGCCGGAGAATTTTGCGGCCAACTATAACATTGGACTGAGTTATTTGAAAACTGGTGAACGCTTGCAAGAATTGCCCCGTGCGCCAAATGCACCAGCGTTGGCGAGCAAAGCGCAACCCCCCGCCGCAGTTGATTCCTTTCCAACCCAGCCGCTTATTCGTGAGGCCCTGAGAAATTTTAAAACCGCCGTGCCCTTTTTGTTGAAAGCGGCCCAGCTTGATACGCTTCATGCCGGCGCCTATTTTAACTTGGGCGCCGGCTATGCCCGGCTTGGCGAGGTCGAGAAGGCCAAAGCGGCTTTCAAGCGCTCTGAACAACTGCAAGAGAAACACTGAACCCATGCCATCTGCAACAGCCGCCATTATTTTCTGCCCTTTTGTTGGTAGGCCTCAAAGAGCTTGATCAGCTTCGGACGATTGGCTTTCCATCTTTCCCACGCTTCCCGCTCTTCCTTATCCTTGGGCGTTTTGGCCATGAAGTATTGCACCCAATAAAGCTCCTTCTGCGTTTCCGGCCAGACGATGATGTAGTTGCGGTCGGTTTTGAAGAGTTTGCCGTTGGTTTCCACCGCCCCGGCCTCCTCCATGTCTAAAACGAGCAGGCGTTCGCCGCCGGAAGTTAAATCCGAAAACTCCTTGTTGGCAGGTGTGGCGGTGAGGCGCAACTGCAATTTGCCATTCTCCAGATAGAGTTTTCGTTCCTTGATCAGCATATCCCGGTTGCGGGCGCCAAGAAAAAGATCGGATTCCAGGGTGTCAGCTTTATCTTCGATTTGATCCTTAATCAAATCATCAAAATCTTTCTGGAGTTTCTCCTCATCTTCGGCGTCGCTGGAGAGGTTGTGCCAAATCACCGTCACTTGTGGTGGTGAATTTTTATCATGGTAAACCACACGATTTTCGATGCGTTCCGGCAATAAGCAACCGGTTAAAGCCAGGAACGCGGCGGCAGCGAGGCAAAGAACAAAGGGTTTCATAATTTATTCCCTTCTAAATTGGTGGTCAAAAGCAATTGGTGAATGGTCATGGTTTTGTTGGCGTCTACCTGAGTGAGTGCCAACAAACTCATTTCCGGGTTCCAGACTATTTGTCGTGAGGGTATTGCCGTCGCATAGCCCGTTGCGGTGATGGCGCCTAAAATTTGCGCCGAGCGGCCTAAGCCCAAGGAGATCCCCTCGCGTGTTTTTATTTTTGCCAAAACTTGTTGCAAGCCCAAACGGATTTTGGGATCCTGGTGTTGCGCTTTCAACAGTTCTGCCAAAGCGGTGTGCAGAAGCTGGACCGGAACCGGTTCGTTGAGCAGACTCGTCCGCAATTCGCTGTTGCGCATGGCGTAGTACAAGCCCATCCAATCACGCTGCTCCAGCAGTTGGGTTAGATTGGATGGCGGTGGCGCCATGAAGCGGCGATCGTGGGTCAACCATGTTGGAATTGATAAGAGCAACAAAAGCGTAACAATGGCGATGGCCAAACGCCGGCGGCGATAGAGCGCATGCACCATGACGAGCCAGCCGGCCATTTGTTGCTGTTGTTGTTGCGCCCCTTCAACGCTGGCGATTTTTTTCTTTACCCCCGCATGAAAATCATCAAAGAAGCCTTCCGGCAGGGTGGGCGGCGCCAGCTTGGTTAAATGGGCGCTGAGCTGTTCGTATGCGGCTACTTTCTGCCGGCATGCTGCACAAGCGCTGAGATGCGCGGCAACACTCGCGCTTTGTTTGGCGGTCAGCTCGCCAGCAGCAAATAATGAAAGCAAAGCGGCAAAATCGTGACACATTGGTTTAATGGTATTCATGCGATAGCGAGCCATTGTTGGATTTTGCGACGGACATTTTCACGCGCCAGATGCACGTTACAGAGCACATTGTTTTTCGTACAATCCAGAATCGTGGCGGTTTCTTCCACGGAATAACCTTCGAGATCGCGCAAGATCAGCGTGACCTTTTGTTTGGGTTTGAGCGCTTCAATACAGCTCCAAAGTTGATGATGCAGTTCCTGCTCTTCCAATTGCTGGAGCGGATTGGCGTCATCACTGGAAAATTGATTCTCCTCAAATTCGACCTCCGGCTCTACTTTCCCGCGCCGGCGTAAATGGTCGATACAAAGATTGACGAGAATTTTCCGTAAATAATAAAACACTTGTCTTTCGTTATCAACCCGCTCGTGGTTGAGCCAAAGCTTCGCAAAAGCCCATTGGGCGAGATCTTTGGCATCCTCCAGATTTCCAACCAAACGATACGCGAGTTGCACCAACGCGCGTTGATGCGATGCAACGATTTGAGTGAACGCCTGTTCTGGGATTTCCAAGTTACGCTATGCCTAAGGTTTTTTTAATCTGGCGTTTTCATGCCGGCCACAAGCTGACCGATCAACTCTTTTCATATTTTAATACGAAAATTTTGAGGAAATATTTAGTGTGGAAGGGATGATTTTTTGTGCGCCCCAGGACTTGGCCTGACGATGTTCCGTAAGTTTTTCACTGGACACCAGTGACGGTTCTTACATGCTACTATCAACGCGACCTTTGGATGCAGCCGAGCAGAAAAATGCTTATCCGCCGAACTTCGCCGAAACCACTGAGTGTCGCCGAATAAACCTCTTTCGGCGAATCTCGGCTGCGCCCGGAGGGTGTCTTCGGCGTCTCTCGGAGGTAGCCGATTGCCGTTTTTTATCTTTCCAATCGATAAAGCTCGGTCATGCTGGAAATATAAAGCTCGCCAGCTTTGTCTTCGATAATTTTATCCACAAAACCATCGCAGCGGAAATCGCTGATTTTCTCAAATCGTTGTGGCGCCGGATCGAAGCGATACATGGCGCGTTGGGCAATGCCGTAAACCCAGCCGTCGCGGCTCGTGCATAAGCTCGCGGTGTCGCCCCAGCCGTGCTCCTGGCGAAAAACGATTTCATTTCTCAGCAAATCATAAATGAAAAGCCAACCGTCGGCTGTTCCTATAATCTGGTTATTAAGCAACGTCATCGCCGTGACGTTTTTTGCCTGCGAAACGGGAACAATCAAATGTTCCATACGCTCGGCCTCGATATCAAAAATTCCAAGCCGCCCTTCCGTCGTCGCCGGTTTTTGGCCCAGTCCGCCATAAATCCAACTGCCGATGATGACTTTGCCGGGAACGCGGGTTTCCAGGCACCACAACGTTTGCTCCGGCATGAGTTCGTGAAAGACACGATATGCGTAAGTCTGCGGATTGAAGCGCACCAGCCCGCCGCTGAGCTTGCCGTACGTTGAGCCGCAGGCGAGATAGATACAATCATCGCTCGCGAGTTTCATGTCCCAAATGCGATCTTGTCCCTCATCCAACAAACTGAAGAGACGGCGTGGATTCGGC
>JAJVHT010000073.1:18693-36378 GCA_022072515.1 bacterium
GTGATGGTATCAAACACCAAAAGCTTGGGATGGGGAAAGAGCACACCGACGAGCTTATCCTGCCAGCGCGTGAGCTGCACGAGAAACTCTTTGCCCAAATAACCGGCGGGAAGCAGCGTGCGTTTTTCTTGCGTTTGCAAATCAAACTCCACCAATTTGGCATGCGAGCCGAGGCCGCAATAAATTTTATTTTTAAATTGCGGGCACGGCCACATCAAATAATTTTCTTCGTCCAGCCGGCCGTAATCTTTGAACACGCCGGTCGTTCGATCCCAGCTATACAGGCGCGAGTCCGGATAGCCGCCGCCATACAAAAGCTGATCGAAAGGGGAGAGGCAAAGCCGCAGCGCGTAAAAATGCCGGAACTTCGAGCCGGTGTCGGCATGACGATCATAGGGAATTGTAAACGGAATTTCTTCCAAAAGATCCGTATCGAGAAAATATCGGTACGCTTGCACCTCGTCGCTGCCCGAAGCAATGAAATGAACCACGCCATCACCGGAATGACAAAGCGCCCACAGCGCGCGGCCCGGCGCTTGGGCCGGAAATTGCGCCGTGGGTTTAATGATACGCGCTTGTTGTTGATTGTCGCCCGGACGGAAATACAGCAAGTGTGCACCTTTGGCGCCATACGCGCCCACGACAAACTTGGGATCACGCTCGTTGCGGAAATCGACGTCGCGCACGAGATGGGCGAGGAGCTTGGCGGGAGTTGCCAGTGTTTTAAGATTCATATTTTTCTTATTCGTTTTAATCTACAACCGCCACAAATAAGACGCTTTGGCGAAAAGGCCGCGGCGGGTTTCAGTAAAACCGTCGTCGTTCGGCAAAACATTTTTTTCATAAAGCGAGCCGTAGCCGAAATGCAGCACCGTCCCGGGAATGTAGGTGAAGGACGCGAGAAAATCAGTGAGTAAACGTTTGCGAAAATCATTGTGCTCGGCAATTGTGCGAATGAATAAATAACGGTTGAGCTGATACGTCAACCGTCCCCGGAGAATGGTCACCGCAAAAATTTTCTCGGAATTAGACTCTCGAAAAAGATCGGAATAGGTTAAATTGAACGTGGCATTCAATTTATCGGAAGGCTGGTAAATGATATTGGCGGCGGCGTCATGGCCCTGACCTTGATAGGGGCTGGCAACATAACGAATTTTTTTGCCCTGGCGATACGAAAGTTGGAACGTGAATTCTTTGGTCAGTTGGCTGCTCCCGGAGAGATTCCAGCCGCGCGTTTTGAATTTTTCGCCCAAAAATATTTCGGTGGAGTAATTGGCACGCAGCGAGATATTGGCATTTCTGCGCAAGTAAAATCGCAGCAACAACGCATTGTCCGTTTCATATTGCCCGCTTGGCTTGTCTTTGGTCTGGGCGGAAAAGAAAATGGGGTCGAGGCGGCGCACCCAACCCTGCTTGGGATAAAACTTCGGCGTGAAGGTCACGCGCATTCGGGTCAAGCCGTTGCGCGTCAGAAATCCCGTGGTCGTGTTGAAATCCGTGGAAAGATCGTGCACACCGATATTGACATCTAAATTACGGGTGTTATAAAGATAATCCATACCCAAAGCATGCCCGCGCTCTTTGGTGGCGTTTACACTATCCTTATTGTCAGCCATAAAAAAGTGGTAGCCGATGATACTGGACTCATTGATCCGAAATTGTCCATCCGGACCCCCAACGCGGTTAAAGCCGTGCTTTAACTCTCGGCCGGTGTAATAGGCGCCAATGTAACTGTCGTCACTTAAAGCTCTTTTATAACGCATGATTGAAACATGCGCGCGTTTGCCTTGCTGGTTTTCCTCAGGCAATTCATCCAAAGCATCAATAGCGGCCAGGATATTTTTCTTTCCAAGCTTGCCGGAGAGTTTCAAGCCGGCAACCGGATCGATAATCGTTCGCGTGTGCACCACTGCGCCCAGGGGATCTTCAAACGAACCGCCGGCAAAATTAAAATCTTCGTTGCCTTCCTGAAAGAACGGCCGTTTTTCCGTGAAGAAGAGCGCCGACCGGAGATTGACATCAACCTGCCCGGCATCGGCTTCCACCTGGCTGAAATCCGGATTATACGTGCCGTCAAAAATAAAGTGCGAGGTGAGACCATATTTGGCGGTCAAACTCAAATCCTTGTTCTGGCCATCCGCAGCCAGTTTATTCTGTGCATCCCGGGAGCTTCTTTCGCTGTACGTCACGGCCGGGAGCAGCTCAAAAAGTTGATAGTGCTTGATGTCGTGCAACTGCAGCGGCTGCATTTGGGTCAGAAAAAACATCCCGCGTTGCGGTTTTAGCGGTGGAAACGTGCCTTGCTCGGCCCGGCGGCTGATGCGGCGCTCAAAAACCACGCCCATTTCCACCGGTTCGCGATTCGCAAACCGGATGCTTTTAAAGGGAATGCGAATTTCAATGGTGTAGCCTTGGTTGTCGACTTTGCCGGCGCTGTACCAGATCAAGTCGATGCCGTCATCTTCACGGCCGCTGGCAAATTTGGTGTCGCTTTGAATACCGGCGGGATTGACATAAAAGCCGTAAAGCGATTGTTGATCATTGAAAGAATCCAGATTGATGCAGATCCAATCATCGGGCCGAATGTTGTCACGCCGCGTCACCGAAGCTTTGATTTTGTCCGGTTCCCGGTCGAAACAGCGAAAAGCGAAATAGAGATTTTCATGATCATACGCATAATACGCGACGGTGGAATCGGCCATGTCCTTGTCATAATCCGGAAAGTAGGTTTTAAAACCGGAGACCGAAGGGGCATGCTGCCAAATAGCATCATCCAATTTGCCGTCGATGAGCGGCGGCGCCGCGGCGCGCAGTGGCCGGAGAAAATCATCCGCCGATGCCGGTGAAACGAAGAATAAAATAATTAAAACGGAGAAATGGATGATTGATTTTTGCATGCCGGTTAATACCTTTATTTTGTTCATCAAGCAATTTTTAATTTTAACCGCATGGCAACGCCCCAGCAGCGGAGCCGTCGCCCGTAACCATATTGACGACGCTTCACGGCAATTCGTTTATGGAATTTCAGTCTTATTTTTCCACCATCTCACCACCCCATACGCTACCGGCCCGGAGAGCAGCGACAAGGCGCCGATGAGCAGTTGCCGCCGGCTAAACTCGCCCTCCACAAAAACGGTGCTTCCCATGGCAACCAGCGCGATGAGGCAGGTCGGCAGCATCGCGAGAAACAATCCCGCTTGGCCAAACGGAATTTTGAATGGCCGCGGCAGCTCCGCGTGCGTGCGCCGCATTCTCCAGAGATTGGCATACAACAAAATATTACTCGACATTTGAAACCACGAGTAAATAATCGTGAGCTGCGAAAAATCAAACCACGCCAGCAGGCTGTAAGTAACGCTGCCCCAGAGCAATGCTGGCGCCGGCGTGCCATAAGCGGGATGAAGCCGGGTCAAAAATTTGGGCAAGAATCCATCTTCCGCGAGCGTGAGCGGATAACGCGAGGCCGCCAGCATCGTGACATTGAGCAACAAGGCGTTGCTGCACAGCGCGCCGAACGTCATCGCATGCCCAAGCCACGCCCCGCCGATTTTTGCCGCCGCCGGCGAGAAATAGGCGCCAGCCCATTCTTTCCAATTGCCCAAAGCGGCTAATCCCGCCATGGTTGGCAAGACATAACTCAACATCGACAGCGCCGCCGCGAAAAACAGTGCCGGCGGAAAAACCTTTTGCGGATTCGCGACCTCTTCGGCGGCGGCGGAAAGCTTGTCGTAGCCGGAATAAAGCCAGATGGCGATCACCAACGCGCTGCCGAAGCCGCTCCATAAATTTTTATCCGGCGCATGCAACGGCGCGAAGGGATTGAATTGCCATTTCGCCACGCCCAGCACGAGCATGATGGCAAACGGAATCAGGAGGACAATGCTGAGCAAAATGGCGGAATTGCCGACGACTTGAATGCCGCGCAGATTGAGCGCGTGCATGGTCCAGATCAGCGACAGGCAAATCAGCCAGTGCAAACTGAGTTTGGCGAACAGAGTTTGCAGGATTGCCGGCAGCTCAATTCCTGAAAAAAGAGTGGCGAGGTTATAATCTCGAATGCCGGGCAGCCAGTACTCGACATAATTGGCGAAAAGCACCGCAAAGATTCCGTTCGTCACCACCCCCGTCATCCACGCCCACCAGCCGGCCTGGAATCCCCAGAAATCGCCAAAAGCCATCCGCGACCAGCGATACTGGCCGCCCTCGACCGGCAGCATTGTTGTTAGTTCGCCGACGGCATAGGAAACCGGAATGCTGAATAAAAATGGGACGATGATGAGCGTGATGATTGCGATGCCGGGACCGGCGCCGGAGATCATGTCTTCCAAGCCAAACGCGCCGGCGCACACTGCGCCGTAAATCATAAAGGCGAGTTGAAAAAATGTGGCTTTCTTGATTGGGCGGCTGCTTACGGCCATTGAATCTCCACAGTAAGACAAATTGGATCGTTGGATTATGAATTGTTGGATTATCGGATTTCAAGATGGATGCAATTCCAACACTCCGCTACTCCGGCAATTCATCGATCCAGAAATCCAATTATCCAATTATGTTGCCTCGTGAATCTCGCGCGCGACGCGATGTCCCGATTCAACGGCACCGTTCATGTAACCCTGCCAGCCCGCGGTGTGCTCGCCGGCAAAATGAATGCGGCCTTCGGGTTTGGCGATGATCGTGCGAATCGTCGTGACTTCGCCCGGACGAAAATAGGCATACGTGCCACCGGCCCACGGATCCTCTTGCCACCACTTCACGTAGCCGCCTTCGAAGTAGCGCGGCGCCTCGGGATGAATTTCGCTGACTTTCGCCAAAACTTTGTCGAGACGCTGTTCGGCCGGTAGGCTTCCCATTTCCATGCCGCTTTTATCCGGAATGTAAGCGACGAGCAGGCCGCGTTGTCCCGCCTGGCCGCCGGATGCTTCATACACGGAACCAATCATGCCTTGCAAACTTTTCCTCGACTCGCCGGTTTGCTGAAGCCAGAAGCGCTCGCGAAATTGCAGCGGCGCTTTCATAATTTGGCCGTAACCCAACGTGGCAATCGCCTGCATTTTCTCGGCGGAGAGAGCGGGGGAGAGCTCGATTTTACGGACACAGGTAAAAGGCGCCGCGATCACCAGATGCTCGCCGGCGAGGGTTTGCTGCAAGCCGTTTTCTAAAAAAGTGAGCCGCACGCCGGCCGCATCATACGCAATTTTCACGACCGGGCGCGAATAGTAAATGCGATCGCGTAATTGCGCCGCCAACGCTTTCGGCAATTGATCATTGCCGCCGGCAATGCGAAAACTGGCGCGCGTTTCCGGCAGCGCGTTCTCGTTCATCATGTGCAGCGCCGAAATGCTTTCGATGTTGATGGCCATCAGGCCGGAAACCGCTCTTTGCATTTGCTCGATCATCTCCGGCGGCGCTGCGATTTGTTTTAGATATTCATAAAATGAAATTTTGTCCAAATCGGGCCGCGAGGGGTTCTGCTGGTTGAACGGATCGATTTGCTTCGCCGTTTCTTCGAGCTTTTCGTGCACCTGGCGAGTTCGTGGAGAAAATTGTAAACCTTCATCCTCCGTGTCAATGAAGCTGCCGCGATAAAGCGACAAGCCAAACTCCTCGATATAATGCAGAAGATAATCGTGGCAGCTCTCCACCCACTCCGCGCCGCATTCGGCATAAAGGCCGTCGGCAAAATCGCGCACCGTGAAGACGCGGCCGCCGGCGCGATTGCGGGCTTCGAGAATCGTGACCTCGTGTCCGGCTTTTGTTAACTCGTACGCTGCCGTTAGACCGGCCAAGCCCGCGCCGATCACGATAATTTTCTTTGGACGCTCGGTTTTTTGGCGGGAAAAAAAGTGCGTCGTGCCTCTTTGTTGCGGCCGCCAAACGGAACGCATTGGAATGGCCGTCAATGCCAATGAAAAGGTTTTAAGAAAATCGCGGCGTGGCCAATTGTGCCATGGAGCTTTTGTCGTGTTGGTTGACGCCTTCGCGTAAGACCAGTGGCGCATTGTGCTCTCTCTTTTTGTCGAGGTGAGCTAACTCAATAAACTGTTCAGCAGCATCAAAGCCGTGCGCATAACCGGTCTGAAGACGACGGGAAAAAATCTCCACGCCGCGATCAATCCGACCATGGCGAACATGGGGTTGTGGCTTAATTCGGCGAATTGCACGGCGATTTTTTCCGGCAGCAACAAACCAATCACTGTATTGCCATCCAGGGGAGGAACGGGCATTAAATTAAACGTGGCCAACAAAATATTGAGCGAAAACAAAATGCTGAAAAACGTCGCCAGTGCGTAGGGCAGGCCTTTCTGCGGTGCCGTGACGATTTGATGGTAATCCAGCGCGTAAAGATTCGGAGGATTGAACGAACCAATCTCGGTACCGATCCACATGGCGAGCATGGCAATGAGCACGAGGATGAAATTGGCCAGCGGGCCGGCCAGCGCCATCAAAGCCGCGCGCCGTGGAAAACGTCGTTGCCAGGCGGGATCATACGGCGCGCTGGCCCAGCCGATCATCCAGCCTCCCAAAATATATGACAAAATCGGGACCAGGATGGTGCCGAATGGCTCGCGCCGCATGTGCGGAATCGGATCGAGCGTCACCTGTCCGGCATGAAACGCCGTCAGGTCGCCGCCCAACTTTGCCGCCAGCGCGTGCGCCGCTTCATGGCAGGTGAGTGAAAGCAGAAAAACCACATACCAAATCGGACCGAGCGTGAGAGTTTCGGACATGAAGTGACTCCATAAAGCGTTGAGAATATCCGGTGATGCTTTTGATTAACGCAGCAACAGCAGTTTCCGGCTTTTTTCCTGCGCCGAAGTTTTTAAACGATAAATATAAATTCCCGAAACCGCCGGTTCGCCGCTATCCATTCGCCCGTCCCAGTTCACCGTGTGCAATCCTGCCGACGCCGGTGCATCGACCACGGTTCTGATCTTTTGTCCCTGCAGATTGAAGATTTCTATTTGGACATGACTGGGTTCGGGCAACGCGAACTGGATCCGGGTCTCGGGGTTATCAAAGATTCCGCGCACGGAAAATGGGTTCGGATAGTTTTGGCGCAAAGCAAACCCGGCTGGCAGCACGGCAGAATTTTTATCTTCGACATGCGTCACTAAAATAGTGGCCTCGTTTGAAGGGGCGCTTTCGCCCTGGTCATATACGGCGGTGACTTGATAGAAGAAGTTTCCGGTATGCGGCATCGGATCGGTAAAATTTGTGGTGCTGCCATTTACAGTGCCGATACGGGTTCCGGTGGTTTTGGCATTGGCCGAAGTGGAACGAAAAATATTATACGATTGCAAAATCGCTTGTCCCGCAAATTGCCCTTTCAAGGTAAGGACATAGGCAGTGGCATCCGCGCCAATGGGGTCCGGATCATAAATGGTCACGGCGATAAAATACGTGCCGCTTTCCAGCTCCGGCAAGTCAATTTCTTCCGGCGGGTTTTCATCAACAACATTGGAGGCGTCAATGATTTCCGAAAAATCGGCGTTGAACAGATAAAGATCGCAGTCGGAGGCAAAGCCATCAAGGGTTATCGTCAGCCCCGGCGCTGTGGTGGTGACCTGGAATAAATCTTCCAAATCATCCTCTGCGTCCTCAAATGCAAGAATGATATCGCCGTTATCCGTAACCTCGGCGTTCCCATTCACCACCAGTGGCGAGGGGCCCGTGAGCACCTGGGCTTGCTCCGGTTTATTGTTGGGCTCGATCTCAGTTATGCTGTTTGGCGTCAACGAACTTGCAGCATTGAGGCGGACTTGGGTTGCCGCGCCCGAGGACTTGCGCTTTCCGACTGGCAGAATAAACTTTTGCGCAAGTCCTGCACTCGCCTTGGCGCTTTGCTGTCCGCCAAATTGCAATTTCAGGTTCATCGGCGGCGCCAACGTTTGTCCGGCGGCCGGCGCCTCCCAACGCAAACTCGACGTCCCCAAACTTTTTCTGATTTCAAACACACCGATTCCGGTTCCGTTTTGCGCGTCGGGATTCGTCACGATCACGTCGCGACGTCCAATTGCCGCGGCGACATCAATATCGACCGTGGCCTGCAACTGGCTTGAGCTGACGAAGTTGACCGTTTTCGTTGTAATACCGGACTCACTAAAAGTTACGCTGGCGCCATTTGTAAAATTGTTTCCATTGATGACGATCGCTAAATTGGCTGCTCCTTGCGCTGCAATATTCGGCGAGATCCCGGCAATCGCCGGCGCTGCACTTCCGGCCAGAGCGCCGGTGAATACTTTAAGCTCATAATTGCCGCCATTGGCTGAGCGGAGATGCGCCACGCCGTTCGACACGGGCACTGGCGCCCCCGATTCCCCGTCGATTCCCATGACGACAATCCGGTACGTGCTCGGATTGGGAAATGCTCCACCGGCCCGTCCCGTGGTTGGCAACGTCACGGTCAATGCCGCATTTTTTCCCCGGCCGGGAAAGTTATCGTTCGCGGCAATCAGAAAATCTTCCGGATCGTACAACTCGATCAACGGATCGGCCAGCGCCGGAGAAGGATTGGTCGCACCATTCACGACGAGGCTTAAAGTTGTTCCAGGCGTGGCCTCAAAAAGAAAAGAATCTCTTTGTCTGGGGCTGTCGATAAGCCCGCGTTTCTGTGCCACGGTCTGGCTCTCGCTTTGTGAGCTGATTTGAATTTTGGCCTGGTCGTAATTTCCCGCCGTCTCCAAGCGGGTAAAGAAATTGCCAAACGCTTGCGCATCCGGCTGCGTGTCGTAACCGCGGCCCAAATAACGATAAAAGCCTTGCTGCGTGAGCTGCATTTTGATCAGCGCGGCGTCGCTGCGGTCTTGCGAAGTCTCGTCACCAAAGCCGCTTTCATTTTTACCTTGGAAAGATCCATCCGGCGCAATCAGCTCCAGGAGGCAATCCACGGGCGTGGCCGGCGATTTCTGCCGCCGCATCGTGATAGTGGCGAATCCCACATCGGCAAGCGGCCCAATGGTGGGATGAATCGTGTCGACAAAAAAGTGCAGCGATTGAACGGCGTCAATCGTCGCGGTTCCCGTTGGCACGGAGAGGCGAATATAGCGAATGGAAGTCAAACCCGTGGCGGACAAATCAAAATCTTGCTGGCCGGTGCCGGAGCCGAGCGCGACAAACGTATTCGAGAACGGCGTATTGCTCACGGCCACCGCATACGCGCCACTCATTCCCACCACGCGAAAATCTGCGCCGCTGCCATCGACGATCTCGTTGCCCGAGCCGAGGTCAACAATCAGACTGGTGATCACACCGCCGGTCGTCAGCGTGATTGGCACCGTGACGCCATTGCCATCAGCCGCACCAAGAATGGCGGCGACGCCCGGCGGCGGTCCCGGCGCCAGCACGGAAGCGGGAATGGGAACTTGGGTGAAATCCACCACCGTGCCTGGAACCGGATTTGCAACGCCCGGCGTCGTTGCCGAAGGAACGGTGATATCGATCAAGCGATTCGGCAACTGGCCCAACACCGGAGGCGCAGCAGCGCGCACCGGCGGGATGCCAAAAGAAAATCCATTTGCATCAACCACCGGGGGAATGAGCACGGCAATCGGGAATTGCGAAGTTGAAACCGGATTGGCAAATTTAAACAACGCGGTCTCCGCGAAGCTGCCCAGTGCAGGGGCGGCATTTGCAAGGATTTCCGGCTGCGGCGCGGCGTGATTGAAGAGGGTGGTAAGGCGAATCGCGCGCGGTGGTTCGGGATTGCCATTGATCAGCTTCCGCGGCAATCCGGCATTGCCGGCGAGATGAATTTGGAACAGCGCCGGAAACGGCCCGAACGATGAGGTCGCGTCCGCTTCAACGATTATAAGATAGATTCCGGTTTGCGACACGGGGAATTGAACACCGGCATTATTCATACCGATGTTCAAAAGATTACCAATTGTCGGATCTAAGCTTTTATCAAATAGCTCGCCGCTGGGCGCAATCACTTTTACCAGCAGCGTGGAAGGTTGGGGAAAGCCCGTTGAGGTGTTCAGCACGCGCACGGCGGCCATGCCGTCATTTTGATTGCCGAGAAAAAGAAATGCCTGGCGATTACGCGGCCCTCTTGCCGGCATGACACGTTGCACGAGCGGCGGCGCCGGCCGGGTGACTTCATCATACAAAAGCAAGTACGGCGGACAAAAGCGAACGCGGCTCTCACTCGCCGTCACGGTGTCGCCCGGCGCGCGCACGACTCTCGCGACCACCGGCACTTCGCGCAGGGTGGTATCCGGCAATATGAGGACATTATTGCGATCGCCCACCAAATCCGGCGGCACGCGAACGATCAGAGAATCCTTGTTCGCTGAAATGACTTCCGCTTTGTGCCCGTCAAAAGTGACGATGTTGTTTTCTTGGGTCGCGCTGAAATCCGCGGAACCGCGATAAATTGTAAACTCTTGCCAGACACACACCGTCGGCAGCGGCGCGGCGTCGCCGGAAATTTTCGTGACGAAAGCATCCTGACCGCCGGCGTTGTTGGGTTGTATCGGACTCTTTGTGGGGAAATTAGCCGCGAGGGTATTGCCGGTGACGTAGGCATTACCATGCTGATCCACCGCGATGGCACGCCCCTCATCGTTGGAATTGCTGCCGAGGTAGGTGGAATAAATCAGGGCGGAACCGGCCGGATTAAACTTCGATACGATGGCGCCAATATTTCCGCTGCCTTGAATGGGGTCAACCAATGGAAAATTGGTGCCGCTATCCCGTCCGGTGATATAAGCATTTCCCTGCGAATCCACAGCGATGCCACGCCCCGACGTGTTGAAACCGCCGCTGAAATAGGTAGAATAGACAAATGCCGAACCGGCGGGATTGATCTTCGTCACGAAAGCATCACCAAATGAACCCTTGAGATTGGGTTGCAGCGGATTCGCCGTGGGAAAGTTATTTGAAGTAGTAGACCCGGTCACGTAAGCGTTGCCGGCGTTATCAACGGCGATACCATAAGCCTCTTCATCGTTACTGCCACCCAGGTAGGTAGAATAAATAAGCGCAGAACCGGCAGGATTGAACTTGGTCACAAAGGCTTCATTAGAACCGCCGCGATTGGTTTGCAAAGGACTCGCGGTGGGGAAATTATCTGAGACTGTCAACCCGGTCACGCAAGCATAGCCTTGAGAATCCACGGCAATGCCGCGGCCTTCCTCACTACTGCTGCCGCCGAGGTAAGTGGAATAGAGGGGAGAGCCGCTTGGATTCAGCTTTGTGACAAAGGCGTCCTTAGTGCCCATGAGTGCGGCCTGGATAGGGTTGGCTGTTGGGAAGTCGGAGGTTTGAAATGCCTCAGTGTATCCGGTCACATAAGCGTTGCCCGTTGCATCCACTGCAATGCTCAGGCCGCGGTCATATTCGCTGCCGCCGAGGTAAGTGGAATAAATGAGCGCAGAACCACTGGCATTCAGCTTCGTCACAAACGCATCTGAGCTACCCTTGAGCATGGCTTGGAAAGGGCTAGACGTGGGAAAATCGGGTGAGTCAGTCCGTCCCGTTATATAAGCGTTGCCCAAAGCGTCCACAGCGATGCCAAAGCCAAAGTCCCAATCGTTGCCGCCGAGATAGGTGGAGTAGACCAGCGCGGAGCCACTTGGATTCAGCTTCGTCACGAACGCATCTTGGCTGCCGTTGCGAGAGGCTTGGAAAGGATTGGCCGTAGGGAAATTGGGGGAATCAGTCCATCCCGTCACATAAACGCTGCCAGCGGGATCAACCGCGATTCCCTCCGCATGTTCCGTGCCGCTGCCGCCGAGATAGGTGGAATAACTCAAGATCGGATCAATAACCAGCGAGTGGTTTTCATCATAAGAAGCCACTTGAAAGCCAATTTGATTCTTGCTCTTGCGCAGGTAATTTCCAGAGATAACTTTTTTGCTGCCGTTGATTTCCTGGTAAATCATCGGGGCATGCAGGGAAACCTCGCCGTCGTCAACGTGAATGACAAGGTTGCCGGCATCGTCAAAATCGAGATCATTGGCGCCTTCGAAGCCGAAAGCAATGACCTCGGGATTTGTTCCCGGTGCAATCACAAAATCATACTCGAGCTGTTGCTGGTTGCCGTAGTAAACCACGTCCACGCCGGGATAGATTTCTTGATATTTGATCTTCGCATAGTTGGGGACATTGGTGTGCCATTGGCTTGAATCGCTGCCAATGAAGTAATTGGTTTTGCTGGACAGTTCATCCAGGCCAACCACGCGTAACTCAGAGTTAGCGCCAATAAGCTGCAGATGCAAGGCCGTCGATTTCGGCTGATGGATCTTGGTTGCTGAATGCGCATTGTTGTTCCCATCCAGATAAACGCCCGCTGGCGACTGATCCCTGCCTGCCGGTTTCCGTAAATTGAGCACCGCTTCGTTGGCGGTTAGAAACAGGGAATAACCGCTGCCGCGCGCCAGAAATTTGACCTGCTCATCGGCCTGGCCCTGATTGGCTTCAAAGGCCATGGGCAGTTTATCGTAGTTCTCAATTATCCGAGGTTTTGCCGGATGAGCGGCCATGCCCGGGACCGCCACGCGACGAGGCGTTGGCTTGAAGTGATTTGCGGCCAGGAAGAGAAAAACCAGCAGTACAAAAACAAGCACCTTTGCCAGCATGGTTTTGTCGCCAGCCTTTGCCCAGAAAAATTGATGGAAGCGACTCATTTTGTTCTCCGTTTCCGTGTCGAAGGAAGGTTTATAGAAAAATAGAATATAAGTCACTTAAAGCAAGATGTCAAGATTGCGTGGCGGGTATCCACGTCCAGACAAAAGTTTTAGCCAGAGCATGGCCTCGGCGAAAAAATTATTCCCCGCATTTCTCCCCGCCGGAAAAAAGCCCCGGCACCTCGAGACATTGATCGTATTTGGCCGTCGCTTTCATGACCAACTGCAAATCGATAATCAAGCGCTGGCCGGAAGGAACGGTCGTGCCGGTGAGCTGAATCACGAAAGGCTGGTTGTCGGTGTTTTGGACATACCCCTCCAGCTTGCGGCGCAATCTTTCGACGCCGGTGGCATCGAGGGTTTGCAGGCCGGTTAGTGGCGCCTCCGCGCTGCTCAGGGTAAAGGTTTCCTGGCCAAATAGTTTTTGTTGCGCTCCGTTGTTTTCAACCAGCACCGCCGTGACCTGCAAAGCGGTGGCCTGATTGCCGGCGCGCGGCGTCGCGCGCAAGGCCAAACTCTCAATATCAACGCGCGTAATCTGGCCGCCGGCAGGAATGTCAAAGGCGCCTTGAATAGCCGAACTAATGACCGGCACCGTGAGTTGAAACGCGCCGGTTTGATCCACCACGAAAGCCGGCGACTCGGTCAGCGTCGCGACAAAATGAAACAGTCGTTTTTCACAACCAACGAACAAAAATAGGGCGCAAAACAGTAAAAGAATTTTTATTTTTTTCATGATATGGGCAAACGTAAATGATCAGAATCCAAATCCCAAACCGCCGGTCACGACATTTTGGGCGGCGAAATTATAATCGACGTGAAGATGAACAATGGCGAGTTGCAAGGCCAGGCCTGTGGTCAGGCGAACCGCATTCGTCGCCTGCAAATCAAACGCAATCTGTTGTGTGCCCGTGATCGACTCATATTGATAGGCCATATCCAAGCTCGCCGATTCCAAGCCGAAGCCGCTGTAAAGCGTCAGCACGCCGCGCGTGTAACTGCTTTGCAAACCATAATATTGGCTGCGGGCATCAACCAAGTCGCCGACTTTAAACTTCTGAATAAAAAATCCCACGGTAATATCGACGGGAGAATTTTTCAAGTATTGGCTCAAACTGTGGCGTGCGCCGAATCCGAAAAGCTTGACGCGGCCGATGTTGTCATCGATCTTGGCTTCGATGAAACGCAGGGAAGCCTCGGTTCCCCGCAACGAGCCAACGCGCAATTGCGGCACCGCCAACGGCAGTTTATCGAGATCAAGCCCGCCCGGAAAGTTGAAAACCGTGCCGCCGTTGCCGGTAACTGCTGCGCCCGCACTGCTGCCGAAAATTGTCGGCGCGGCAACGGTTTGTTGCGGCGTAAAAGGCGCTTCCGTTTTGGCCAAAAATGTCTTTTGTGAATTTGCAATAATCGCCACCATCGTTTCCACGCCGATATAAACGTGGAGGCCGTCAGGCCCGAGACGCGCGCTTTGATAAAAACCGCTGTTGAGATTGGCACCAAAGGCGTCGGCCAACGGCTGCATGAATTTCGCGCCGTTCTCCGAAGTATATTTGGAAACGTAATCTTCGAGATCTTGCGCCGAAACCGCCGCCAACATTCCGGTGACACTTGCGAAGGTGATCATGAATTGACTGAATCTTTTCATCCTTGACTCCTGTTCCTTATCATTCTAAAATAAAAAATACCTTGAGCGCCACTTTGGCCAATTGCTTGGCGTTCCATGAGGGAGATGATGGCGCGCCGGTGTTTTACCAAACCAGCATGATGACATGAACCCCGACAAATCCCAACGCGATAGCCAGACCCCGTATGATCCATTTTCCGTGAACGCGGTTGGAAAGCCATGCCCCTAATTGCGCTCCTGCCAACACCCCCACCGCGAGAAAAATCATGCGCCGCACGCCGTGATGAAATGTGCCCATCACGACATGCACCAGGGTCCCGGCCAGCGCCATGATGGCGAGGGTGAAATGTGAGGTGGCGGTGGCAACATGAACCGGAAAATTCAAAACCTGCGAGAGAAACGGCACGTGGATAATACCGCCGCCGATTCCCAACAAGCTGGAGAAATAACCCACCAGAAAACTCACGCCCACGGCAAGCAGGGGATTGTAAGAAAAACGGTGTTCGGTGCCATCCGTCTCAATTAGATGTCGTGAAAAGTGTGATGCTGCTGTCGACGTTTTTCGCCTCGGCGTGGCATTAGGGCGTATGATCAACAACATCGCTATCGCGATCAGCAGGGTGCCGAGAATGAGGTCGAAGGCGCGGCGAGGAATGGCCGTCGTGGAGATCGCGCCCAGAATCGCTCCGGGAATCGTGGTGATCGAAAACAACAGTCCGGATTTAAAGTCGATGCGCCGCATCCGCATGTACGCGACCGAACCGGAGAGCGCATTAAAAAAGACGACGGCCAGTGAAATGCTCGTGATGATTTCGGGATCTTCTTGGGGATAGAGCAGGAGCAGAATCGGCACCAGCACGAAACCGCCGCCGGCGCCGATGAGTGTCCCAAACGTGCCGATGATAAAACCTAACGGGATGAGCCAAAAATACGAGGTGATGTTCATAAATGCTCTATTTGTTTTTCAGTGGTTGAAATCCTCGCCCCATGATTTCTTGTGCGGGCATCACGATGACAAACGCCTCGGGATCTTCGGCTTTCACGGTTGACTTAAGGCTGTCGGCTTCGCTAATCGTCATGGCCACGAGCAAGACTTCACGTTCATGATGCGAATGCATGCCGGCGCCATGCAACGCCGTGACACCGCGCTTCAATTCGCGCATGATGCGTTCCGCGATTTTCTGCGGCTGGTTGGAGATGATCAGGCAAAGCAATTGCCGGCGCTTGCGGCCGCGCGGTCTGGCGGTTTGCGGCGCCTCGGATTCATCCTTGACTTCCATCTTATGCCACAAGGCCGACAGCACCGGATATTCATTCGTTTCCGGCAGTACTTCACCGGAAGCTTGCTTCAGTCCGGCCGTGCCGAATCCGATCAGGAAGAGCAGGCCGTTGTAGATAAAACCTGCCGCCAGGATCGCCCAGCCAGGAATCATACCGATGCTCAAACGCATCATGAATTCGGGCCACGACATGGCCGGCGCCGGATGAATGAAACATTTGAGCAACCACGCGAAACCGAGGACGAGAAAAAGCCAGACGTAATTGCGGCGAAAACGGCGGCCAAGCGCTTCCCACATGCTGATGGGAAATTCCGGTTTGCGCAGGGTGGCGGCCACGCTTTCGGCCCAGTCTGGATGCGGGGCAAAAGGTGGGGAGATCATCGCGGCGAAGAAGTCGGTCTCCATCAAGCGGGTGCGATAGGCCGACAATTCATAGTAGCGATAACGCCGGGCTTCGATCCAAAGGAAAAGGGTGACCAACAGCGTATTTAAAATGATCACCCCGTAATGATGTTCGGGAGCGCTGAGCGAAAACGAGATCGCGGCGCTGGAGGCGAATACCGCCCAGTTCGTCGTCGTGTCGAGGCGCTGCCGCCAAACATTCGACCGCTGAATTTCGGCGCGGTAATAATGCACCATCGCCGTGTTAAATTCCCCCGGCTTCATTGCATAACCGCGAAACGTCCAGACCGGTTCGTGAGCTGGTTGCTCGTCGTGCTGGCCGTTTGGTGAGGCGTCAGTTTTTTCCATGCTAGACCTTTCCTGAAAGATCAAGCATAATTTAAGCAAGTGCGAGGCAAATTGCAACTACAGATAAAGCGTAATTTGTTAAAAGTAATAGCATCCTGCCAAAACCCAGTCTGTCAACCGTGCATTGGCGCTAATCAACACAAATAAAATTAGCGCTTATTTGCGTGAATTAGCGTTTCGTATTACTCATTTGTACGAGATGAATCAATGCCGATGTAGAACAACTCTGTCGCGATTTGCCAGTCTGCTTGCGCCACACCGCGCCGTGATTCCGATTTCCACTGCGCAGTCGGATAGATAAAATGCGCTTTGCCGTTGACCCGCACTTTCACCGGCATGTTGAAATCCTCGACCATCGCCTGCCAACGAAACGAAACTTGTTTCTCCTCAAACTTGATTTGTAACACCGGCAGCTCGGCATGATACAAATACTGCTCGAACAGCGGACTCAAATCACGCTTTAAATAGGCATTGAAGAAATTGATGATGTCGGTGGTGTAGATATTTTGATATTTAAAATGCTCGGCGTAATCGCGCAGCATCGCCCACCATTTGTTGTCATCATTCACCACGTGCCGCAGGGTGTGCAAGAACAGCGCGCCTTTGAAATACTGATCCTGTGTCGGCCAGTGGTTCACCGCGGTCGGGCCGATAATCGGCTCTTTGTTTTGCACCTTGCTCTTGTAGCCGTTGAAATATTTGATCGCGTCGTCGTAACCGAACATGCACTCGACATACACGCCTTCGGTGTAGGTGCACCAGCCTTCCTGAATCCACGCATCGGAGACGTCGTTCGCCGTCACGCTGTTGCCAAACCACTCGTGGCCGCTCTCATGAACAATAATGAAATCAAATTTTGTGCTGATGCCGACGCCCGTCCAATCGCGGCCGAGATAGCCGTTCTTAAACAGATTGCCGTAGCTCACTGCGCTCTGATGCTCCATGCCGGAATAAGGCACTTCGATCAGCTTGTAGCCATCTTTCTTAAATGCATACTCGCCGAAATGTTTTTGAAAGCATGCGATCATTGGTTTGGCCTGGCTGAACTGGCGCCTCGCCGCGTCGAGATGATAAGGCAGCGCATAGAAATCCAGCGTCAGATCGCCAAGTTGATCGCTAAAATGCGTGTACTTCGCAATATTCAGTGACACGCAGTAATTGTTGATCGGATAATGCACAAGCCAATTCCAGCGCGTGTAGCCGTCGCCGAGCTCAGTTTTATTTTGAAAGCGGCCGTTGGAAACCACCACTAAATCCGACGGTGCCGCAATGCTGATCCTCATGCTGTCGACTTCATCCGGCTGCTGATCTTTGTTCGGCCACCACAAGCTCGCGCCGGTGCCCTGGCACGCTGTGTAAATCCACGGATTTCCCAGCGAATCCTGTTTGAACGCAATGC
>JAJVHT010000098.1:0-8995 GCA_022072515.1 bacterium
ATATCAATAATCATCTGGGCATTCAACACCTGGTTGACGGGTTGCTTTTGACACAGCTTATTAAAAGTGACTTCCTTCTCATTCCATTGGCGCTCGCCGCCCAAGATCTCAACCACTCGCACCATGCCGAAATCTTTCGGGTAATCCGGCGAGCGTTGCAGCATAAAGGTCGTCAGTTCCAACAGTCCGGCGCCGTTTAT
This sequence comes from bacterium, assembly GCA_022072515.1. Lineage (GTDB taxonomy): Bacteria > Zhuqueibacterota > Zhuqueibacteria > Zhuqueibacterales > Zhuqueibacteraceae > Zhuqueibacter. The sequence continues at coordinate 201 of JAJVHT010000098.1, forward strand.
CTGTTTTTCCGCAAACGCGCTGAGGTCCCAGCGCATGATCACGAACTGCGTGCTGCTGACGGTCAACACATTTGTTCTGTTGTTATCCTCCTCGATATACCACTTGTTGAAATTCATGTCAGGATATTCAAGATCGATCGTGGCATCCTGCTCCACCGCAATGTGATGCGCGAATGTATCAAGCGCTGGGACCGGCGGATGATATGGCACCTGCACACCTTTGTCCGGGCCGAGGGAATCGGCATTCACCATGTCAACCTTGAAATAGTCCAGGTCGACACGATATTTTCCAAGTCCCCAATCCATCAGCGCAAGCTGGCCGTAAACCCGGTCGCCGGGTTTGGCGGCGAAATCATGCGTGGTCATGCTGATCGTATGCCAGTTTAGCGTATCGGGAATATCAAATTCCATGAGATGCGAATGGAAATCCGTCGTGCGTTGTGTGTTCAAATGCAAATTCACCCGCCGCGGCGCCTGGCTGACGCGAATTCGGGCTTCAATGCAAAACTCATACTTGCGCGTACTCAATTGCTGCATGTCAAAATCTGCCGAAACGCATCGTCTGATCAACGCCCACCAAATATTCCGCCGGTCCTTCGTCGCGTCCACTAGAATGGAAGCATATCCCTCACGCTGTTGGAAATTCATGGTTGCCGCTCCATCCCCCGTGTAAAACGTCCAGCCCGTGATGGCCTCGCGATCCAAAGCCATGGCCGCCTGATTGAAATCATCGCGGAATTGGGCCGCGGTTTGGCCGACGATAAGAAAAGTGCCGATGAATAAGATGAAGCTTGCTTTCGGACGGTAACAATTTTTTATCATGGCCAGCACAAACCAGTTTGAGCGTCACAACTGCGGCGCGATGGTATACGCCGCCTCTGCCGAGGTTCGCACTGGCACGATCTCGAATTCAACAAGATCGCGCCACGCCTTCGTCCACACCGTGAAAAGCGAGAGATCATCGGTTTGCATCAACTGATAGCAGATCTTAAAGTCAAGATCGACCCAACTGGAAATATACTCCAGGCCGTCAGGCAGCATCCGGCCGTTTTCGCGGGCGCGACGATAAATTTCCGGCGCTTTCCCTTCCTTAAAATGTTCGATAACCATATAGAGCATCGTCAATCTCCTGTCACGGTTTGACCGTTTTATCCAAAGGCCTGCCCAAGCTCTCGTACAAATCTTTTCGCGCCGACTTGTCTTTTGACAAGATTTCGTGCGCATATTGGGCGACTTGTTCGGCGACATAACGCGGCACCACGATCACGCCATCGCCATCCGCCACGACGACGTCGCCCGGGCAAACCAGAACGCCGCCGATGACCACCGGCCGATTCACCGATTCCAACTCATTTCTGCCGGGGCGTATGCCGCGTCCTTTTTGGCGCAAATAGAGCGGAACTTTTTCCAACGCGATTTCATCCGTGTCGCGCGCAGAGGCATCCGTGACCACGCCGGCGGCGCCAAGTTTGTGCCAGGCCAAAATATTGTATGAGCCGATCGAGCCGATGTCTTTTTCCTCGACATCATCGATGACGACAACAGTTCCGGGTTTGATAACTTTGGTAAATGCCTCGGTCGAATAGGCGTTGTAAAAATTCCCCTCCCACTTTTGGAATTGCTCACCCGGCTGCGGCCGATCCGGCCGTTGCGTCGGGACATAGCGCGCCGTCACCGCTATGCCGCGCATCTGGTGCGATAAATTCTCCTTATCAACCCAATCCGCATGAATGGCCGGATCCACCAAACCCGTGCCCGGCAATCCCACCATGTCCATGCCATCCGAAACGTCCGCAACGCGCAGATCTCCATACAATTTGAGGATCTTCGCGTTCTCTTCATCCGAATAAATTTTGGTAGCCATGAGGTTCGCCCCTTTTTCAAGCTCCGCCTTGGCCATCTCTTGTGAGAAAACGCGAGAGGTCAAACAAATGATAGTGCCGAGTGCGAGTGTGGTTATATTTTTCATCGTCGTTGCTCCATCCTTGCATCTACGGTTGTGACAAACCCAGCCACTCTGCCGGCGGCTTTCCTAACCAAAGCCACGCGATAAAATCGCAGAGAGGCGGCTCTCCTCCCAACTCGCGCAGCCGAGTGTTAACTTGCCCGCGATGATAAATGCTGTGCATGACAACCTGCATCATCGTTTCCGCCAAAGTCGTCGGCTGGGGTGATTTGCCCATTTGCTGCTCAATCTGTATTGCCCATGGCATCACGATTGTCCGGTTCAGCGCCGTTTTCTCCTGCGCGCTGAGAAAAAGCACAGCCTTTTCGTGATATTCTTTGCCCCACTCGGAAATTGCCGCGAGGTTTTGAAAATTCGCCATCATGGGAAATTCCATGGGCAGCTCCGACCATATAAGTAAGAAAGCATGCTGCGTGAGATGAATATGGTAAAAGAGCTTGCGGAGCCGCTCGTCAGTCTCCGCCGGCGGCAATGCAAGCGCGGCTCGCCAGACAATGGCATCTGCCCATTTCATGTGTCGGTATAGATCATCCAGCCACTCGCTGAGTTGCATTGAAACCTCTTTGCTTAATCAGTTACAAAGCAAACCGTAAAAGCAAAACGATGATGGGCAAAACAATTGATCTCGTGTTCTCTCCGTGCGCTCAGCGGCTCCGTGTTAAAAGCAATTTCCACTACGGCGAAAATTTTAAAATCTTATTCAAGACTTGTTCGCGTTAATTTTTACTGCACGCTCATCAACGTCGTGAAGCTCGAAGCTTCAAGCGTAAATTGCGCCTGGCCATTCACTACCGGCACGCGTTGGCCCTCTTGCATGCCGTGAGCGCTGTCGGTGACATAGACCCGCAGCTCTTTCACGCTCGCCGGCAAGCCAGTGAGCCTGGCCGTACGCGTCGCGCCGGTGTTGACAATGTGCACGGCATAATGGCCTCGGGCAATATCGCCAAAAGCCGCGCTAGTGATGTTCGCGCTGTTGCAGGTGACCGGCAAAGCAAAAGCGCCAGGCGGCGTCGAGGCCAGTTGTTTGAGATTCCAAAACCGCTGCGTGGGGCGCAGCGGCTCTTTATCGTTGCCGAAAACACCGCCGCCGGCGAGCAGAGAGTAGTCGGAGGTCAATTGCCATTGCAGAATCGACTTTGGTTGGCTGAGAGCACAGATTCGCGTGTAAAGGTTGATTTCGTGCAGCGCGAACGAAGACTCGTCAAAGATTTGCGGATATGTCCACGCCGCCGCATCGGTGCTGCCTTCGCCGACCAACAGCGGCACGTTCAGCTCCCGCGCCGCCTGATGCCATTGCGCCAGGATAGCATCGGTGCAGCCGCGCCAGGAATGAAACGAAACCGCATTGATGTACTTCACCGCTTCCAAATCCTGCATGGCTGGTTTGATGAAATCAATCGGCCAGGCGTCGGAGGTATCACCCAACAGCAATTTCGTGGCCAGGCCGATGGACGCGAGATGCGCGCCGAGTCCCTTGATGAATTGCGCATGTTCTTCCGCAGTCTGCCGCACGTTGATACCAAGATCGGATTCATTGAATGAAAACGCGAACGCTTCGACGCCATATTGCTGTTTGAGATAAAGCAAATAGGCGCCAATGGAATGGTAAATTTTTTCCAGCTTTTCCGGATTGAGCGGATAGCCGCGCAAACCGCCGGGTTGCGGACGAAATGCATCGCGCGGATCGCCGATGATCGCCCAGGCCGGCGCATACCAATCGCTGACAATCACCGGAATGCCGCGTTGCGCCAGCCTTTGCGCCATTTCCATCGCCGCCTGCACGCGCGGATGAATGTTGCCGGCCCGCGCCGCGGCGATCGGATCGACATTTTCATCAGGTTGCCAGAATTGCCACGGCATCTCGACGCGGCTCCACGCTACGCGCAGGTGATCAAGATTGTATTGAATGACCGACGGATCGACCTTGGGATTTTGCAGGCGAAAGTTGCCGCCGAATCCATCAAACACCTGGCCGGGACGCGAGGGATCGAGCACAAGCTCAACCGCTTTCTTGTCTACCTCACCGCTCGCTTTCAACGTGAATGTATTTTCCACGGTCTGGCCGATCTTGACGTTTCCGGAAACTAAGGTAACGTATGCCTGAAAATTCGTTTTCAAACTATCTTCGCGGATGATGACTGCTGTCGGTGCAGCGAACTTTACCTCAAGCTGGCGGCGCGGTGAAATGAAACGCGCACCCCTTGCGGTGGTGCGCAAATACTCGCGATGTTCATTGGGTTGCATTGTGGCGAGAGAAAACTCGCTTGTGGTTGGCGGCGTTGCATCGAGGAGCTGAATTTTGCCGTCGCGATAATCCGCTTGGGAAAGCTCAATACAATAGAAAATGCCGGCGAGGTTGGTGTCGACTCGCGAGGAGCATTGCACCGCAATGGTGGCGAGGCGCGGTTCGGTTTCTTCAACTGCTTGCTTGAAGAATAAGGAATCCATCATAGAAAACACAGTTTGCATTTTCCCACTGCGCATGTAGTGATGCCTCTGTCCCCGCCGCTCTTTCCCAGTTTCATCGAATTTCGCCCAATCTGACCGCACGACACGCAGGCTGGTTTTGAATTCCATCAACTGGCCTTCGACACGGATACCGTTCAAATTTCCCCATGCCATCACTTCTGGTTTGTCAATGGATACCATCGCTTCGGATTTGGCAATGGTTGCTGTCATTTCGGGCTTGTCACTGGTGGAAATTGTTTTCGACCCGGCACAGCCCCAAATGATCAAGATCGCCAGCAGGCAGCACAGCAACGCTGCGTTAGAATTTTTATTCCGGAATGAAGAGCAATTTCTCGGCAATTTCATATTGAGCCCTTGTATTTCCTTAACAAAATGAGGATAAAAACTATATTTCCACCCACGCGCGTTTTTGGTGGCTTGCCACAATGCCATCAATGACGCGCATATTGGCGACCGCATCGGCGAACGGCGTGGGTACGTTTGCGTCATTCAAGATGGCCTGGGAGAATAAATCGCCCTGCCGGGAGTACTGATCGCAAGCTGCAATCGTGATCTCGTTGGTTTCCGCGCCAGTTTGTTGGATGAGCTTGCAGGATTCCGCCGGTTGCGGCGTGAATGGCCTGACGATTTCCAGTCTTCCCAACGTGCCAAAGAGATTGAGGCGCTGGTAATCCGCCAACTGCGTGGAACAGGTAAACGTCGCAGTCCCTTTCGCAAATTCCAAAACCCCTGAAGCCAGGCGGTCGATTTTCATATGCGGATCATACTCGAGTGTGCCGCAGACGCGAATCGGCTCACTGTTGAATACAAATCGCGCAGTCGAAATGCAATAACAGCCAATATCCAACAAGCCGCCGCCGCCGATGTCGGCCTGATTGCGTATGTTCGCGGGGTCGACGTTGTAATAAGTAAAGACGGCGTGAACGCTTTTCAATTCACCGATGGCGCCATTTTTCAGCAGCTCTTGCACGGCGGCCCATTGCGGATGATGGCGATACATGAATGCTTCCATGAGTTTTAAATTCGGAAACTTCTGTGCCGCCTCCTGCAAGCGCAAGGCGTCCGGCAGATTCATGCCAATAGGTTTTTCGCACAAAACGTGCTTGCCGGCTTCCAACGCTTTGATCGTCCACTCCACATGAAGATGATTGGGCAGCGGATTGTAAATCGCTTCGACGTCGCGATCTGCGAGCAATTCCTCGTATGAACTGTAGGCCTGGGGAATTGCCAGACGCCGCGCCACAGTTTGCGCTTTTTCCGCGCTGCGCGAGGCAATCGCCGTGATCGTCGAATATTTTCCCTTCTGCATCGCGGGAATGACTTTTTCAACGCCAATCTTCGCCGTGCTTAGTATACCCCAGGATATTTTTTTCATTCTTTCCTCATTAATTATTGCACGATGACCATCTTTTTCGTCGCAATGAAAGCCGGACCTGTGCCTGGAGAGGAGCCGGCTTTCAATTGATAAAAATAAACTCCACTCGTTAATCCGGTGGCATCAAAGCGCACACGATAATTACCTGCCGATTTTTTCTCATCCACTAAAGTCGCCACTTCATTTCCCAACACATCAAACACTTTCAGGCCAATCCATTGCTCGTTGCCCACTGAAAACTGAATGTTGGTGGCCGGCTTAAAGGGCAGACGCCCGTAGGGATTCGGATAATTCTGCAGCAGGCCAAAGCCCTCAGGAACCGTTCCGTTTCTTTCTTCTTTAACGCCGGTCGGCTTGCCCGTTGGCGAATACAACGCTTCAACGGCGCCGGCGAGATAGACCAATGGCGCATTCCAGTTGATCGCGATTTCATTCGAGGCATAACTGCACACATTATCAAGATAAGACCTTGCTCTCTCCGTGCCGAGATAACCCGTGCAGCCATCTTCGCGATTCGGATTCGGCCCGCCGGCGAGCAAGCCGGGAACAGGATCGGCGATGCCATCGGCTTCAGACTGGCGATGGTGAATGTGCAGCGGCGGTTTGCCGCCGAAGCCGGTGACGAAACAATATCCCGTGGCATTGCGACCAAGGAGATAATCAAGATTTTGGAGGGCCGCCTCCAGGTAGGAAGCATCGCCGGTGAGTCGATACGCTTGCAGCAACGCCATTCCCTGATTGGCCGCGATGGCATTGCTGCCCCACACGAAATCGCCGTTCGAAACGCCCATCACCACATGATAGGCGGAAGCGGTCGGCACGGTTTTCAAGCTGTTGGCCAAACGCAACAAAGCCGACACCACGGCGGTGGTATCAACTGCCGGGCCGAGTTTGGCGCGATGAAAGGTGAGTGAATAAAGTCCCAACGTATTGACATTCGGCCATGCCGGTACACCGAACGATCCGGCGAGCGGATTAGAAACGGACAAAAAACTATCGGATTTGGTGGTGACAAACAGTTCTGCCGCGGCCCAACGAAATTCGTCGCTAAAACTGCCATCCCCATATTCGCCGGTATTGATGTCGGGATTAAACGCGGCATTCAAAGCGCTCTGACTGTAGCGCAGATTTGGATTCTTGCGCGCCCATCGCCAGGCATTCAGCGCGGCCGTCAAACAGGTTTGCTCGAATCCCGGCATCTGCGTGGAAAACTCTTTAAAAATACGGCTGGCTTGCGCCATCACCGCCGCGAAATCAAGTGTTGCCGGCGTGCTTTTCTGCACAACGTAGCGGCGCGCCGTATCCTGATTGGGCATTACCATGCCGCTGAAGTTCGCCGTCGTCAGTTTATGATAAACGCCGCCGTCATTCGGATCCTGCATCGTCAGCATCCAATTGATATTCCACAACGCTTCGTCCAGAATATCCGGCAGGTTGTTGCCGCTTTCCGGAATGTTGAGTTTCAATTCTTTATAGTAATTGGGATAATGCTCATACGCCGCGAGCATCGTATAGGTGCTAATGCCGGAATTCACGATGTACTTGTTATAATCACCCGCATCGTACCAACCTTTCGATGATGAAATGATCGTATTCTCCGGCCGTGCCGTGGTTGCCGCCGAGGCGTGCACCCAAACCTGGTTATCCAAGTGTCCAGCGGAACGCTTCCATTTGCCGGCATAAAGATCGATCAATGCCGTGGAAGCGCGTTGAAAATAAAATCCCTTGATGGCTGCCGCCGAGAGATCTTGATGAACATAGTCTTTAATAAAAAACCGCCGTGACTGCCCAAGCCCCGGAACTACAATTGTGTACTCACCGGTTTTTTGTAATGTCGTGAAGTTGATGAGCTTCACCGTCTCACCGGAGTGCGGCCACACCTGTGCAGCTCCGAGCGCGCCTGAAAACAACGTGTCAGCTTGATTGACCGAGGTCACATAAAATACATTGCTCGTGGTGCCCACGGCCACGGCGAACTTGGGGCCTTTCGGATAAAAACCGATCTGATTCACGCGGATGGCTTCCTGGGCGGCGAGCATTTCGGCGAACAAAACTGGCATTAAAATCACTAGAATTTTTTTGAGCTTTGGAATGGACATGAGCAAATCTCCAAATTCAGTCGTATCAAATTTGTTTCGGCCATGCTGTTTCGTAAGCAGCAAGAATATCTTCGATTATTTGGTTCGTTTTTTCGTCGATCATCTGCTGCGCTGGATTGGCGTCAAACCATTGTATGATCTCTGCGGCGCCGCGCGAAAATGGAATCGTCGCCGCAAAATCCGGCACCAGGCGTTTAATCTTCGTATTGTCAAAGATCATGCTGTGCGCTTTATCGCCCAGCAGGCTCGCGCCCCAATCCGGATCGAAAGCGGCAATCAGCTCGGAAGGCACATGCACGAGCCGCGCGGGCGCGCTGGCGGCTTTCGCCACGATTTCAAAGATCTGATTCCACGTCAGCACTTCATCCGAGGTAATATGAAAAGCTTCGCCGAGCGCGCGCGGATTGCCCAGCAAGCCGAGAAAGCCTCTGGCAAAATCGCGATGATGCGTCAACGTCCATAATGAAGTGCCGTCGCCATGTACGATGACTTTTTTCCCCGCACGCATGCGCGCCACGGTGGTGTATTGCCCCCGCATCGGCAACAAAGTACAATCATAGGTATGAGAAGGCCGCACAATCGTTATGGGAAATTTTTCTTCGCGATAAGCCCGCACCAGCCGTTCTTCACAGGCGATCTTGGCGCGCGAATAGGCCCAATACGGATTGTCCAACGGCGTCGATTCGGTGACCGGAAGCATTGCCGGCGGCGTTTGATAAACTGACGCCGAGCTGATAAAAACATACTGGCCGGTGCGCTCGCGAAACAATTCCAAATCAACTTCGATATGATCAGGATGAAAAACAATCCAGTCGACAACCACATCAAATTTCCGTTTTCCCAGGATGGCCTTCATGGCCGCTTTGTCGCGAATGTCGCCTTGCAA
>JAJVHT010000098.1:9095-26109 GCA_022072515.1 bacterium
CGCGAAACAATTCCAAATCAACTTCGATATGATCAGGATGAAAAACAATCCAGTCGACAACCACATCAAATTTCCGTTTTCCCAGGATGGCCTTCATGGCCGCTTTGTCGCGAATGTCGCCTTGCAAGCTCTCAACGCCCGGCGGCATGCGGCGACTGGATTGACCGCGATTGAGCAGGCAAAGCTCCATCCCGCGCTCAACGGCAAGCTGAGCACAAGCCGAGCTAATGACGCCGGTGCCACCGATGAAGAGAATCTTCAAATTCATTGGTCGGAAATCCTTCTCAAATGGAAACAAAACTCTTTAAACACGGAGTCACAGAGTTCGCTGAGCGTCAAGAAAAAAAACGTTTAAAATAATAAATTGATCTCCGTGCGCTCCGGGACTCCGCGTTAAGGCAATTTTCATTACACCAAATTTTTACAGATGCATGACATCGCCATCGGCCTTCACTCGTGCTTAATCAGCTCGTGCTCCGATTTCAACATTTTGATGCAGTTCATCAGCGCCCGCGCATTGTGATAGTTGACTTTCCAATCCCGCGCTTTGGGCGCTTTCACTTGTTCCGGGCTTTTGTCCAGGCCTTCTTCGTACCACTCGCCGTGTTCGTGATCGATGAGATATTTGTTGATGTATTCCCACTCCTGCACGAAAGCGGCACGATACTTTTTTTCTTGCGGAAATAATTTCGCCATCAGCAATAATGCATTCAGACCTTCCGCTTGCACCCACCAGGTTTTCACATTGCTAATGATTGAAATGGTATCGGCATAGGCGAAGTAATATCCTCGATCATAAAAACCGCCGTTTTGCCCATCCCAACCGTTGGCGAGCGCATGATCGACCATTTTTTTCGCAATGGTCAGTGTTTTCGTGTCGTTTTTTGTTCCCAGCACATGTGACGCTTCTAACATCAGATACGCGGTTTCGACATCGTGACCGAAGGAAACATGATCGAGAGCATAGTTGGCGCGGCGCACCGCTTCGGATGAATCGCGAAAAGACACTGGCGTCAAATCTCTTTTCAAATAGAGCGTCAAATAACCCTTTGCAGTGACGAAACGATCGCGTATCAGCGTCAGCATCTCGGCCAGACGGTGGCGCAAAAGACTATCCGGCCAGACGCGATATAACTCCGTAAAAGCTTCCAGCAAATGAATGGAGGCGTTCTGATCCTTCCAGCCGATGCTGGGAAAATCCCAGGCTTTGGTGCTGGCGCGGTCTTGGCGCAACAAACTTCCATCGCGCGCCAATTGATCGAAATAGCCTTTGAATTCGGGATCATAGCTGTGCTGCTCGAGCCACCGAAATGTTCTTTGCGCGAGGCCAAGAGCCGCCGTATCCCCGGACATGGCATAATAAGCGGCCAGCGCGTAAATGGCGAAGGCGTTGCCATAAGCGCGTTTTTCTTCCTGATAATCGTAATCCACCGGACCGCCTTCGTGATTGCGCAGCATGTAAAAGCCGCCGTACGTTTTATCCCACATTTTGTCTTTGAGAAAACGAAAACCGTGTGCCGCGATGCGGCGGTAACGATCATCCCGAAAAAACATTGCCGCTTGTGAAGCCGTCCAGACGTGCCGCGTTTGGGTGACGAGCATTTTGTTCTGCCGCCCGCGCGGTTGCCAATCGAACGTGAAATCGCTGAGAAAGCCGCCCTGCAAAGTATCCAAGGTGCGCGGATACCATACCTCCAGCAATTCCTGTCGCAGCGAATTCTCCAGTTCGGCAAGTAAGGCTTGATCGGTTTTATCCGCAGCCTGGCATCCCGCGATGCCGATGATCAACCAAAGAATTGGGATGGCGCGGCGTTTCATTCGCACCAGCATTGACAGTTCTCTATTCATCATTTCTTTCGCCGGCGGGGATAAACAAAATCCAAACGTGCAACCGCAATACTCCCGCGCAAGAACACAGAAAAAAGGGCGGTCAGCACATCTCAAGATGAAATGCCGGCCGCCCCGTTTTGGTTCAGATGCTTCCGATTAAATGGAGGCTATTTGATGAGCAGCATGCGCTTTTGCGCGAGAAAATCACCGGCTTCCAGGCGATAGAAATAAACGCCCGAAGTCAATTTGCTGGCATCAAACTCAATAATATGCGCGCCGGCCGTCATCCGTTTATCAATGAGCGTGGCCACCTTCTGGCCCAACACGTTATAAACCGTCAACTTGACCAACGCCGCTTTGCCGATGGAGAAATTGATGCTGGTGTTCGGGTTGAAGGGATTCGGGTAGTTCTGCGCCAGGGTGTAGCCGAGCGGCTGTTCTGTGCGCCCGGACACCGAAGAGACAATTTCCTGTATCAACTGAACATAGTCGACGTTGATCTGACTTCCGACCAAAGCGATGGTATGAGAACCAGCAGTCATGTTGAATACGTCAGATAAAACATTCGTGCCGGTTGAATCGGCTTTGCTCGCCAAAGCAAGATTCGGCAGGACAGTTGCTCCATCCACCTTGATTTGTCCTGTTTGTGAACTGCCGGGGTTCTGGTAAAATACGTTAAGTCGATACGTTCCGGCAGCCGGTGCAGTTACGTTGTTCCAGGTGATGGTTCCATTGGTGCCCAGTGTAACCGACTTGAAACCATTGGGGGTAAATTTCGCGCCTTCTCCATGTGGTGCCACGATTTCATAGGCCGTCACATCAGGCGCCCGTAAAGATTTCACGACTGTAGTCGTTCCTGGCGTCAGGAGGTCGATGCCGGCGAAGTTCTGATATCCCCACGAAGATGAGATCTTGATAACATTTTGACCTTGCTTGAAAGTCAAGGCTCCAGCTTCATTCAAATCAGCTTGGGTCCACTTTACCCATGTCCAATCATCGATCTTCATGCCAGTCGTGATGCCCTGATTTACATCGTAGATTAATTCACCCCAACCATGGGAGGCGTCATGGATTTCCACGCCGTTGATGAAGGTATGCTGTCCCCGCTGCGGGTTGTTGCGCATGTGGGTCCAAATATTCAGGTCATATTGCCCGCCCGCGGGCAGGTCGAAAGTCCACTCCATGAATCCGCCGCCGTCCATCTGAAAATAGGAGAATCCTTGAAACGTACTGATGGCAGCAGTACCTGCCAGGGTGCCGGCCTCTGCCTCGGCGTTCACAACAACCTTGAACTCTTTCTTTGGACCAGCCATCGCCTCGATATCTGCGATGTTTTTAGCTTTATTTGCTTCCCACTGCGCTTTCTGTGTCGGGAACCAGTTGAGGTCACCGAGCGGAAGTTTATCGGTGCCGGCGGTCAGCAGTTGAGTGGTCGTGTAAGCAAAGTTCTCCGGTAGCGGCCAACTGACACACACGAAGCACTCCGATCCATCATCGTATTTCGGGATGTCGAAGAAATATGGGGTTGCCGGTGTAACGTTAGCGCGGAGATCGGTGATGTTCTGCCACATTTTAGGCAGGAGAGTGTCAGGATAAGTCGGGAAGTTTGGCCGGGCACTGAGCCAGGTTGTGTCTTTCGCCACGATGCTCGAGTACTGGCCACTGAAATATTCCAGACGGGTTACATCGCCGATAAACGCCTGCGGCCGGACAGTGTTTCCATAATAAGTTGTAAAGGCCGGATCACGCCACGCCGCCGTGTTGGCAAGAAGAATGCGCCGTCCTTGTTCCGGTCCATACTTCGAGGGCAATGCGCCGATGCCCATCATACCGCTTTGATACTGGCGGGGGTCGCGGCCGGCGGCATTGTAATCGCTGGGCCCTTCACCATGCCAGAACCCGTTCACCATCAGGTTGTTCGTGAAATAAGCCTCACGCCACCAGCTTCCAGTAAGGAAGTTTCTTCCAACGTTAATCATCGTGTTGTGGTTGAAACGGAGGTAACTGATGGCGCCACCTTCCATTTGAAAAACAGTAAATTCAAGATTAAAAAACGTATTGTTCTCGACAATGGCCGTATCCTGATCGGCCCAGACCGAGATGCCGCGGCCCTCCCATTGTTGGGTGCTGGGGCGACCGATCAAGTTGCGAAATTTGTTGTTCGTGAAGAACAGGTCGTTGTTTTTTCCGGTAAAGGCAATGAGCGCAAAATTGCTGCGATCGATGATGCAATTATCGACGACGATGCGTGAATCGTTGGCATCGATCTGAATGGGCTGGTATGCCGTCTGCCTGCCAATGTCATCGGCGCCGGTAATCCAGAGATTTTTCAGCGTAATACTGGACACGCCGGTAATCATGCGCTGATTGATGCTGCCGTCGTCACGACTGACCATCTGAATAACGGGGGGATTCTCCTCTGCGATTGCTCCTGCCCGTTGTCCAACAATGCGGAGATGATATCCAGTGTTTTGAATGGTTTCTCGATTCCAATAATAGCCTCCCTTTTTCAACAAGTACACACGACCGGCAGGCCGGTTGGTATCATTATTGATGGCGTTTACCAACGCATCTCTGATAACATCACCGGCAGTATTGTCATACCACTCAACGGTGAGGGTGTCACCTTGTTGAGCCGTAGCCCGTTGCGCCGATCCACAGATGGCTCCTATAACGAGAGCCAACAGAATAACTCCGTACTTAAGCTTCATGGAAATCCTCCAATCGCTTGTTAAGGGTTTAGTTTGTTATTTGGTGATTTGCTTGCCTTATTAGAATTTATATCGAGCACCTAAATCCATGGTAAAGCCATAGTACTCGATATATGTTGGATCGACCAATTGATCGCCTCGAAAGCTCTTGTCGGGCCTGCCATTTAGATTGCTCAGGTTGGCAAATAATTGCAACCCCGTTCCACCGACTTTTTGCTGAACGGTGAGGTCCCAGCGTGAATAAGCGCCGGAGAAGTTATCGAGTGCCGGTTCCCTGGAGATAAAAGCCACCTTGTCAGTCTGATAAAGGTAGGACAATCTGGTCGAAAATCCCTTCAAGTCATAGCCCAAGGTCACGTTGGCAATGTGAGCTGGCTGATCCGGCATACGAGCACTTCTGGAGTTAATGACGACGTCATAGCGATAACGTGGCGGAATCGTCGTCCCAATTCTGACTCTTTCTGTGTTGTACAGTCTAATGTCCGTCTCGGAAATGATTCGGGTGTAGTTGATGTTCAACACCAAGCCTCTTAATATCGAAGGCAAGAACCAAAAGTGCGTTTGCAAGTCGAGTTCAAAGCCTTTGTACGTCGCCATGAAAGGACTATTGATATAGGTGTCTGCCTGCGGCGCACTGCCAAGCCAGTTTGCTACAGTTCCATCCGCGTTTCGATATTTCGCTGAGCCATCCGGAATATTCAGGCCGGGAAGAAATGTGGCATATTGGGCAATGACCTCCGGACGCAGGTTGAGCGAGGTTTGGAAGATCAGGTCTTTGATATCTTTGTAGAAGCCGGACACGGTAAACAAACCGAGATGGCTCTGATAGACGGATATGGAGGCGTCATAATTTGTGGATTGGGCCGGCCGCAGTTCTGCATTGGCGGCGCGAATGTAGCTTTGGTAAGAGTTAATCGAGGTAATCGGGGCATACTGGATATAGTCCGGTCGCGTCAGCGTTTCCGTTCTGGCCAGCCGGACTTTCAGCCAGTCCGCCGGTTGCACTCGCAAATGCACCATCGGCAGCCAAAATTCGTTCCGGCGCTCGTTCGTAATTGAAACGAGGTCGGTAGGATCCGCCTGGATGTTGTTGGTCACAACTTCCCGGTAACGCTGACCTTGATATTTAGAGTAATCTTTTTCGTAACGAACGCCAGGTAAAAGGGAAATGAATCGGCCAAAATTGAATTCGCCCATGATATAGCCAGCATAGTAGTGCTCAATCCCGTCATAATCGCGCCCCTTGGAACCGACGGCATACTGCAGAAACTGTGTGGTTCCCATCAGAGCGTCGGTCAGCCGATTCATCATCGATTCATTGAACGTATATCCGAGCGGATAATCGCCATTCAAGAAATCGGAACGCGCGTGGTTGCTGCGAAAAGCCCATATCGGCATGACACCGTACATGGTCGTAAGCGAGTCAACATACCATTCGGGAATAAGTTGATCAAGAGTAGAAAGGATTGGGTTCGCGCCGCCAGAGTTTCCGTATTGGAGCCCGTCGCGGCCTCGCTGGTTTTCATCATTCTTACGGTCGAGAAACCGCATTTTCCCACCCATTTTCAGGTAGCCATTAAGTTTGCTTCCTAAATGAAATGGCTTTTGGACGTTCAACTGATAAATCGTCTGGTTTTCATCCAGCTTCGTGTCATAGATATATGCCGATGACAAGCCCGTAATGGTATCAAGGTTGGTCGCGAATTTGGGCAAGTCAATGGTAGGAGTATCAAATGCGAGTCCGACGAAGGCGTTGTTCTCTTGTGCGAAAGTCCACGTGCGCTCGTTGGGTCTATTCGTGCGGGTTGCCGTTCTTGCCACACCGGCATCAAAACGGAACCAGCCCAAATCCTGTTCTATGCCCGCGCCGCCGGTGAAGATGGAGGTGGAGCCGTGGCGATCTTCCATATCATAATAGTGACTGTTGTGCTCACGATCCATACGGTTGATGCGGTACAGTCCATCCCAATGAAGCCGATTGTAGAATCCATTCGCGGTGATTTTGCCATTGGGCAAACGATAATCCAGCAAGCCGCTGGCACCGGTTCGCCCTCTCGTCACGCTTTCCTCTCGCAAGTTGAGGCTTTGAATCTGGATATCGGTGAGACGCGTTACCAAGTCGGTCACTTGCTTATAGTTGCCAGAGAGCTTGTCGGCGCTGCGATCATAATCGTCTGTGTTCGCGCTGGCAATAATGCCGAGGCGGTCATCAAAAAAACGCTTACTCGCCGTGCCATTGAAATTATAATTGCCGTAATAACTTTGCAAGCGATTATAGCCCCATTGTCCCGAGGCATGAACCTGCGCTTCGTTAGGCGCTTCTTGTAATTTCAAGTCCACCGTGCCACCGAGCACGTCGGCATCCATATCAGGCGTAACCGCCTTCTTCAACTCGATGCCGGCAAGCATATTGGATGAGATGAGCGAAAGATCAACGCTGCGGTCGTCGCCGCCCGTCGCCGGCACGCGCACGCCATTGAGAGTAACGGTGTTGTACTTCGCGGAGAGACCACGGATTTGCACCTGGGTGGCTTCACCGCCCGAGCGGCTGATAGAGACGCCCGGCAAGCGCCCGATTGACTCGGCGGCATTCACATCCGGCAGTTCCCGGATGCGGGCTTGCGAAACAATATTGGCAATGGTATTTGAAGTGAGCTGCTGATTGATGGCCGCCATTTGCCCTTCAGCCTGGGCGGTAACGGTTATGGCCTCTCCCTCAATGATTTGAAAATCCAGCTTTATGACTTGGTTTAGGGTTTGGCCATCTTTTACTGAAACATCGATGGTTTTTTCCAGGTAACCGATATATCTGACGACCAGTTTATAATTTCCACCCGGAACCTGTAAAATGACAAATTTTCCTTTTATATCTGTTACCGCACCTAGCGTCGTCCCCTTCAGAAAGACATTTGCGCCCGGCAGGGGTTCATTATTTTGGCTATCATAAACAAATCCTTCAATTTTTCCATCCGGAGCGGCATATAAAAAAGCCGCTGTCAGAAGGATTACAAATACTTGCAAGCGTTTTATATACATTTTCCATCTCCTTAAAAAATTGGGTTGACGAATTATAAGCGTTCAGAAAAACAATAGGTTGGAATATCACCTCCTCTTCAATCCCTAATCCGTTGTTTATTTAAGGATGCAAAATAGAAACGCTTACAAAATGCACTATCAAGTAAAGAAAATAGCTTTGAAAGTCTAACACCAGAATCTCAAAAACTGACACAAATGTTGCACAGAAGAAATTCAAGTTACCGAAAAACTGAAAATTGAAAAGCGCAACGAGAGATTGGCTTTATTTAGTTTCCTGAAAATGTTCGCGGCGATACTCCTTCGGTGCAAAGCCAAATTTGGTATGAAAAAGCCTGGCAAAATGCGAAGGGTAATTGAACCCAACTTCAAAACAGATTTCAGCAATGTTCATTTGTGACTCGGCCAGCAATTGGGCGGCACGCTTTAAACGAATGGTTTGGATAAACTCGAGCGGCGTTTCGGCAGTCAGCGCTTTCAGCTTGCGGAACAGTTGCGCCCGGCTAAGTCCCATTTTTTGGCTGAAAATTTGGACACCAAAATTTTGGTCAGAAAGGTGCGCTTCAACCGTGCGAATCGCGCGTTCCAGAAATTGCTCGTCCAGGTCATTAATCACAACATCCTTCGGCATGACGCGAACTTCGCGGCTAAAGCGCTCTCTTAATTTCTTGCGGGATTCGAGCAGATTCCGAATACGTGTCTTTAGAATGTCGAGATTGAATGGCTTGGTGATGTAATCATCCGCGCCGGTTTCCAAACCTTCCAGTTGATGCGTTTCCGAGCTGCGCGCTGTCAGCAGCAGGACCGGGATGTGGCTGGTCAGATGGTTGGTTTTGAGGCGTTTGCAGAGTTCGAGGCCATCGATTTCAAAAATCATAATATCGCTGAGCACCAATTCAGGCAGCACCTCGAGCGCCAGCTTCAGCCCTTTTTTGCCGTCGGTGGCCGTCAATACCCGATACTCCCCTTCCAACTCACTGCGCAAATAATCGCGCAGATCAGTATCATCTTCCACGACTAAAATTGTCGGAAAATCAGAATCAAGCTCATTTGCCTCAGAGCCATTGCCCCCCACCTCCAACTTGATCTCTGCCTCGGACGGCACTATCGCCGGCGCATGGGGCTCATGAATAGGCGTCTCGCCCACCGGCAGGCGCACGAAAAAACTGGCGCCCTTCCCTTCTTTGCTTTCGACCGCAATTTGACCATTGTGCAGCTCAATCAATTCTTTGCTTAATGACAAACCGATGCCGGCTCCCTGCCGAACCCGGGAAATTGGATGGTCAACGTGATAGAAGCGATCGAAAATATGATCGATATGCTCGCCCGGAACTCCCGGCCCCGTATCCCTGACACAAATCTCCACTTCGGAATCCACGAACTGCTTGACGGTAACGGCAATTTCACCGTAGTCCGGCGTGAATTTGAAGGCGTTGGAAAGCAGATTAAAGATCACCATGTCAATTTTGTCCGGATCCACCAAAGTGTAACAATTCACGCGATTGCTGCCGAATTCGAGCGTGATATGCTTGTCCGCTGCCATCGGCGTGAACGCTTCCACAAGATCTTTGGTGAATTGCACCATGTCGATTTCTTTTTTATTGAGCTGCAATTTGCCGGATTCGATTTTGTTGAAGTCGATCACCTGGTTCACCAAACGCAGCAGCCGCTCGGCGCTCCGCTTCATCAAATGAAATTGCTCGAGCACCTGCGGCCAATCTCGGTTCCGGCCGCTCTTGATCAAATCGACCAGGGGCACCAGAATCAAAGTGAGCGGCGTGCGAAACTCATGCGAGATGTTGGTAAAAAAGCGCGATTTGAGCGATTCCAGCTCATGGGCTTTTTCCATTTCGAATTTTTGCGCTTGCAAGTCCATGCGCAGGCGCATCAACTTGAGCGAGTAGCGATGGTATCCCCAAATCATCAGCGTGACGATCAGGCCGTAGGCCAGATAAGCATACCACGTTCTCCACCAGGGGGATAAGATCCGCAAGCGAATCGCCGCACTTTTTTCACTCCACGCCCCCTCACTGTTCGAGGCCGTCACGCGGAAAGTGTAGCGACCGGGATTCAGTTTCATAAACGTGACCGAGCGGTTTGCCCCCGCATCAATCCAATTGTCATGATACCCTTCGAGTAGATAACGATACCGAATTTTTTCCGGAGAAGAAAACTCCAGGGCGGAGTAGAAGAGCGTGAAAATCTGCGCTTGTTTGTGGGTCAGGACAAGATCGGCAGTCTCGCTAATCATGCGCTCAAAGGGTTGGGGCGTGTTGCCGTTTTCAACCATCTGATCAAGTATTCGGATTTTGGTGAGCGTCACCAGGGGAAACTTGACATTCGTTCGCACCTGCTCGGGATGAAAAAGGCTAAAACCGTTGGTGCCGCCGAAGAGAATCTCACCGGTAGCTAATTTTGCATAAGCGCCGTGAATGTACTCGGCGCCCTGCAAACCGTCATGCTCGGTGTAAACCACAACGGAGGTGTCTTGGGGGTTCAATTTGGCCAGCCCATTGTTTGTGCTCATCCACAAGCCTCCCTGGCCGTCTTCCACAATCCCATTGATAATATCACCCGGCAGCCCGTCTTGCCTTCCCAAGGTGCTGAACGTTTGCGTCTGGCGATTGAACAGGTTCACGCCTTTGGCCGTGCCGACCCACAATCGGCCCCGGCTGTCTTCGCAAATCGCGTAAATCCAATTGTTGCTCAAGCCGGAAGAATCCGGACCGTCGTTGGAATAATTGCGCCAGGCATGGCGCTGGCGATCGAATCGGCTCAGCCCCTTGTAGGTGCCGATCCACAGCATCTCCTCAGCATCCTCGAAAACCATCAGGCAATAATTGCTGCGCAGAGAATGTTCGATATCGCGCAAGTCACTGCGATACTGTTTGTAGTGGCGGGGATTCCCTCGGATAAATTGAAAAACCCCATCGCCATTGGTGGCCACCCAGATGTCATCCCGGCGATCCTGGTAAATATGCCGGATGTCATCATTTTTAATTGGAATCTGCCCATGTTTTGAATGCAGAATATGCGTGAAGCTGCGGCGTTCCTTGTTCAAGATGCTCAAACCGGCCAGAAAGCCGCCGACCCACACTTCACCATGCGCATCTTCATGGACGGCCAAAATCGCATCGGACCGCAGCGAGTGCGGATCGTTGGGATTAAACCGGTATGCGGTGAAACGCCCATTTTTTCGATCAAAATAGTTCAACCCGCCGCCATCGGTCGCTATCCAGAGGTTTTCTGAAGTCTCGGCGTCCTGGGGAGAGTCAAGACAAAAAGCCGTGGCGGCATTGTCACTCAGGGTATGCGGGCGACTCGGCTCGTGGCGGAAGGTATCGAAAGATTTGGCTTCGTTTTGCGCAAAACTGACCCCCTTCAACGTGCCGACCCAGAGGTTCTTGTAATCGTCAACAAAAATGGATTGAATCGAATTGTTATTCAAACTGAAGGCATCTTGCGGATCTTGGACGATATGCTGGAAACCGTCTCTGGAATAGGAAAGCAGATTCAATCCTCCCTGGCTGGTGCCAATCCAAATGTTGTCCTCCGCATCGACAAAAAGACAGTAACAATTGTCGTTCGATAGGCCCGGGTGTTGTTTCAAAAAATTGGGCGCCGGCGTAAAGCGATCGCTTTCTTGATCATAAAAATATAAGCCATCCTTGGTCGCCACCCAACAATCGCCGGCTTGATCTTCAACCATGTCAATAATTCTGTCGGTGGTCAAACCGTGCTTCTGCTGCTGGGAAGCCATGTAGTGCTGGATTCTGGCGGTGTGCGGATCAAAGCGAACGATTCCATTCGCTTCCATGATAATCCACAGCAACCCGGCGCGATCCAAAAACAGGCGGCGCAGTCCGGAAAAGTTGCGCAGATAATTTCCCAATCTTTCCGGCCGGTAGCTCACACAAGTCGAATCGGATAAACGCACTGTAAAAATTTGATCCGTGGCCAAAAAGAGAATATCCCCTTCCGAGGTTTCCTCAATATCGACCACCGTCAAAGTGATGCCGCTGGGAGCCCGAAAATGGGTAAACGAATCGGTTGGACGATCATAAAGATCGAGCCCCGTCTGAGTTCCAATCCACAAACGGCCGGCCCGGTCTTCAAAGATGGAAAGTATCGCATTGCTGGAAATCGAACGTGCCGCGTTCCGTTCATTGCGATAAATTTGAAATTCATAGCCGTCAAATTTATTCAGGCCGTCATACGTGCCGAACCACATGTATCCGTGGCTGTCTTTTTTGATGCAGGTGATCGTGCTGGCGGATAGCCCCTGTTCTGTGGTCAAGTGCTTAAACCTGAAGATTCTCCCTTCGGCGTTGCAAAGGCCAAGGAATAGAAAGAGAAAAAAAATCGCAAATTTTAGTCTCAATCGAATCATTGCAAACCCGCGCTTTCAATCATTGGGTGGATGGCAAGAGGTCGCGATGCGTTTTATATCATCTAACGTTGCGAACTTAATAAATACCCGGCAAAATGTCAATAAAAATTTTTACCATATTGCCGGCGCGGGGCGGCATTATTTTTTAAATTATGCATAGGGTATATGGGGAAGAATACGTATTTTAAGTAAAGGCAGATTGTAAGGCATCGGCATGCGGCCGGCGCGCAAAGCAGCACATGTGTGGCCTGAGGCCGGTTCGATTTTCCGGTGAAGAGATCCGCGACGAACCGCGATTATTCGCGCGTGTGATCAAGATAGTGCCCGATCGAAACTCAAACTTTTCCATCCTTTTATCGTCCCATAAGTATGATGCAAAAAGGAAGATAAACCATGAAGCGGATACGACGGTTTACGCTGTTTATGCTCGCCGGACTTGTCCTCGTTGCAGCCTCCCCAACCCACGCCCAAATCAACGCGCTCGATTCGCTGCGAGTGAATTTGGTGGGGAAAAATCTGGCGTTACGCGAAGCGTTGCAGCAATTGGTGGCGCAAACGAAAGTGCAATTGGTTTATCATGATGCTATCGTTGCCGGTGTCAAAGTAAATTGCTTCTTAAATAAGGTCACTTTGCGCCAGGCGCTGGGAGAAATCCTGGCGCCGGCGGAATTGACTTACGGGGTTATGGAAGACGGGCTTATCGTCATCATGTGGCGCGGCTGGCTGGAACACCGTGGCCCTGCCAGCGATGCCGGTGTTCACCCCCCGCCTTTGGGCATGGCTGACCCGCCTGATTTCGTGGCGACGGCGCTGCAAGGACTGACGCTGACCGCAACGCAAAAAGCTCAAATCGATTCCATTCAAAAGGTACAGCATGAAAAAGCCGTAGCGCTTTTTCGCCAGCGCCAAACCGGCGCGCTCGATTTTGAAAACTTCCGTTCGGCCCGCGACATGATGAACGAAGATATGATGAAGCAAATGCAGGGCGTACTCACGAAAGCGCAATACCAAAAATTTAAACAAGAGCTTGAGCACAATCGCCCGCCGCGCCAAGGTTTTCGGCCGCCTCCGCCAAACCGGCCTGCCGGCGGCCCACCGCCACATGGGCGTCCGCCGCGGAGAAAGTAAAAATATGCATCAACTAAAAGCTATAACATTCCCTGTCTTTCGCGCTTTTGCTGAGGCAAAAATGAAACGAACCGGACACCACATTCTTCTCTTCTTGCTTACTTTAGCCAGCAGAACTTTTGCCGACGTCACCACTGCCGACCCAGCTCATCTCGATTCGATTCGTGTGAGTTTCGCGGCCAAAGATATGATGTTGCGCGCGGCGCTGCAAAATCTCATCGCGCAAACGAAGCTGCAAATCGTTTATGACGACGCACTCGTCAAAGGCCTGAAGGTGAGCTGCGCGTGCAAAGCGGTCACCTTGCGGCAGGCGCTCAATGAGCTGCTGCAATCAACGCCGCTTACTTTCGAAGCGATGCCGGATGGGCAAATCGTCATTGTTAAACGCAAATATAATTTAAAGGGCTACATTAAAGCTGCCGAAAGCGGCGAGACGTTGCCTTATGCGAACGTAATCGTAAAAGGGACACCACAAGGGACGACCGCGAATGTCAACGGCTATTTCGTGCTCGTGAATGTGCCTGCCGGACTGTGCACGTTGCGTGTGAGTTACATCGGCTATCAATCCGTTGAGGCGCCGATCACCAGCGCGGAGGCAAAAGAAATATTGACGATCAACCTGCGGCAAAAAACATTGCCCGGCGAGGAGGTGACGGTGACGGCGGATATTATGCAGACGCTGGAAGTTGTACCGGAAGCGGCGCAAATTCGTCTTTCGCCCCGCCAGATTGCGGCATTGCCCGCCGTTGGCGAAGCCGACATTTTTCGCTCGCTGCAACTGTTGCCCGGCATCAGCGGTGTGAACGACGGCTCCTCCGGGCTGTATGTGCGCGGTGGCACGCCGGATCAAAACCTGGTGTTGTTTGACGGTATGACGATTTATCACGTCGATCATTTTTTCGGTTTTATCAGCGCCTTCAACACCGAAGCCGTCAAGGATGTTCGCGTCTTCAAAGGCGGCTTTCCGGCGAAGTTTGGCGGCAGAACTTCCAGCATTGTCGAGCTGACCGGCAAGTCGGGCAGTTTCAATCATTTTCAAGCCGGCGGCAGCTTGAATTTGCTGAGTGGCAGCGCCATCGTGCAAGCGCCGATCTCCGGCCGTGGGGCGTGGCTGCTGTCGCTGCGGCGTTCCTATACGGATTTCATCAAGAGCAATCTTTACACTAAAATTTATAATTCGATTACCGGCCAAAATAAATCCGACGGCAGCACCACAACCATCGAGACAACGGGACCCGGTGGCGCTTTACCTGGAAATTTTCAAAACCTCACGGCGACACCGGATTTTTATTATTATGACTTGAACAGTAAGCTGACTTATTCACTCTCGGGGCGTGATCGGGTGGCCTTGAGTTTTTATAACGGCCGCGACAATTTGGATCAATCGCAGGATTTGGGCAATCTCACTTTCCGCCGCAACGGTCCACCCGAGGCGGGAGAAACGCCACTGCAAGTGGGTACGGATAATTTAACCAAGTGGGGCAACACCGGCGCGAGCGGCAATTGGTCGCGCGTGTGGAATGATCAACTTTATTCCAGCCTGTTGGCGGCCTACTCGAATTATTCCAGCGCAAGCAGCCGCGGCTTGGGGGTGGGCGGCGACAATGCCAACACGATCTTTCGCGCCTTTGGTTCTTCGGAAAAAAACGAGGTGCGAGACTTGACACTGCGTTTCGATAATGAGTGGCAATTGCACCGGGCGCATCGCCTGGAGTTTGGCACGTGGCTGTCGCGTACAAATGTACAGGTGGCGTTTACCGCCAATGACACGGTCGATATTCTCACGCGCGACAACGAGGCCGCACAGGCTGCATTTTATTTGCAGGACAAGTGGCAGGTATTTAGTCCGCTGGAGCTGACGCTTGGCTTGCGCGCGACCAATTACCAACCGACGCGAACGACGTATTACGAGCCGCGCGCAGCGTTGCGGTTAAGCGTGCGCGACGGCCTATCCCTCAAAGGCGCGTGGGGTGAATATCATCAATTCGTCAATCGTATCACCAACGAAAATGTTTTGGAAGGCAACCGCGATTTCTGGCTGCTGGCGGATGAACGGTTGCAACCAAGTTTTGCCGAGCACAAAATTCTCGGCGCCACGTATGAGAACGTTGATTATATTTTCGACGTCGAAGCGTATCATAAAAACCTCGATGGCGTGGCCGAATTTTCGCAGCGGTTTCGCCGTTCTCCCGAACAGCGCTCTGAAGATCTTTTTTTTCTCGGCACCGGTGTGGCAAAGGGCATCGAATTTTTAGCGCAAAAGAAAAGCGGCAAGCTGAACGGCTGGGCGAGTTACACGCTGGCGAAAGTACAATATCAAATTGCTCCATTTAATAATGGCGACCCGTATCCCGCCAATCAAGACCGCCGCCACGAGGTCAAGCTCGTCGGCAACTACGGTTTTGGCAAATGGAATCTCGCCGCGACCTGGGTGTTCGCGACCGGCGCGCCGTACACTGCACCAGAGAGCCAATACACCATCAAATTATTGGACGGCAGCACGCGCAGCTACATTCACGTCGGGGAAAAAAATTCCCAGCGCTTGCCGGCCTATCATCGCCTGGATATCAGCCTCTCGCGCAAATTCAGCAACGCTTGGTTCGATTGGAATATGGGAGTTTCGGCGTTCAATCTCTATGATCACAAAAACGTGTGGTATCGCGAATATCTCCTCGACACCAATCCCGTCGTGGTGCGCGAGGTGACAACGCTGGGATTTGTGCCGACGGTAACGGTGCAGATGAATTTGAAATAAAGTTAACTATCCAAAGTTCAATGTCCGAGAGCCATTAATCCGATTGAAACCCGATGAAAAAAATTTTTATTTTGCTCATCGCCGCGAGCCTCGCAGCATTGGGCGGTTGTGATTCCAACTCGCCGCTGTGGCCCAAAAATGAATTGCTCGTCGTGCGCGCCTATCTGTATGCCGGTGAAAGCATCACTGATGTGCAAGTTACCACCACATTTGGCCTGGCCGCGGCTGCCAGCACAGGGTTGCCCATCAATGACGCCGCGGTGACATTGGAAAAAGCCGGAAAAATTTATCCACTCAGCGCCAGCCGCGGTGACAGCGGTTATTACCACTATGCCGGAAATGATCTGGCAGTGAATGTCGGCGACGCATTCAAAATTAGAGTTGCCCATTATGGCCAAACGGCAACGGCGGAAACCGTCATTCCCGCGCCACCGCGCCAACTCGTGATTTCAAAAAATGAATGGCTGGTCAATGCGAGCACGGAGCTTGACACGTCATCACTCACTCTCAGTTGGGAAAGTGAAGACACATTTTACTTTGTCGTCGTTGAAAATTTGGAGGCGTCACCCACGCCCATCAACCAAACGCCTTTCCCCGGCGGACCCCGTGGCCAATTGCGTTCATTTCGCTCACGCCCGACTCGTGACAACAGCTACACCATCCGGCGTTTCGATTTGACCTATCTCGGCGAGCATCGTGCGCGGATTTACAAGGTCAATCGCGAATATGCCAATTTATACGCCTTCGGTCAGCAAGACTCGCGCAATCTCAACGAGCCGGAGACGAATGTTAAAAATGGGTTGGGGGTGTTTGCCGGGTTCAGCAACGCGGCAGTCCATTTTCGCGTGATCAAGCAATAAAAAAGGGTGGCAGGAATTTGCCACCCTTTTCAGGCTTCACGAATCATGGCGCGACGGCAATTACATCATGCCTTTCCCCGCCTTCTTCTCGATCCATTTGTCGCCTTCCTTGGCCTCCACTTTTTCGGGAATAAACACATCCGCATGTTGGGCGTGCTTGCCGGTCAGGCGTAGTTCATTGCCAGGCCTTTCGGACCTTCAAGCTCACGATTCGCTAAAACCAGGTTATAAACGATGGCGTTTTTAGCCTCACCAAGATTAGCGCCGGCTTCAATGGTGGAGAGAATCACATCTTTGTCATTGATCT
>JAJVHT010000098.1:26209-31622 GCA_022072515.1 bacterium
GCCAGGCCTTTCGGACCTTCAAGCTCACGATTCGCTAAAACCAGGTTATAAACGATGGCGTTTTTAGCCTCACCAAGATTAGCGCCGGCTTCAATGGTGGAGAGAATCACATCTTTGTCATTGATCTGCGCAATGCGATAAACTTCCGCCTTTTTCACACTATTGGATTGCGCGAACGACAGATTGCTGAAGCCAATGACCATCACAAACATACTCGCCGCCAGCACTTGGGCCTTGCGGCCGCTGAGTGAATTTTGTCTAAACATGACAACCTCCGTGTGAATTTGATGGTGAATATTTTGATTTTTTAGTTTGCCGCTCTTCATTTCGGCTTTCTGTCTAATAGATGCGGGCTCATAGAAAATTCCATAAAATTTCTGGACTTTTTACCGTGAAAATATCAAGCCAAGATGCCGGCTATCTTCGCACGAGTTCACTCGAAGGCTAAAGACCATGAATAAATCCTGCCGCACTGCGGCCAGCCATTTTGAACTGAATCGTACAGGTGACATAATCAATACTTTTGTTCACCTTGCAATTGTGCAAAAAAATTGTATATTTAACAATCTTGACGCGCTCCCCCAAAGCTGGCACAGCAGTTGTAAAAGATAAAGCCAGAAGCAACTAAAAAAACAAAAACGAAAATCTTAACTGCGATCCGAGGAGGTTAAAACCATGCAAGCGGTGCGTTTCACCCTGTGTCTGCTGCTGTGCGGCGGGCTTATCAGTTGTTCATCAGTCGCAGTGAAATCCGATTTTGACGCCACAGCGAATTTTGCGCAGTACAAAACGTTTGATTTTATACCACATCGTAACGCCCCCGGCGGCAATCCGTTTAATGACAAACGCATTGAGGCGGCGATTGAGCAGGAGCTCACGGCCAAAGGCTTGCAGAAGCAAACTGCCGGCAAGCCGGACTTGCTCGTGGCCTATCACACGAATA
The DNA here is from genome assembly GCA_022072515.1 of bacterium. Classification (GTDB taxonomy): domain Bacteria; phylum Zhuqueibacterota; class Zhuqueibacteria; order Zhuqueibacterales; family Zhuqueibacteraceae; genus Zhuqueibacter. Next base: position 27,153 of record JAJVHT010000098.1, read on the forward strand.
TCAAAGACAAGATCGATGTCGACACCTACGGCTATCGCTATGGCCGCTACGGCCGTCGCGTTGGCACATATACCACCGTGCAAAAATATCAACAGGGCACAGTGGTCGTGGATTTGGTCGATGCCAAAGAGCGAGAGCTCGTTTGGCGCGGCTGGGCGAAAGGCGAAGCCGGCGATTCCGTTTCCAAAGAAAAAATCGACGATACCATCGTAATGATTCTCGAAAAATATCCACCCCAATAAATTCGTAAATTCGGACTTGGGCATGGCGAGCCTTCAAATTTAACAAAATCATGCTGCCCGAGTCCGACTTTGCAAAACGCAAGGAGAACCAATGAAACCCAAAGCAAGCATTCTCGCCGCACTGTTCTGTGCGATCAGCTTGATGAGCAGTTCCGTTTTTTCACAAGACGTCACCGTCGTCGCGCCAAGCTCGGAAGCGGCAGACGGGTTGGATTTGCAAGCGGTGGCCGAGCTTTTTAAAGACGCGAAGGATTTGGAAGAATTTGAAAAGTCGCTCAACGATCCGGAGCTCGGCGTCAACAACCTCGATCTCGACGACAACGGCGAGGTGGATTTCATCCGCGTCATGGAAGAAGCGGCCGACGACGCGCATGTCATCGTCCTGCAAGTGCCGCTCGGCGAAAACGAATTTCAGGATGTCGCCACCATCGAAGTGGAGAAAAACGGCGACGAAGATTACAACATGCAAATTCGCGGCAACGAAGTGATCTACGGCCCCGAGTACTACATCTCGCCCGTCGAAGTTCACATTCACCCGTGGCCGATCTTTGGCTGGATGTTTCGGCCGGCTTACCATCCATTTCGTTCCGCCTTTTATTTTGGTTTCTACCCGCGTTGGTGGCATCCGTGGCATCCGGTGGCCGTGCATGTTTATCACACGCGCACAGTACGTTACACCACTCGCGCGACTTTCAACGTCACGCACACCACACGGGTGACGCGGGTCACCAAAGTCAATTACCACGCCTCTTCTTCGACGCTGGTGAAAAAACAAACTCGCGTCACGCGCGGCGGCCACGAGAGAACCACCACGGTCAAAGCCGGCAAAGTCGAAGTGCACAATCCCAAAACCGGCAAGGAGACGACGGTCAAAGGCGTGAAGAAAACGACCAAGACGGAGCATGGCACGAAGACCACGGTGAAAGCGAAAAAGACGACGCACCACGACAAGCCGAGGAATTAGGCGCAAAACGTAAGGCGTAATTCGTAAAAGGCCGGACTTGCCAATCAATCAGAATAATTCTCGTGCAAGTCCGGCATTTTTTTTGAATGCCAAATTTAAAACTGTAGGAGGAAGCAATATGAAACGTTGCACGCAAATTTGTTTGTTTTGGGCGGTGCTGTGTTTTGCGCTGGCGGCGCAGGCGCAAGAGACCGGTAAAGTCAAGCCCAAGCTTGCTGTGCTGCCTTTTCAGAATAAAGCCGGCAATTCATGGTGGTATCACGACGGGGCCGAAGCGGCACAAGATGTTTTCGTTACCGAATTGATGAAGGCGATGCAGGATGTTTTTGTCACCGAGCTGAGGAATGCCAAAAGATTTAGCGTCGTTGAACGCGAACAACTCGAGGCGCTGATGAAAGAGAACCAGCTCACACTATCAGGCGACGTCGATCCGTCCGCAGCCGTAAGGGTGGGCAAGATCTTGGGCGTCAATTACCTATTGACGGGCGCCGTCACCGAGTATGGCGTTACGGAAAAAAGCGCAAGCGCCAAAGGCAAGAGACCCTTGGCCGTGGCTATACAGGCCAAGCTGATTGACACGAGCACCGGCGAAATCGTTTGGGCCGATGAGGCTCGCGCTGAGGAATCAAGCATACGAGGAGTCAGTGTTTTCGGAGTCGGTGGCGGCGTGGACGATATACGCGTGTTTCAGAAAACGGTGAAACCATGCGTAGATCGGTTGATCGCTAAATGGCGGGCCTCTCGTCGTTTGGATTGGCAACGCGCAAAGTGACCGTCTCGAAGCAAAGTGACAGTGGCCACGCCCAGATGTAAAAGGTAATTTTAAATGCACAGCCGAACTTGCAAATAAACTAAAATGATTCTCATGCAGGTCCGGCTTTTTTTTAACCTACGAAAGGAACATTCTATGAAGCAATCATCTTGGCTCATGTTTTCGGTTGCGGCTTTGTTTTTGTCTAGTTGCAAGAACGACAACAGCATCGACAACCCAACGCCCTCGGGTTATGTCGTCGGCAAGAACCGCTTTACCACGCCGGTCGATGGCGATACGAGAGAGTATTATGTCCATGTGCCAACTCGGTATAATACCAACACGCCAACACCGGTCGTTTTTATGCTCCACGGCACCACCGACCAGGGCGAAAGATTTTATAATAACTCCGGTTGGAAAGAAGTGGGGGAAACCGAGAATATTCTGACTGTATATCCATCTTCATGGCAATACTGCATGATAGAGGATGGGGTTCAAACCACAACGACCAAATGGAACGTACAGCCGGCGGAGTGGAAACCCTGCGCCGGCGAGAGGCTGCGCGACGATGTGAAGTTTTTCTCCACCATCATTTCAGAGTTGCAGGCCAAATTCAACATTGATAGCAAGCGCATCTATGTTGTCGGTTTCTCGAGTGGCGGGCAGATGGCTGCAAAGTGCAGCATTGAAATGAGCGACAAGTTTGCCGCCATTGTGGAAAGCGCCGGCTCATTATACCCGGATACGACCTGGGTCCCCCTGCGAAAAATGCCCATTACATATCAAGTCGGCAATGAGGACTATGGAACCGGGAATACCGGCCCCTCAATTCCGTTAAGCATGCTGGATTCACTACTGCGTACAACCGGTTTGCCTTCGCCATTCTCACGATTCCACAGAATAGCCCGTGTCCATGTCAACAGTTTTGAGTTAGACCCGAACTTTACCATCAGTGGAGATACAAATACCGTTGCTATTGCCACGTTCTCTCCACTCACACCGAATCCGCGCAACAGCTTTCGCGTGGCGTTGATCAAAGGATTGGCACATAACTATCCCAACGGCACGAATCACTGGCTGGAAGGAGCGAAAGTGAACTGGGCGTGGATGAAGAATTACACGCTGCCGTAAAGAAGTGAATGAATTGAATGAACTGAAGTCGGACTTGGGTGCGGCGATTTTTCTAAATTAACAAACACGCGCTGCCCAAGTCCGACTTCGCCCAACTGAGGATTTATGAAACGCTCAACATTTTGGTTATCACTTTGGTTCGTGCTAATAAGCTCAGCCGCTTTCTCTCAAACTAACGTGCGCGGCTGGTATGCCGAGGGGCAGGTGTGGATTCTTTGGGATCTCGACAACAGTCCGCCGGAAACTTATGGCATTTACAGCAGCGCGTCCTCTTTCACCAACACGAATCAAGCGCAACTCTCGGGGCGTCTTTATGAAGAAGAATGGACGCCGTCTGAGTTACGCAAACAAGTCAACCCTGCCGCAAATTTTAACATTCCGGACGGCAATGGCGGGCGCTTCGTCGTCCCGGCAAACACAGGCTTGTTTGTGGAAACCGTGCATGAAACCGGTGCAAAATATTATGCCGTAGTGAAATGGGATAACACTGCCGTCACGACGACCAATCTCTCCGCACGGATCGCATACCGGTTCAGTCTAAATGAGCCGGTGCAGGCGCAATCGCAAGGCACAGTGACACTCGCCTCCGGACACAAAGCCACCGCTTATTACTCTTGGGCTGATGGTCGCGACAATCACTGGGAAGGCCGGCCCGATTATCCGATCATGGCCAATCGTCATAAGAATGGTATGAACAGCCTCTACATTGTGAGCGAAGCCAAGAATCTGCCAGCCGGAAAAGTCTCGGCGGTTCATTGGCTGCATGGTTTCTCCGGTTCGGCGCGCCAACAACTTCCGGAGGAAAAGGCTGCAATCAATATTGAGCCGCAAGACGGTTTATTGGTCGCCCATAACGATGAATTTATTCACAAGATTCTGTTCAATAATAATGTGCCGGTCAAATACGTCGATGACTCCTTTTCGTGGTGGTTCGGCTGGGCCAAGCAGTTCAATCCGTTCGAGGCTTTACCCACCACTCCGGCTGACAACGATACCGTGATCAATTACACGCAGCGGCGCTTGCTGTGGTTTAACGCGTGGCTCATCAAAAACCGCAATGTTGATCCCGAGCGGGTTTTCATTCAAGGCTACAGCATGGGCTCGGCTGGCACCACAGCTTTAGCGAAGGCGTTTCCCAACGTTTTTGGTTCCGTGAGCATTTTCAATAACGGCTTTGAAGGTCCGGATGGAGACATCTCTTCTGCCTTTATGGGAACGCCTACTCAAAATCTGCCGACTAATCTCATCAACGACAAAGGCCAGCCGGTTCGCATGTATGAAGTCTTCAATCTGAGCACGCGAATCAGTCCGGCGCGCGACCTACCGGTTTGGCGCTCGTGGCACGGCAAAAATGATGTCAATGAAACGATGCGCTGGGATGC
>JAJVHT010000098.1:31722-36180 GCA_022072515.1 bacterium
CCAGCCGGCAGGCAATTGCAATGGTCGGTGACACGCCTTTCGAATGGGCAAGTTTTGCAAAGCGGCACGGCGACGGTTGGCGTGGAGGATTTGGTGAGCATTACGGGCATTACTCTTTTCAAAGATCCCGACCGCGTGCGCATTCGCGTGAGCGATCCGACGGTGGCGGTGGAATCGCGTGACTCGAAAATGCTGCCGGCGGAATTTAGTTTGGCGCAAAATTATCCGAATCCATTTTGGAGCGGAGCGAAATCCCACTCTGCGGGAAATTCGTCCACCGTCATCAGTTTTCAGTTGCCCGTGAGCAGTCACGTGACGCTGAAAGTGTTCGATGTGAATGGCCGCGAAGTGGCGACGTTGGTGGATGGTGAGATGACTGCAGGAAATCATGTCGTGACGTTTGCACCGCGAGAGAAAACCACCGGCCTTTATTTTTACAAAATCACCGCGGGCAAATTCTCGCAAACGCGCAAAGCGGTGCTCCTGCGATAGAGTTGATGAAGCAAGAGGCAGATAAAATCTGCCTCTTGTTGTCCTTGTAAGTACAAGCGACAGTAACAACTGTGCATTCGCGTTCACTCTCCCATTCTGATTGTGTTTAGTCTGCTTGAAACCGTCCTGTTTGCGCCTGGCAAGTTTGTTGCTCCAAATTTAGTTTTGGCCACAAAGAAAACCATTGGAGTTTAGGAGATGAAAATTAGCATGCGATTCTTGTTACTGTTTTGGGCGGTGATCAGCGTTCAGGAAGTTTGGGCGCAGCGAATTACGCCGGATGTAGCCAACGTCGAATATGCCAACGTTGACGGCATCAGCTTGAAACTCGATCTCTACTTGCCGAAGAATGTTGCAAAACCGTATCCCGTGATTGTGTGGATTCATGGCGGCGGCTGGGTCGGCGGCAGCAAAGAAAATCCCACTGCCGCTTCGATGGCGCTACAAGGCTACGCGGTGGTGAGCATCAATTATCGGCTGAGCGGACAAGCGATCTTCCCCGCGCAAATTCACGATTGCAAGGCCGCGATTCGTTGGATTCGGGCAAATGCCGTCCAATACGGTTTTAATTCCGAAAAAATCGGCGCGTGGGGTAGCTCGGCCGGCGGGCATCTCGCCGCCATGCTCGGCACCGCGGGCAATGTCGATTCGCTCGAAGGCACCGTCGGAGGCAATTTGCAATTCAGTAGCCGCGTGCAAGCAGTTTGCGATTGGTACGGCCCAACGAATTTGCCAACGATTTGTGATTTCCCCAGTGGCATCGATCACTGTGCGCTCACTTCGCCGGAAGCGTTGCTCATAGGTGGCGCCATCAAAGATAATCTCGCCCAAGCGATCGCCGCCAGTCCGTTTACTTACGTGACCTCGAATGATCCGCCATTTCTGATTCAACACGGCACGAACGATATGACCGTGCCGTTTCATCAAAGTGTCGAGCTGGATTCGGCATTACAAGCCGTGGGGGTCAATGTGCAATTTCAACCCATTGCCAACACCGGGCATGGTGGCGGCGGCTTTGCTGCAGATTCCACTCGGCGCCAGGTCTCGGCGTTCTTCGACCGGTACTTGAAAACACCAACGACTGGGGTGTATGCTCGCACGGATAATGCAAGCGTAGGCGGGTTCCGTCTTGATCAAAACTATCCGAATCCGTTTAATCCCACGACGACAATTCACTTCGCATTGCCGCAACGAGCGTATGTGCTGCTGAAAGTGTTTGATGCAAATGGAAGAGAAGTCGTGCCGCTGGTAGACGGCCAAATGAATGCGGGTGAGCACCAAGTCGATTTCGACGCCACCGGACTGCCGAGCGGCATATATTTTTATCAGATCAAAACGGCTGCGTTTTCACAAACGCAAAAGGCAGTGCTGTGGCGATAAATTAAATGGGGTTAGGTTTTTCTTTGTTTATTTCACTATTGCCCCTAACAATCTTTTTTGCATAATCAAACGGCCCCCTTTGCGCCCCGGGAAAACAGACATCAAAAAATTCCTCCAAATTTTGCTTTTTATCCGCAAGTTTTTAACCTAAAAGTTGTCTAATTGCCCAAAGACAATTTTTACTTTTATACTTCTGATGAACGATAACGAGCTTATTCGCGCCATAAAAACCGGTAACGCCGCGGCATTCCAAGCGCTCGTCGAGCAGTACAAAGACCTGGTGGTGAATACCTGTTACGGCTTTGTGCATGATCGCGAGGATGCCGAAGATCTGGCACAGGACGTTTTTGTTGAGACGTACGAGTCGGTTCATGCTTTTCGCGAAAAAGCAAAGTTGTCGACGTGGCTGTATCGCATCACGGTGAATAAATGCTTAAATCAGATCAAGAAAAATAAACGCCGGCGCTGGCGCCAAAGCTTGCAAACGCTGTTCGGCAGTGAAGATGACCCGCCGGAAATCGTAGATGCCAGCGTGGCGGATCCGCAGACCGATTTGGAACAGCAAGAGCGCCGCAATGTGCTGAATCAAGCCATTGCGGCACTCGCGGAAAATCAGCAAATTGCCTTTACGCTGAGCAAGTATGAGAATTTAAGCTATCAAGAAATTGCCGAGGTGATGGGCACAACCGTTTCGGCTGTGGAATCGCTGTTGAACCGCGCCAAAAAGAATTTGCAGAAAAAACTTTATGATTACTACCGGGATGGTTAGCCGGTGCCACACGAAAATTTTTTAGCACCCGCAAGTTTTTTCAGGCCAGGTTGTCTAATCTGTAGAAGGTGAAACATGAAAGTCCAGCAAAAAAGCAAAACCGCCATCGACGCCGAAGTCAACAAGGCCTTGCAGAGCCTCGATCAGATAAAAAAAGTGAAGGCGAGCCCCTTTTTTTACACCCGGCTGCAACAGCGCCTGGATAGTATGCATAACAAGGCATCCGCCTCAATACTCAACGCCGTGTGGGGCAAGGTTTTGCGTCCGGCGTTGGTGCCGTTGCTGATTGTCGCCAGCATCGGCGCGGGAATTCTGCTGGGATACAAACCCGAAGCCGTGAACCGTACGGCGTACCTCAACAACCTGATCGAAACGTACGGTTTAAAAGCGCCGGATTTGTCGAATTACACATTAACCGCGGCGGAATGACGATGGATTATTTTAACAAAAAACGCTGGGTGTTCTGGGGCGTGCTGCTTCTGGTTCTTATGAACATCGCTTCTTTAGCAACCGTTTGGTTTCAACAACGCTATCGTCCCGGACCTCTGCCGCCGCCCGGCGGCCCTCCGCAAGACCGCATCGGCATGTTCTTGGAACACGAGCTGGGATTGACGGAAACCCAAGCCGCAGCGTTTAAGAATTTACAGAAAGAGCATTTTCAAAAAACGAAAGCGCTTCACGATCGCCTCCGCGATTTGAAGCACGAGCTTTTCAATGAGCTGGCGGCCGCGGCGCCGGATACGCAGAAAGCGGAAAGTCTGATGGCTGCAATTGGCGCCCGGCAACAGGAATTGGAGAAAAACGCTTTCTATCATTTTCTGGCGCTCAAGCGCCTTTGCACCCCGCAGCAGCAGAAAAAATTGGAGCAACTCTTTGGCGAGCTGTTCAGAATCATTGACCCGGAGCGGCGACCACCGCCGCCACCGGATGATCAAGAACGCCCATCACGTGATGGCAAAATATATTGAACCGTTGAACTTCGCTCTGGAGAATGCAACATGCAAAGAAAAACCCTGATTTTTGTCACACTCAGCTTGTGTCTGATAACTGGCGGCTTGTTGGCGCAACCACAGAGCAGGGCGCCGCAACCCATGCCAGCGCCGATGCCAATGCTTGATTTGACAGAAGAGCAACAAGCCAAAATTCAAACCTTGCGTTTGCAGTTGGAAAAAGATTTGCTGCCGCTCCATAGCAAATTGCAGGCGTTCGATACTGATTTGCGCATGGCCACGACGGCGGATAAGTTTGATGAAAGCAAAGTCAAATCCATTGTGGAACAAATGCAGAAGGTCCATGCCGAGATCCAGATGAAGGAAATTTTACACGGACAGACCGTGCGGAGCTTGTTAACGCCTAGCCAACGTGAAAAATTCGACCTGCGCATTTTAAATGAACGCGGACCCGGTCGGCCCGCACCGCCGGCAGCCGCGCCGCCAGTGGGCCCCAAGCCGCCAATGCCGCCTCGCGAGCAGAATTAGCCCAATCAAGCCGTGCTTTACATCTGCCGCTTTGTTCTCGGAGGGCAGAGCGGCAGATTCTCAATCCGATCATTTCTTCGACGAAGGAGTTTGAAACCGTGAAAAAGTCAGCCTTTTGGGCCGTCCTTGTCACGACGGCTGTGGGTGTCATCCATTGTTCTAATTCCACCGAGCCTGAGCAGATGGATGATCCCACCAACACCAGCACAGAAATTCCCGCCGTTTTCAAAAATTTCACCAGCAATGTCAAGATCAGCGTGAGCGGCGATGACGTCGTTTTGCAAACCGACGATCTTCCCAATCATCCCAGCCCTTATTTTGGCGTGGGCAATGCAAAGT
>JAJVHT010000129.1:0-6609 GCA_022072515.1 bacterium
CGCAGATTCATGTTGACGCGCGAGGTAAAATCACCGCCGAGAATGTTGTTCATGGTCTCGATGGCAATCTCATCGGGATTGGCTTTGGGCGGGGCCACGTGCCCGGCGATGATGACCGACTGCTGCGAGCCGGGACGGTCGATTAAATAAACCGCCGGCTTGGCTGGCAGCGCCACCGTGGTGACATTTTTCTGCGGGACTTCGCCTTTTTTCCAACCACTAAACAACTTCTCCAGTTTCGGCGTGATCTCCGCCAGATTGGTGGCGCCCACGACGATCAATGTCGCGTTATTGGGTTTGAACCAGGTTTGGTGAAATTTCATCAACTCCTGGCGGGTCAATTTCGCGACCGAAGCTTCGGTGCCGGAACCGGTAAAAGGATTGCCGTACGCATGATTGGCGCCATACAACATTTTGGGCAAGATGCGCAGCGCCATTTGAATCGGTGTGACTTTTTCACGCTGGATGCGGGCGATTTGTTGTTTCTGCAAGCGCGCAAAATCCTCTTCCGGAAATGCGGGATTCAAAATGACATCAGCATAAATGTCGAGCGAGGCGTCAAGATTGGATTTGAGCGCCGAAAGCGAAACAGAGGAGGCATCGAGATTGGAACCCGAGCCGAGATTGGCGCCGAGATTGGCAAGCTGCTCGCTAATCTGCAGAGCGGTGCGGGTTTTGGTGCCCTCATCCAACATGTCCATGGCAAGAGCCGCGGTGCCGGGAATTGCCGCTTGATCCGCCGCATAACCGGCATCGACCAACAGATTGAAATTGATCACCGGAATGGAAGGGCGCTCCGCCAAAACGATTTTCAAACCATTCGAGAGGGTGGCGCGTTGCAGCGCCGGAAATTTCACTTCCGGCGCAGGCCCGGGAACCGGCAGCTTCGACCGATCAACCTCAGATTTCGAGGTTTTATAATCGGAGAACGGATGCACTTCGAGAATGTAAACGCCGTCCGCCAGCCATTGTTTGGCGGCGTTATGGAGATTCTGTGCCGTGGCTTCACGAACGCGGTTCAGCGTGGTTTTGTAATAATCCGGGGTGCCGCCATAAACTTGATTTTGCGCGAGAATGTCGGATTTGCCGCCGAAGCCGCCGATGCGCTCAATGCCGCGAACGAAGCGCGCTTCGTATTGCGTTTTGACGCGTTGCAATTCCGCCGCGGTCGGGCCTTCGGCGAGAAACTTGGCCAGCTCTTCGTCAATCGCCTTTTCGATTTTTGCCAAATCGCCGCCGGGCTTGGCCGTCGCGTCAATGTAAAATTGGCTGGCGACTTCACGCGAATCCAGATAGGCCGAGACGTTGGTGGCAATTTGCTCGTCGTACACGAGACGTTTATACAAGCGCGAAACTTTGCCCAGGGTCAGTACATTGGCGGCGAGATTCAGATAATCGTTGTCGGCCGCGCCCCACTGCGGGACGTTCCAAACTTTAAAGAGCCGGGCTTGCGGCACCCGATCTTGCACCTGCTGGCGTTGCGTGCCGCTGCGTTTGGCAATCCACACATCGTGTTTCGCAATCGGCGGACCGGCGGGAATATCGCCGAAATATTTTTCCACTTTCGCCTTGGCGGTGGCGGCATCGATATCGCCGGCCACGACGATCACCGCGTTGGCCGCGCCATAATAAGTTTTAAACCAATCTTTGACATCATCGAGCGAAGCGGCGTTGAGATCTTCCATCGAGCCGATGACCGTCCACGAATACGGATGGCTGGCCGGCCACGTACTTTTGACGATCAACTCCTCCGTCACACCGTAAGGTTCATTTTCGCCCTGGCGTTTTTCGTTTTGTACGACGCCGCGCTGCTCATCGAGCTTGGCCTGATCAATCGCGCCGAGCAAGTGGCCCATGCGGTCGGACTCCATCCACAACGCAATGTCCACTACCGAAACCGGCACATTCTGAAAATAATTGGTGCGATCTTCATTCGTCGTGCCGTTCAAATCGGTCGCCCCGAACTTCTCCATCACTTTGAAATAATCCTCATTGAAATTTTCGCTGCCATTGAACATCAAATGCTCGAACAAATGCGCAAAGCCGCTTTTGCCGGGTTTCTCATTCTTCGAACCGACGTGGTACCACACATTCACCGCCACGATCGGCGCTTTGTGATCTTCGTGCACGATGAGCGTCAACCCATTGGGCAGCACGAATTTTTGGTAAGGAATGTCGATGTTGCTGCCGTTGGGAGCCCCTGTTTTTGCCAACACCAACGCCGCTCCAATCAGCAACAAACCGAGCGTAATCGTTTTGATCTTTTGTTTCATTTGAGTGGCCTCCTTCATGGATTTTTGGGTTAAGATAAGTCAGGAATTTTGTGTGCGCGCGCAATGAATGCTCCCCGCAGCAAGCTGCGGGGTATCGCAGTGGCAAAGTTTTTATAAGCAAGCTTCGGGGTATTCGACCCGAAAAAGAATAAATGCGGGGGTGTATTTATGTCCATATTGGTAAAAACAAAATTACACAACCTCAAAATCTTACGACGGCTAATCAACATTGTTGCCAAATTTATTTATTTGGTGCGGGGCTTCCGTCTCTGTCGCGTGTTTCTCTTTGTAGAAGCGTGTTTCTCTTCAGCTTTTACTTGCATTTAATGCAGATTTTTCGTATAATTAAACTTGTTTTGTAAAGCAACAAAGATGAAAAATAACGGTAACCTAAAATAAAAAACCTGTTTGTAGGAGCAAAAGATGGCTAGAGTTTGTGATCTGTGCGGGAAGCACGCCAGCGTCGGGCATAAGGTCAGCCACGCCAACAATGCGACTTTGCGCAAATGGATGCCCAATTTGCGCCATGTGCGTGCACTTGTAAACGGCCAAGTCAAGCGCGTGACAATTTGTGCCAAATGCCTGAAAGCGGGAAAAGTGATGAAAGCGCCGCATAAAACGCGAGTTAAACCGGCAATGCCGGCAGTGTTGGAGAATGCAAGTGTCGCAGCTTAGATACGCTAAAGGCGGCTGGCGTTGAAGAATAACAGCATTGGCAAAAATAAAAAAAGCACCCGAAGTGGGGTGCTTTTTTTATTTTGCGAAACTTTTTGTGATGGCCTTTGTGAAAAAGAAAATTTTATCGCTCACCCTCAAAAGGTCATGGTAAAACTGAGCCGGTTCAGGCTGCCGACTTCGCCAAATGAGGATAAGCTGTAATCCAGCAAATAATCATGTATCGTCAAACCGAGACCGAACGAAAGTCCAGCGAAACGATCAGCATCCGTGCCGACTTTTTGATCGCCACGCACGCTGTCGTAACCCAGGCGCATAAACAGACCTTTGGATAAGGTAAACTCTCCACCGGCGCGAAAGCGCAAATCTTCTTCTATATATTTGAGCAGCGTCAGGCTGTACATGAACGGCAGGTGCGCCAATCTTTTGGAAACACCGAATTGAAAATTAAGCGGCAACCGTTCTTTGGTTTTGATAAAAGCCGCGCGTTCCTTGCCGAGATTAAAAATCCCACCCGCCAGCGTCAAATTGCCCATGATGGAAGATTGATAAATAAAACCCAAATCTACCGCCACGGCATCGGCGGTAAATTTGTCCAGTTGCGCCCGGATCAGCTTCAAATTCACGCCGAGCAGCAGTTTTTCGGCGCGCAATTGCGAGTAGGATAAATAGGCGACCACGGTATTGGCGCCGAAGCTGCCGTTTTCTTCGCCAAACTCGTTCGTGCGGGTAAATTCACCGTAGTCCGCGTAGTTAATCCCGAAGCCATAACTGCCGTGCGCATGTGGATGTACATACGCGCCAAAAAAGCTTTGAATATCGAGAACGTGATTCAGATAGCCGAAAGCGCCGGTTCGCGTCGGCACGTTCGCCAAACCGGCGGGATTGTAGTAAATCGCATGTGGATCACGGGAAACCGCCAAAAAACTCGCGCCCATTGCCGCCGGCCGGGCACCCACCGGGGTACGCAAAAAGGCAAAACCAATAGGATCAGCGGCGAAAACGGAAGTGGCGAAAAGGAAAAATAAAAGAAGAGAATTTTTTTTCATGAGGGATTACCAGTGCAACTGGGTTGCGGGATGGTTGCTCAATGGATTATTCGAGCGTGGAATGATTTGGATAAGGCGTTCCCAAAATCCGGCGTTCGATTAATCCAATACTCCTTAATTTTAGTTAACTCTTGAATTTGAGTTTCCATTCCATCCTCCCTCCACGTGAGCCACCTGTCGGAATCGAACCGACGACCTGCTCATTACGAGTGAGCTGCTCTACCAACTGAGCCAAGGTGGCAGGGCAAGTGGCAAATCGCATTTTTTGCCTCTTACCTCGTGGCCAGGCGCAGAATCGAACTGCGGACACACGGATTTTCAGTCCGTTGCTCTACCGACTGAGCTACCTGGCCGAAAATGACCAACAAGAACAGTTTTTAAAATACGATACTTCTGGAAAAAAGTCAAGATTTTTGTCGTTCTTAGTATAATATTTTTTAGATGCTTACATTCCACCTTCACGCAAATTCGGCGACGGCGTGTACGCCATGTGCATCCAGAAGTTTATGCAACAGTTTCGGTGGCGTGACGGGTTGGCTGCCAATGGCAAAACACCTTTGCACCGTTTGCACAAAGTTTTGATCCGGCGGTTGTCCGGAATTTTGAAGTGTAAGCAGCGGCTCCTGATTTTGCACACGATCACCGACTTTTTTGTGAATCAACATGCCGGCGGTATAATCAATCGCATCGTCAACGGTTTGGCGGCCGGCGCCGAGCAACATGCTTAAGCGGCCGATTTCACGCGCATTGATGGCGGTGAGATAGCCGGCGCTTTCCGCCTTTATTTCAAGGCGATGTTTGGGTACGGCATATTTTGCGGGATTTTCCAAAAATGACACATCCCCTTCTTGCGCCTGCACAATTTCCAGAAACTTTTTCCAGGCCACGCCATTATTCAGCAGCACACGCAATCGTTCCATCCCGCTGCGATAATCTTTGGTTTTGCCGGCGAGCCGCAGCATGATGGCACCGAGCGCCAGGGTGACTTGCCGCGTGTCTGCCGGGCCGCGGCCTTGCAGCACGTCAATGGCTTCACACACCTCCACCCAATTGCCAGCCGCCACGCCGAGCGGTTGCGACATATCTGTGAGCAACGCGACGGTGTTCAAATTAAAGGCGGTTGCGGTACGAATTAAATGCGCCGCTAATTCCTCCGCCGTGCCGGCCTCTTCGAAGATCGCGCCGTTGCCAACCTTGACATCCAGCACCAGGGCGTTGATGCCTTCCGCCAGTTTTTTGCTGAGAATGCTGCCGCAAATCAACGGAATCGATTGCACGGTTGCCGTGGCGTCGCGCATGGCATAAATGCGGCGGTCGGCCGGGCAAATTTCCTCCGTTTGGCCGATCAAACACGTGCCAATTGCTTCGACTTGCTTTTTGAAACGGCTGAGCGGCAGCCGTGTTTTGAAACCGGGAATAGATTCGAGCTTGTCAAGCGTCCCACCGGTGTGACCGAGACCGCGGCCGGAAATCATCGGCACCTTAACTCCGGCGGCAGCAACGAGCGGCGCCAGAATCAACGACACTTTGTCGCCAACGCCGCCGGTGCTGTGTTTGTCGACTTTGCTGCCCGGCAAATGCGAAAAATCGACCACCTCGCCGGAGTCCCGCATAATGCGGGTGAACGTCACCGTTTCTTCAAAGCCCATTCCCTGAAAATAAATTGCCATGAGCAGCGCCGACATTTGATAATCGGCGATCTCGCCGCGCAAATAGCTCTGAATAAAAAAGGAAATCTCGCTCTCCGTTAGCGATTGGCCGTCGCGTTTCTTGAGAATAATTTCACGTGCCGTCATGGGCGCTCCCGTTACTGGTCATTTGTGGTTCGCACGCTTTCGCACTCGTAAACTCGTCCTCGTTTTGCAGATGCGAAACCGTCTATCGTATCAAAACAAGTTTTCGCATGGCTTGATAATCGTCCGCGCGCATTTTGATAAAATACATGCCTGCGGCTACGCCACGCGCCTCCCAAACGATTTTGTGCATTCCCGCGCTTTGAGAGGCGCGCAGAAGAACGGCCAGCACCTTCCCCGAAATATCGTAGATGGTCAATTCAACCTCGGACGCTCGCGGCAAACTGTAGGCAAACGTCGTTGTGCCGCTGCTGGAAAAGGGATTCGGAAAATTCTGTTCGAGCGTAAAAGACTGCGGCGGCTTCGAATCCGTTTTCGCGTCAACCGCGGTCGTGGAGGGCTTATAAAAATATCCGAACAAAATCATCATTTCGTCTTGGCTTAACAAGCCGAACCGCAACGTGCGCGTGGTCCAATTATTATAGGTAGTAATCAATTTTAAACCCTGCCCGGCCTCCAGAACGAGCGGCGGATCGATTTTTAGAATCGGCGGATGCTCCCAATCATACGCCACGTAAACCACTTCGCCGTTACGCGGTCCGCCAACCACTTCAACTTTAAATTCCGTCATATGCTCATGCGCGTGCGAAAAGAGCTGAAAAATATGCCGCGGTTCAGAAAAAGTAAACGTCTTCGTCAACGTCGTGATTTTTTGCGGCGGCAAAGAAATATTGGTATTATTCAAATTTAAAATTTCAGCCACATTTTTAATCTTCGCGGGATCGGCAAAATGCAAATTGGCGTACGCTTCGCCCGGTA
>JAJVHT010000129.1:6709-15618 GCA_022072515.1 bacterium
AAAATGCAAATTGGCGTACGCTTCGCCCGGTATGACGGCGGTAGAACGATTGGCGTAATGCGAGTTCAAATCAATGCCGGTGCCGGCGGGAAGCCGCAACGCCACGCCGGGCGGAAAATGATAGTTCAACAGCGGCCATTGGGTTCCGACGAGAAAATCGTGATACTGCATCGGCAGGACATTTTCCAGAATATAATTGCCATTGGCATCACGAATATCCCGAATGACATTGGGTGGTGGAATGTAGATGGCCGGTGTATTTTTTTGAAACGTGTTCAAGAGAAAGTGATGGCTCCCCGGCCGCATGGTCAGCTCGACCCGCTCGATAAAAATATCCTGCGCATTGTTGAGTGGGACATAGGAGAAAATTTCCCGGTCGCTATTGGCCGGCACGTCAAAAGGCCCAATGTGCAATTGTATACCGTCCGCCGGTTTGGGCAATGGCGCGAAGGCCGGCATTTGATAGCGGGTCGTATCCTGCAATAACGCCGGGTCGGCAACCAATCCAACATGCGGGGCGCCCGCGACGATCCACCGGCGAATGAATTCAAGCTCGCCATTGGTTAGCGGCGGCGCCCCCAACGGCATAAGCGCGCCGTATTGCGGATGATCGCGATAAAAATGCTCCTGATCCAGCGCGTTGATTTTTTCCCACAAAAAACTTTTATACAAGCTTTCGAGGCCTTTCGTGCCCACGCGCAACAGGCCATCCGTCTGGGCAGCGGCATTCACCGGCGCAACATTGACGAGCTGGCTGTAAGCGACATCGCTCGTCAACACTAATCCCGACTGCCGGGCGAAGTACGTTCCCGCCGCATGACAACTAACACATTGGCGATCAAAAATTTGTTTTTGGATGGTCTGCCAGGTCGAAGTTTCTTGCGCAAACGCGGCGTGACTGGTTGAGATGCACAAGACCGCGGCCAAAACCTTGAAGCGCATACAATTTCTCCGCTGCTATGAGTCACAAAAGATAGACAAATCTCTTTCAAAAAGCAAGCCCGGAGCAAGGAATGGAGTTCATTTGATCCGTAAGAACAAAAGCCCCAATCCACTGCAGTTGTGAATTGGGGCTTGGGCTTGCTGGCAAGTTCTTATTTCGTGACGGTTTCCTGCAATTTCTCCAACGCATTCTGCGCGGCGTTTTGTTCGGCGCGCTTTTTGGAGTTGCCGACGCCGACGCCAATCGTCCAATTTTGAATTCGCACTTCGACTGTAAAAATCTTATCGTGATCCGGCCCTTCCTCCGAACGGATGGCATAAAACGGCACACCGAGATTGCGGCTCTGCGAATATTCCAGCAGCAGGCTTTTAAAATTTTTGTGCTGCTCTTCATTGAGAATGGGATCAATTTCGCGCAAGACGACGGCATTTACAAAAGCGCGCGCCGGCTCGATGCCACCGTCGAGATAGATGGCGCCGATGACCGCCTCAAAGGTGTCACTGATGATCGAGGGGCGGGTGCGGCCGCCGGAGCGCTCTTCGGCTTCGCTCATGAGCACGTAACGCCCGAGATCCAATTGGCGGGCAAAGCGCACCAAAATCTTCCGGCTCACCAACAACGATTTCATGGCGGTAATTTCGCCTTCTTCTTTGGTGGGAAACCGGTGAAAGAGCGCATCGGTGACGACCAATCCCAACACCGCGTCCCCGAGCAACTCCAATCTTTCGTTGGAATGCACCCGGCGCTCGTTAACCTGCGGCAGGTAGGAACGGTGTTTCAACGCCTGCAGGAGCAAGTCGATATTGCGAAAGCGGTGTCCGATAAGCTGCGCAAATTTTTTTGCGCCGGCTTCAACCTCATCCCTGCCGGTGTGATTTTTCTTCCTAAAAAGTTCTCGTAAAAGACTCAGCATAGAAACGACGCGGGCCAACACCCGAGGAAAGGGGTGGAAAACCAAAAGGCTAAAAAGATGAAACAGGTAAAAAGAAATTTCAATTTCCCGTTATAAAAACCTGACCACGTCATGCCAAATTAGGAAGAAAGATTGTGAGCGAGGAGAGAAAACTGTAGCACCAGTTCTCTCGCTTCGTTCACAACAAAGATTTAACGCCTGACGCTGTCAGTTTTTACGAATCTCGACTTGGCCAAGACGCAAAATTAAACGAACTTTTTAACCACCAGACAAACATTGTGGCCGCCGAAGCCGAAAGAATTCGAAATGGCGACATTCACTTCACGCTCTACCGCCTGGTTGGGCGTGTAATTCAAAAAGCAGTCCGGATCAGCCGTCATTTGGTTGATCGTCGGATGAATGACATTATCGCGGCACGTCAACGCCGTGGCGATCAACTCCACGGCCCCACTCGCGCCAAGCAAATGGCCAATCATCGACTTGGTGGAACTGAGATTGAGTTTGGAAGCGTGCGCACCAAAAACCGTGGCGATTGCCTGCGTCTCATTTTTATCGTTAGCCGAGGTCGAAGTGCCATGCACATTCACATATTGCACGGCTTCCGGCGCCATACCGGCATTTTTCAGGGCAAGCCGCATGGCCCGCACGGCGCCTTCGCCGCCGGGAGCCGGCTGAGTGATATGATACGCATCGGCGCTGAAGCCGGCGCCCACGACTTCCGCGTAAATTTTGGCCTCGCGCCGCACAGCGTTCTCCAAAGATTCGAGCACCAAAATTCCGGCGCCTTCGCCCATGACAAAACCATCGCGGTCGAGATCAAAAGGGCGGCTGGCGGCTGGTGGATCATCGTTGCGCGTGGATAACGCTTTCATCGCATTGAAACCGCCGACGCCCATCGGCGTGATGGTGGCTTCGGCGCCGCCGCAAATCATCACTTCAGCGTCACCGCGTTGCACGTAACGAAAGCTCTCACCAATGGCGTGCGAGCTGGAGGCGCAGGCCGAGATGGTGGCATAATTGGGGCCTTTGAAGCCGTATTGCATTGAAATATGGCCGGGCGCGATATCGGCAATCATCATTGGAATAAAAAAGGGGCTGATGCGTCCAGGCCCCTTTTCAACCAATTTTCGTGCTTCGCGCTCGAACGTATCCATGCCGCCAATGCCGGAGCCGACGATGACACCGACCGCGTCCTTGTCGATTGGCGATTCCAACAGGCGCGCATCGGCAATTGCGAGTTTCGCCGCCGCCAGCGCATAATGCGTGAACGCATCCATGCGCCGGGCTTCTTTTTTATCGACATAATTCTCGGCATTGAAGTTTTTTACTTCCGCCGCAATCTTGGTGTCGAAATTGGCCGTGTCGAAACGCGTAATCGCACCGACGCCGGATTTGCCGGCGAGCAGATTTCGCCAAAACTCGTCCACCGCGTGGCCAAGCGGCGAAATCACGCCCATGCCGGTGATAACAACTCGTCGCTCAAGCATGGAAAGTCCTGCACAGTTGTGGGTGAAGCAAAGTGGTTTTCACTTGTTGCCGCCTCCAATCAGGCCTCGGACTTTTTCTTCTTAAGATATTCGATGGCCATGCCGACCGTGGTCATTTTTTCGGCGTCTTCATCGGGAATCTCGATGTCAAATTCTTCCTCGAATGCCATGACCAATTCAACCGTGTCGAGAGAATCGGCGCCGAGGTCTTCGATGAAGTTTGCTTCCGGTGTGACTTCATTGGCGTCGACACCAAGCTGATCCACGATGATTTGTTTGACTTTTTCTTCGAGAGCCATTTCGTTTTCACTCCTCCGTTTGGGTGAGTAAAGTTAGGGTTGTTTTCATTTTCTCATTTATTGCAACTGCAGATCATCTTAATCCATCACCATGCCGCCATCGACATTAAAAACCTGGCCGGTGAGATAATCCGCGTCCGGCGAGGCCAAAAAGGCGACAACACCGGCCACGTCTTCCGGCGTGCCGCTGCGTTCGAGCGGAATGGATTGCACCATGGCGGTTTTCGCCGCTTCCGGCAAATCGACCGTCATGTCCGTAAGAATAAAGCCGGGCGCGACGGCATTGATTTGCACATTGCGGCTGGCCAACTCGCGCGCGACCGACTTGGTTAAACCAATGACGCCGGCTTTGGCGGCGCAATAATTCGCCTGTCCTTTATTGCCCATCAGCGCGACAATCGAGGTGATGTTGATAATTTTACCGGCGCGCTGCTTCATCATAATTTTGCTCGCGGCGCGAATACAATTGAAGGTGCCGGTGAGGTTCGTCGAGAGCACCGCGTTCCAATCTTCGTCACTCATGCGCATGATCAAATTATCACGGGTGATCCCGGCATTGTTGACGAGAATATGTAACGTTCCAAATTGAGCGGCCGCCTCTTTGATCAAAGTATCGACTTGCTTCGCATCCGCAACATTCGCCGCGAAGCCGGCGGCTTGGCCACCGTTCTGACGAATTTCTTCTGCCGTTTTATCGGCGCCGGCTTGCGTCGTGGCGGTCACGATCACTTTAGCGCCTTCCGCAGCTAACCGTAATGCAATGGCCTTGCCGATGCCGCGCGAGCCACCGGTGATCATGGCAACTTTGTCTTGCAGTTTTCCCATCACATTCCTAAAGTGTAAACAAACGATTGGCCAAAGTTAGGTTTAAAGTGCGCCAATTTCCTCAACTTTTCCAACCGTCTTGGCCGCGAAATTTTTATTGATGCGCTTGAGCAATCCGGCCAGCACATTGCCCGGGCCGACTTCGTAAAATTGTGTCGCGCCCTCGGCGATCATGTTTTCAATAATCGCAATCCACCGGACGGGACTCGTGAGTTGCTCATCCAAGCGTTGGCGCAACTCCTCGGCGTGGGTTGCCGGCTTGGCGGTGACATTGAGATAAATCGGACAACCGGCTTCGTGAAAATGCGCTTTTTGCAAACTTTCGCGCAAGCCGGTGCGCGCCCCCGCCATCAACGGCGAGTGAAAGGCGCCGCCGACCGCAAGCTGTTTGGCAATTTTTGCGCCTCGGGTTTTCGCCAGTACCATCGCTTGCTGAACACCGGCCACTGAGCCGGAGATGGCGATTTGGCCGGGCGAGTTAAAATTGGCCGGGCACACAATACCGGCACTTGACGCTTCCTGGCATACGGCTTCAACGGCCGCCGGATCAAGACCGACAATCGCCGCCATCGTCCCGGGATTTTCTACGCCGGCGCGCTGCATCAGCTCGCCGCGGCGTCGCACCAACAACAAGGCTTCGTCAAATTCGAGCACGCCTGCGGCATACAAAGCAGAATATTCACCGAGACTGTGGCCGGCGACCATGGCCGGGGTCAGGCCTTTTTCAGCCAACAAGCGCGTCACAATCGCGCTGTGGATAAAAATAGCCGGCTGGGTGATGTCGGTTTGCGTGAGTTTTTCTTCCGGCCCGGCAAAACAAATGTGCTGAATATCAAAACCGAGCAATTGATTCGCCCGCGCGAACAATTCTTGCGCAAGCGCGAATTTCTCGCAGAGATCTTTGGCCATGCCGACATATTGCGAGGCCTGACCGGGAAAAATGAAAGCGCGACGTTCGCTCATGTACAGATTTCAAATTTTGAATTGACAATTGTCAATTCAAAATTCTGATTTCCTTAAATTCATTGCCATCGGCTCGACCTCAAAATTGAATAATGGCCGAGCCCCACGTGAACCCGCCGCCAAAAGCCACGATTAAACAACGATCGCCCGGTTGCAGCCGTCCATTTTCGAGGGCTTCATCCATCGCCAGCGGAATCGAGGCCGCCGAGGTGTTGCCGTAATTTTGCACATTCACATAAACTTTTTCCAGCGGCATACTGACACGCTTGGCGGTGGCGTTGATAATCCGCATATTGGCTTGATGCGGAATCAACAGGTTGATGTCGGCGGCCGTCAAATTGTTTTTAGTCAGAATGTGTTCGGCGGCGTCGCCCATCGCAGTCACCGCATGTTTGAAAACCTCACGGCCTTCCATTTTCAAAAACATCAAACGCTCGGCCACGGCGACATCGTATGGAACTTTGGTGCCGCCGCCCGGCATGCACAATAACGGGGTGAGGCGGCCATCACTTTTAATGAAAGTATCGATAACGCCACGTTGGCCGTCACCGGGGCCAAGCACGATGGCGCCGGCGGCATCACCGAACAACACACAGGTGGCGCGATCCGTCCAGTCCGTGATGCGCGTAAGAATCTCACCGCCAATCACGAGCACATGTTGCGCCTTGCCGGAAGCAATCAAGCTATCGGCCAGCGACAAACCATAAATGAAACCCGTACAAGCTGCCGAGATATCAAACGCCGCTGCATTGGTCGCGCCTAACATTTCTTGCACATAGCATGCCGTCGAGGGAAACGTCACATCGCCGGTGACGGTGGCAAGAATAATCGCATCCAATTTCTCCGCCGGGAGTTGCGCGGCTTGCAATGCGACGCGGCCGGCTTCGGCGCACAGAGCGGAAGTGGTGTCTTTGTCGTCGGCAATAAAACGCCGCTCAATGCCGGTGCGCTCGCGAATCCACTGGTCGGTGGTTTCGACCATTTTTTCCAAGTCGGCATTGGTAAGGACGCGCTTGGGCACGGCACGGCCGGTGCCGAGAATCATTGCGTTAGGCTTCTTGTTCAACGAGTTTCACTCCATTTTGTGATTGCAGCTCCTGCCCGATGATTTGCGTCACGCCTTCCGAAATCATTTTTGTCGCTTCGCGGATGGCGTTGCGAATCGCTTTCGGCGTCGAGCCGCCATGACAAATGATGCAGACGCCGTTAATTCCCAACAAGGGGGCGCCGCCGTATTCCTCGTAATCAAAAATTCTGCGCAAACCGGTGAAAGTCGGCTGCAGCAAAAAGGCGCCGATTTGGCGAAAAATTCTTTTGCCGATCTGGCGTTTGATGTGATGGCGAAACACGCCGCCAAGGCTTTCGGCAAACTTGAGAATGACGTTACCGACGAAACCATCGCACACCACGACATCGGCCGCGCCCTTGAGAATGTCACGGCCTTCGACATTACCGATGAAATTGAGCCGGCCGGTCGCTTCCAACATGCCATAGGCATCGCGCGTGACTTCGGTGCCTTTAGAGCGTTCTTCGCCATTGCTCAGCAGCGCCACTTTGGGCGAGGCGATGCCCAGTACGCGGTTCATGAAGATGCTGCCCATCATGCCGAATTGCATGAGATGAATCGGCTTGCAATCGACATTGGCGCCGACATCGATCAACATCGTCACGCCATAACCGTTCGGGATGAGTGAGCCGATGCCCGGACGATTCACGCCGCGAATGCGGCCGAGTTGCATCAAGCTGGCGGCCATCGCCGCGCCGGTATGGCCGGCGCTGACCACGGCATCCACCTGGCCTTCTTGATGCAAGCGCGCCGCCACCAGCACGGAAGCGTCTTTTTTCTTTTTCAAGGCGACCGTGGGCACATCACACATTTCGATTTTTTCGGAGGCGTGATAAATCGAGTAATGCAGATTCTCGCCGCGCGTCAACAGCGGATGCCGGCTGATTTCCTGCTCGATTAGCGTCTTGTCACCGACAAAGACGATTTCATAACCACCATTGCCTAATTTTGCTGCTTCGAGGCCTCCTTGTACCACTGCCGCCGGCGCATAATCTCCACCCATGGCGTCCAATGCGATACGCATATCCTAATTCACCAAAGTTAGAATGATTTCAAGCCTCGAGCGCTCATGCGACCAAAATTTTTCCGCTCAACGGTCAGGTTATTGTTCACGCGGCAGAAAAACCGAACGCTCACCATAGTAGCCGCAATTGGGGCAGGCGCGATGCGGCAGTTTCGGTTGGCGACAATTAGAACACGGCACTACATTTGGCGCCGCAAGCTTCCAATGGGTCCGGCGTTTATCACGACGAGTGCGGGAATGTCTACGTTTGGGATTTGGCACGACTTTACCTCTTTCTGAACTTAATTATTACGACGCCTCGATTTTGGCGATCTATCGATTAAAATCGAGGCGGCTGAGATTAAACTGCAAACGGGTGCTTCAAAAAGCTTAGTTCTTTCTATAAAAGTTTGCGCAACGCTTCCCAGCGCAAATCCGCCGGCGGCGCCGCGCAATGACACGTTTCGGTATTCAAGTTGGCGCCACAACCGGCGCATAACCCACGACAATCATCCGAACACAACTGCTTCATCGGAATGGCGAGCAAAACCGTATCACGGATTTCATTGGTGAGATCGATCTCTTTCGCATCGGCAGCGAGATAATGCAGATCGTCCGCCTCGTTCATCTTGAGCATTTCCTTATCACTCGAAAAAACCACCCGTGATTCTCCGGTCAGGGAACGATCGAATTCATCCGTGCAGCGATCACAGGCAAAGTGCCCACTGACTTGCACCTGGTTTTTTAAAAAATAGTGCGGTGAGCGCTTCTCCAGATCGATCTGAATCTTCACTTTGTCATCAAGATCCGGCAAATTCTCCACCCCAAGATCCGCCAGCTTCTCGACGAAGTGCAAAGTGTGCAAGCCTTCAGCAAGGCGTACGAGCGAAATTTTCATGTCCGGCCGCCGGAAAAAGAGTAGTGAAGAATTTATAAAAGAAAGCGTTATAAGTCAAGCTAAAAAAAATGTAAAAAATCGACGCAGAATCAGACTTGCGCAGCGATCTCTGTCAGGGCTGGAAATTTGTTCACATCAAAATCCAGTTTGACGCTTCATTCTTTTTGATAGCGATCCAGCCAATACCCCGATTCCAGGAGTCCTGCCAATCGCGCCGCCAACTCACGTGCTTCGGCACGGCTGGCATAACTGCCGACCCGCACGCGATACCACGTTCCTCCCAACTCCGGAAGGTCCGCGCTTTGAACATAAACAGTAAAGCCTTTCGCACTGAAGCGTTGCGCATCTTGCTCGGCCCGGCGGCGCGTTCGCCACGAGGAAACTTGCACGGTGTACTTGCCGTCTGTGTCAACCACGACTTGTGGTGCCGGCTGCGCGGGCGGTTCTTGCGCTGGCAACTCGCTTGACGTATCGAGAGTGTCCACGATTGCCGCCGGTGGCATCACCGGCGT
>JAJVHT010000129.1:15718-34858 GCA_022072515.1 bacterium
CGTTTAACAAAAGCAATATTTTCATCGCATCACGGAACAAACTTTTTTATCTGCAAGCATGGTGCTTATGCCCAAAAAGATGCTTTCCCGCGACCGATTATTTCGAAATTTTACGTACAGGTTTCTTTTGGGTTTTTGTCTTTGCAACCGATCTCTTCACGGCCACGGCTTTCTTTTTCTTGCCAAGGGCCTTTTCGATCATCGCACCAATCTCCGCCGGGCTTTCGCAAACAAACGCGCCAGCCTGGCGCAGCGCTTCCATTTTTTCGGCGGCGGTGCCTTTGCCACCGGCGATGATGGCGCCGGCATGCCCCATCCGGCGTCCCGGCGGCGCCGTCCGTCCGGCGATAAACGCGACGACGGGTTTATCAAAATATTTTTTAATGTACGCCGCGGCTTCATCTTCCGCCGAACCGCCGATTTCGCCAATGAGCACGACGGCATCGGTGCCGTCATCCGCTGCAAAAAGCTTCAGCGCATCCGTGTGGGTCGTGCCGATGATGGGGTCGCCGCCGATGCCAATGCACGTGGACTGGCCGATGCCGAGATCCGAGAGCTGTTTTACCGCTTCATACGTCAACGTGCCGCTGCGCGAGATGACGCCGACCCGGCCCGGCTGGTGAATAAATCCCGGCATGATGCCGATCTTGCATTTGCCCGGCGAGATGATGCCCGGACAATTCGGGCCGATCATGCGCGCGCCGGTTTTATTCAACAACGCTTTCACCGCGAGCATATCGGTGGTCGGAATGCCTTCGGTAATCGTGACGATCACCGGCACGCCTTCGGTGGCCGCTTCCATAATCGCATCCGCCGCAAACGCCGGCGGAACAAAAATCGCCGCCGCATTGGCGCCGGTTTCGCGCACGGCCTCCGCCACTGTATTGAAAATCGGCACCGTGTTGTTAAATTGTTGCCCACCCTTTCCCGGCACCACGCCGGCAACGACGTGGGTGCCATATTCAATCATTTGGGTCGTGTGAAACGACCCTTCGCCGCCGGTAATGCCTTGCACCAGCACGCGCGTTTTTTTATCCACAAGAATACTCAAAATCTTCCTCCTTCAGTGATCATTTATTTTGACTTTCTTTTTTGTGCATTGGTTCGACGGCCATACGAGACGCGTGGTTCGGCGACTTTTAGGAGACGTTCGTCAACTTCAGAAACAAGTGGATACGAAACGTTTCGCTGCGCACGCCGTTTGGCCATTACCTCTTCCTGGAGAAGGTCATCTAAATACCACCACCAGTGAGAGTAGTCATATTTTCCCTGCCGGTAACGTTGTAAGGCCCCTTTTTCTGAGGCATATAACAAAAGCGCCGACGCTCTGATTTTCTTATCCAAATCGGCAAGCTGACCAAGTTGAAGCGCATTGAGCGCCTCCGGCTCTCTTGTCAAAACAAATTGCAACGCGCTGCGATGCCAGAAAAGAGCGTGTACCTCACCGCTTTCGTCAAGAACCGCTTTTTCAAGAGTCGGAAGAATTGCCGTTGGTAAAAAATCAACAAGCCAATTCAGCAGTTCTGTCGCCTTTTTTTGAGTAGCTGATTTCAGCTTCCCATTTGTTTTTGCAAGAGCTTTTTTCATCCTTCACTTGGGCGACCAGATTAGTTCAAACTCATCTTGTCTTCTGAAATAAGCTCAACCATCATGAACGACAAAACAAGTTTTGATACGGGTCTGATATTCAGATTTCCACGCCACAAACAAATGGCGTCGCTGATCCCAAAATCCGATTGTCGGACTATCGCTGAAATAGCGGCCAATAAAACTATGCTTTCCTATCACCGCTTCGGCTTGTTTCAATGTCACGCCGTGACCCAGCAATTTCGCATCAAAATTTTCGGTAACTATAATGGAGCGCAAAGTCTCTACGCACCTGTCTGATCAATGCATCAACTTTCGCTTCCGTCCATGGCATTGACTTCCCCTTTCCGGGCTTGATTGACAGCCGGGCCGAATGTGGCTTCCGCTACGCGCGAATCGCGGCAACGACTTTCTCCGCAGCATCTTTGAGATTGCCCGCGACGATCAACGGCAAACCGGATTCATTGAGCAACTGCGCGGCTTCTTTGGCATTGGTGCCTTCGAGACGAACCACCAACGGCACACTGATATGCACATTCTTCGCAGCTTGAATCACGCCGTTGGCAATGCGGTCACAGCGCACGATGCCGCCAAACACGTTGATGAGCACCGCTTTGACATTTTTATCGGAGAGCAATATCCGGAAACCATTCTCCACCGTTTCGGGACTCGCGCCGCCGCCGACGTCGAGAAAATTCGCCGGGGAACTGCCGGCGAGTTTGATGATATCCATGGTCGCCATGGCCAAACCGGCGCCGTTGACCATGCAGCCGACTTCGCCGTCGAGTTTGATGTAATTGAGCCGATATTTCGAGGCCTCAACTTCCAGCGGCTCTTCTTCGGAAATATCGCGCATCGCTGCATAGTCCGGATGGCGATACAGGGCGTTGTCATCGAAATTAATTTTGGCATCCAGCGCCAAGACCTGACCGTCGGTGGTGACGATCAGCGGATTGATCTCCGCCAGCGAACAATCCGATTCAACCACAGCTTTGTAAAGCGCGTGAAAAAATTTCACCGCATTTTTGAAGGCTTCCCCTTCCAAGCCGAGGCCAAAGGCGAGCTTGCGGGCTTGGCTGGGACGCAGGCCGGTGAGTGGATCAACATACTCTTTCAAAATTTTTTCCGGCGTTTCGGCAGCGACTTTTTCGATTTCGACGCCGCCTTCGGTGCTCGCCATGACGACGAGTTGGGACACCACGCGATCGAGCACAATACCAACATATAATTCCCGCGCAATGCTCAGGCCCTGTTCGACCAACACTTTGTTGACCCGCTTGCCTTCCGGCCCGGTTTGATGGGTGACGAGCTGCATGCCGATCATCTGCTGGGCAATCTCGTACGCTTCGTGCGGATTCTTGGCAACTTTGACGCCGCCGCCTTTGCCGCGGCCACCGGCATGAATCTGCGCTTTCACCACCACCGTGCCGCCGCCCAATTCATTGGCGATGACGCCAACTTCTTCGGCGGTGTTTGCGACCTTGCCCTGCGGCACGGCCACACCAAATTTTCGCAAAATTTCCTTGCCTTGATATTCGTGAATCTTCAAATGACTTCCTCCTCAAAAATGTTTCGAGTTTTTTCATTCAACATCCAAAACCAACACGCTCAACGGTATAATACGAAAGCCGTTACCAACGGCAAACTCAGCATAATCGACGCCAAGATCAACAAGCTTGGCAGTGCCCCATTCGGGAGATGGCTTTTTAACGGCAAAAAGCCAATACGACTGTTCTCCGCCCGTGGGCTTCATCAACTCGCCTTTTTTGCCAATGTAGCCACGCAGAAATTCAGCGTAAGTTTTCATTCCCAATGTCCAACGCGTACATGTTCTTCACTATTCAAGTCGATTACCTAATGCTTTAACTTATCATAAAATAGTTGTACTCAATACTTCGTCGTTCTACAATTTCTCAATCACCGTCCCCGTCTTTCCCTGCATCGCCTCCGCGAGCATCTCAATCGAGGTGATCACCACGCGTTGACCGCCGCTTTCGAGAAAGTTGAGGGCGCCGCGAATTTTCGGACCCATACTGCCCGCCGGGAATTGGCCCTCGGCAAGATATTGTTGCGCTTCGGCAACGGTGAGATGATCGAGCCAGCGCTGTGTCGGTTTGGCAAAATCAATGGCGACTTTTTCGACGCCGGTCAAAATCACCAACTCTTCCGCCTCGATATCACGCGCCAAAATTGCCGCCGAAAGATCTTTGTCAATCACTGCATTGATGCCCTCGAGGCGTTCTTCGCGGTCAAGATAAACCGGAATGCCGCCGCCGCCCGCGGCGATAACGATGCGATCATTGGCAACGAGCTCTTTGATCACATTTTTTTCGACGATTTCCAGCGGCGCCGGCGAAGGCACCACCCGCCGCCACCCACGGCCGCGGTCTTCTTTCAACACCCAGCCGTGGAGATGCTGCAATTCTTCCACTTTTTCCGGCGGATAAAACGGCCCGACAAACTTCGTGGGATTTTTGATGGACGGATCGTCTGGATGCACCACCACTTGGGTGATCAAAGTGACGACTTCTTTTTGAATGCCGTGCCGGTGCAGCATGTTCAACAAGGATTGCTGCAGCATGTAACCCATCCCACCCTGCAAATCGGCGACGATAACGCCGAGCGGCAACGGGGGCACGAGATGGCGCGTTTCTTCGACGCGAATCAGCGCGTTGCCCACCTGCGGGCCATTGCCATGAGAAAGAACGATCCGCTGTCCCTGCTCCACCAACGCGACGACGCCAACCAGGCTGCGCCGCGTGTTGGCGAATTGCTGGTAGATATTGCCTTCTTCAAATTCGCGGGTGATGGCGTTGCCGCCGAGAGCAATGACAACGGTTTTGTGAGGCATAAATTTTGAAACGTAAAAGTTCATGCGTAAAAATTTACGTTTCACGTCTGACGTTTTATTTTACGCAAAGCGTTTTAAAAAATCCGCCAACGTTGGTTGCCCGATTTCCTGCAGCTCGTAAGTCACCCGCGTAGCCGGTTTATTGAGTTTCACCAACCGGCGCAAATCAATTGGCGTGGCAATCACCACCGCGTCGCAGTCCGTGGCATTGATCGTCGCTTCCAAATCGCGCGTTTGCTTTTCGCCGTACCCCATCGCCGGCAGCAACGTGCCGATGCCGGGATACATTTTGAAGGTGTCAACCAGACTGCCTTTTAAGAATGGCCGCGGATCCACGATTGCTTGCGCGCCAAAGCGCTGCGCGGCGACAACGCCCGCGCCAATGGTCATGCCGCCGTGCGTGAGCGTCGGGCCATCTTCGATGCACAACACGCGCCGGCCGTGAATGACGCTCGGATCTTCGACAAAAATCGGTGACGCCGCATCGACAATATCCGCCTTCGGATTGTTCGCGCGAATGGCGCCTCGCACGGCTTCAATGTCTTCGGGGCGCGCATTCGCCTCCTTATTAATAACGACAACATCCGCCATGCGTATATTCGTTTCACCGGGGTGATAGCTCGTTTCATGGCCGGGGCGCAAGGGATCAGCCACGACGATATGCAGATCCGGCTTGAAGAACGGCGTGTCGTTGTTACCGCCGTCCCACAGCACCACATCGGCCTCGGCTTGCGCCTGCGCCAAAATCGCGGCGTAATCAACGCCGGCATAAACCACCGTGCCCATTTGGAGATGCGGCTCATACTCTTCGCGCTCTTCGATGGTGCACTGATGCGTTTCTAAATCGGCCAAACTGCCGAAACGCTGCACGGCTTGTTGAGCAAGATTGCCGTACGGCATGGGATGGCGAACCGCGACCAATTTTTTGCCGAAGCCTTTGAGAATCTGCGCGACGCGGCGAGTCGTTTGGCTTTTGCCGGAACCGGTGCGGACCGCACAAATGGCGACCACCGGTTTGCTGCTCGGGAGCATCGTTGCGGCGGTGCCGATGAATTTGAACGACGCGCCGGCAGCCAGAACCAGACTGGCTTTGTGCATCACGTATTCATGCGACACATCGCTGTAGGCAAAAACCACTTCTTCGATTTTCTCATCTCGAATGAGCCGCAGCAATTCCCGCTCATGATAAATGGGAATACCCTGCGGATACAATGGTCCGGCCAGCAACGCCGGATAGCGCCGATCATCGATATCGGGGATTTGAGTCGCCGTAAAACAGACGACTTCATAGTTGTCAGTAGTGCGATAAACCGTATTAAAGTTATGAAAATCGCGCCCGGCGGCGCCCATAATTAAAACGCGCGTTCGACTCATATTCATCCTTACCATGATGGCTGTGCACAGCGTGCAGGAGGTTGATATTTTTGCTATTAACGCAACCGATAATAATATAACAGAATTTCATTTGAGTTGCAAGTCTTCTTCCATAATTTATACAATAATTTTTATCAGCCTGATTTTGCTTATATACATAGGTTCTACTTGCATTTCTCGTTGTCTTCTTTTATCATGTGATAAGGAGACCTGGTTAAAGTCAGGAGAAAAATTATGCAATCACGTCTTTGTATCATACTAGTGACTTTGCTGTGGAGCTTCTGGGCCTGCAATGACAGCCGCAAACCAGAGCAACCAGCCGAGGGGGAGTCGTCGGGTTCATTAAAAGCCCCGGAACAAACGCCGAACGCCGGAATAACAGTTGAACCGGCGGGGCGCGTTCCTTCGGAGAGTGAGGCGGATTCGCTGCTGCAGTTGCAACAACAAATTATGCAACAACCGGAAAACTCCGCGCTGCGGCGCGAATTAGGCCGGCGCGCGATTGAGGTGAACGCCGGCGTGGTTTGGGTGGTTGGCAAAGGGCGAATCAATCCGAAAGCGGCGACGGCCAACACCGCGCTTAATCAAGCCAGACACGCGGCGGCGCTCGATGCCGGTCGGTGGGCGGCGTATTTGCTGGAGTGGCACAAAACCGATTATGCCACCCATTTCGGCAGCATTCAAGCCAATCTTCCCGGCCTCAAAGTTGTGCGCGAATCCGTCAATGACTCGCTTTGCGTCGTGCTCGCGCAGGCGCCGTTAAAACAGAATTGAGAGAATTTTATGGCGGATGAATACGCAAATCTTGCCGCTTTTTACGATTATATCTACGCCTCGCGCAGGCAGGACGTGGCTTTTTATACGGCGATGGCGAAGGCAGGCCAAGACCCGATACTCGAAGTCGGCTGTGGCACCGGGCGTGTCACGCTGCCCTTGTTAGAAACCGGACGTGAGGTTCACGGTCTCGACGTTTCGCCGGCGATGCTGCGCCTCCTTCGCCAAAAGCTGGCGGACCGGCCGCAACTTTTGGCGCGTATTCATGAAGGCGATATGCGCACGTTCGCCCTTACCCAAAAATTTGCGCAAGTGTTTGTGCCGTTTCGCGCTTTTCTGCATCTGGACTCCATTGACGACCAGCTTACGGCGTTGCAAAATTTTCATCGCCATTTGTTGCCGAATGGGCGATTGGTTATCGACATTTTCGCGCCGTCGTATCGAATGATGAGCAAAGAGCAGACGAAGAATTCCTTGCCGGCGCAATCGCTTCCCGATGGCCGGGTCATGACGGCGCTGGATCATGTTACCTACGCGCACCGTGAACAGCGTATTAATGTGGAACGTCATATTGACACCGTTTTACCTGACGGTACGCTGAAACGCACCATCGAACATTTTCATTTGCGCTATATTTTTCGCTATGAAATGGAGCTGTTGTTGCGCCAATCCGGCTTTCTATTAAACGCCGTTTATGGCGATTTTGAGCGCCGGCCGTACGATTTTCACAGCGGCGAGATGATTTTCGTCGCCCACCCGGCTTGAGCTGAGATTAATCAACAGTTTTTTGCAATAACGTATGATTGAATTTTTCCAAGTGAGGAAGGATATGACGTCTTTCAAAATTCTAACCAATCGTCTCCCGGTCAAATGGCAAACCGAACTACGCGAGATTCTCGGCACAGCAGTAGCGCCGGCGGCGGCAACCGAGACAAAAAATAATGCCGAAGATATCGTGGTCACGGCGGAAAACACGCACATCGTCGAAACCTTGTTGCACTGGATTCAACGGATGAACCGCCACCAGCAGAAGCCCAGCAAAAATAACTTTCCGAATCAAGGCATCAACCTGACGCTGCAACGGCAGGACGGCAATCGGATTACGTTGACCGAACGCAATGCGAGTGTCGTCAAGCAGTTTCTTGGCAGTTAAGGGCCGGCATTCTGAATTTTTTTAGTTTTGTCGTATGTTCCTCAACAAAGCACTTTGGTGGCTGGCAAACCTCGGCGACCGGCCGATTTCGCTCACGAAAACCTTGCGCTACAAAATCGCGCTGGGTTTTCTCGTGTTGGTTTGCATCAACATCGCCACCGGCATTTTTGCGATCTACAATTTTTCCCAATTGGGAGACACCGGCCAGATTCTGCAAGAGAACTACCAACGTGTGCGCATTACCGACGATCTGCTCGACGCCCTGGCGCGGCAGGATCAAGCGCGGCTGGCCTTGCTGGAAGAGAACGCCGATTCTGCCATGGCGCGCTTCAAATACAACGGCGAGTTGTTTGTCGATTACGTCCAGCGCCTCAAGGCGAACGCCACCCGCGACAGTATCATGGCGAATCATAATTTATTTGAGACGAATTGTAACTCATTATACCGGCTGTTGAAAGAACACCATGATACCACGACTGTCGTGCTTTTGCAGAAGACCACGACGCAAACTATTTTTGACAAGCTCGGCACTTTATGCGGACAGTTGTCGGACGAAAATAAAAACGCCGTGCTCACCGCCGAAAAGCAAGCCAAGGAAACTTCCGAGAAGGCCACGTATGCGGTGATCGTTGCTTCGATCATCGCTTTGACGCTCAGCATCATCGCCAGCATTCAAGCGACGCGCAGCATCCGGCGGCCGGTGCGCAAGCTGACCCAAACGATTCGCCGCATCAGTCAAGGCCGGTTGAATCAGAAGATCGACATCACGGCGGAAGACGAAATCGGCGAGTTGACGCGCGAATTCAATAAAATGACGGAACGTTTGCGGATGTACGAGCAAATGAACGTTTTGCAACTGATTGCCGAAAAGAAAAAATCGGAGGCCGTTATTGCCAGCATCGCCGACCCGGTCATTTTAACCGACGAGGAGAATCATCTGCTGGCGGTCAATCAAGCTGCTGCCAAAGTGCTGAATATTCCGGAAAACAATGGCTGGCAGGGTAAATCCATTCGCGAGGTTTTGCAAGACGAACGCTTGACACAATTGTTGACGGCGGACGCCGACCGGCGCGACGAAATCGCCCGCCAGGATCAACTGTTCTCGGTCACGCAAGGGGAGGAGGCGTCTTATTTCCGGCCGCGCCAGACGATGATTACCGACGAGCAAGGAAAGGTACAGGGCGTGGTGACGTTGCTGCAAGATGTGACGCGCTTGAAGAAGCTGGACCAAATGAAATCGGATTTCATGGCGACGGTGTCGCACGAATTCCGCACGCCGTTAACGTCGTTGAACATGACGATCGATATTCTTTTGCAGGGCTTGCTTGGCAGTGTCAGCGGGCAGCAAGGCGAGTTGCTGGCGACCGCCAAGGCAGATTGTGAGCGGCTGACCAAACTGGTGAAGGAATTGCTCAATCTGTCGCGCTTGGAGTCCGGCAAATATCAAATGAAAAAAGAAGCGATCAATTTACAAACCTTGGTGGAAGAAGCGTTGAAACATTTGCGCGTGCCGCTGCGCATGAAAGAGATCGCGTTTGACACGGCGATCGATGCCGCCGTCCCCGATTTCACCGCGGATCGCGAGCAACTCTCATGGGTAATCAGCAATCTGGTCAGCAATGCACTGCGCTACACGCCGGCCGGCGGCAAAATCCTGATCCGCGCAGAACGCGCCAACGGCGCGGTGCAAATCAGCGTGGCGGATTCCGGCCGCGGCATTTCGGCCGAAGCGCTGGAATCGATTTTTGAAAAATTCGTCCAGGTTAAACAGCCGACGGATTCGACGCCGGGCAGCGTCGGACTCGGCCTGGCAATCGCGAAGGAAGTGGTCGAAGCGCATGGCGGCAAAATCTGGGTGACGAGCGAACTTGGTAAAGGCAGCACCTTTTCTTTCACCATTCCCTTGGTTATTTGATGGAAAACCGCATCCCCAAAGTTCTCGTCGTGGATGACGAGCCGAATATTCTGAAGACGATGGGCATCTGTTTCGATGCCAGCGGTTTTCAGGCGCAGCTCGTGTCGAAGCCGCAGGACGTGCTCGAAATCATTCAGCGCGAGAAATTCGATTTGGCGTTTGTCGATTTGAAAATGGCACCGATGGACGGCATGGAAATTTTGGCCGAAATCAAAAAGCATGCGCCGGAGACGACGGTGACGCTGATCACCGCGCACGGTTCAATCGATAGCGCCGTCGAGGCCATTAAAAAAGGGGCTTATCATTATCTGCAAAAACCCTTCGATCTGAAAGAACTGCAATTTTTTGCGACGAAGGCGCTGGAATATCACCGGCTGACGCAGGAAGTTCGCGAGTTGCGCCAAAAAGTTGCCGAAACCCAGGCTTCGAGTTTGGGCGAAACCATCGTCACCCACAATCGCGAGATGTTGGCGATGCTCGATCTCGCGACGCGTGTCGCCGACAGCAATATGAGCGTACTGATCGAAGGGGAAAGCGGCACGGGCAAAGAGTTGGTGGCGCAGTTCATTCACCAACGCAGTCCGCGCGCCGCTCAGGCGCTCATCAAAGTCAACTGTGCGGCGCTGCCGGAAAATTTATTGGAAAGTGAATTATTTGGGCACGTGAAAGGCGGCTTTACCGGCGCTTTGAAAGATCGCCAGGGCCGATTCGAAGTCGCTGACGGCAGCACGATTTTTCTCGATGAAATCGCGGAAATTTCGCCCAGCATCCAGGCAAAATTGTTGCGGGTCATTCAGAGCAAGGAGTTCGAACGCGTCGGGGAAAGCGTGACCCGCAAGGTTGACGTGCGGATTATCGCGGCAACGAATAAAAACCTGGACGAAGCTTTAAAAGAAGGCAGCTTTCGCGAAGATTTGTTTTATCGGCTGAACGCGCTGCGCCTGAAGCTTTTGCCGCTGCGCGAGCGCCCGGAAGATATTCCGTTGTTGATTCAATATTTTCTCAAAAAATTTGCGAAAGAGACAGCCATGGAGATTGCTCCGGAGGCGATGAAGGCGTTGCGGGCCTATCGCTGGAGCGGCAATGTGCGCGAATTGGAAAACGTGATGGAACGCGCGGCGTTGTTGGCGAAGGATGGCCTGGTGGAGACTGCACATTTGCCGGAGGAGGTGCGGTTGGCCGCCGAGAAGCCGATGCACGCGTTTTCGCTTGAAGAAGTTGAAAAACTGCATATCAAGCGCGTTTTGCAACATGCCGCCGATTATGACGAGGCAGCGCAGATTCTCGGTATCGACCCGGCGACACTGTGGCGGAAGCGGAAAAAATTTGGATTATAGCGAAGAAATTCTTCTCGCGCCGATAAACCTGTTTGGTTGAGGCTCATTCAATGGGTGGCAAAATAAACACCTCGCGCTTTGCAAAGTAAAGCCCTGCTCTTACCATTTTGAACCCCACAATCTTGCAATTTGCAAGCTGATATAAATTTGCTTTAAAATCACAATTTAGCAATGGGATTATCGAACCCTAAAAAATTCTCTTGCATTTTGCAATATTATTTAACTTATTGTCACAATTTCGCGACGCGCTAAATCTTTATTAAAATTAGGTTAGTTCCCCATTACATTTTTGGCACAAGTATTGAACAGTAGTGACTAAATTCAGTTGCGCAACCATGATCTTACTCGAGTAACGAACGTATTTTGGCGAGGAATCTATGGCAACGAAAGTCACAACCATCAACAATCTCGACATTGCCATTATCGAGCCGAAAGGTTCGATCATAGGCGGGGGCGAGACCGATGAGTTAAAAACGAAAGCCCGCGATCTGTTCGAGCAGGGCAATCGGAAGCTCGTGATCGATCTCGGCGGGGTGACATACATCAATAGTACCGGCATCGGCGCGCTCGTCGGCATCTATACCATGTACAGCAAGGACAAGGGGAAAATCAAGCTCACCGGCATGAATACGAGCGTGCAAAACATCTTCGTGATTACGAAGCTCACCAGCGTTTTTGACGTCGCCGATACCCGCGATGAAGCTGTAAAGAGTTTGCAGTCTTAAGTCGAAGTCGCTCTGCCAACCCATTAACCAAGGAGATCAAGTTATGAAACAGTCCGTCTTCAATGCGGTCTTGTTAGTTGTGTCGTTCGTGGCCGCTTGGTTCATTTTTGAAAATCTGCCAAAATTCATCAAAGACGGTGGCTATCTCGTCGTCGCTTTGATTGCGTTAATCATCATGGTCGTCACCTACGTTTTTGAGCGTATCTTCTCGCTTCGCAAAGCCCAGGGCAAAGGCTCGTTGCCCAAGTTTTTGAGCAGTGTGCAAAAGGAAATCAACGCGGGCAACATTCAATCCGCCATCGAATCTTGCGATAAGCAGCGCGGTTCCTGCGCCAACATTATTCGCATCGGCTTGGAGCGTTATCAAGGCTTAAAGGAAGCCGGCAAGACGAAAGAACAAGAAGAAGTCATGAAAGAAGTTCAATCTTCGATTGAGCAAGCGACGATGCTGGAAGTGCCGCTGTTGGAAAAGAATTTGGTGATGCTCTCCACCATCGCTTCGATTGCCACGATGGTCGGCTTGTTGGGAACCGTGCTTGGCATGATTCGCTCGTTCGCGGCCATGGCCCGCGCCGGCGCGCCGGATGCCGTGCAACTCGCGTTGGGCATTTCGGAAGCCTTGATCAATACCGCTGGCGGCTTGATCGCGGCGATCATTGGCATCATCGCGTACAATTTCTTCACGACCAAAGTCGACAATTTCACTTACATGATCGATGAGGCCAGCTATTCAATCGTCCAGACCCTTGGATTGAAAAAATAAGGCGAGGATTATCTCATGCCGAAAATCAAAAAAGGCCGCGTGGGCATTAAGATGGATATGACGCCGATGGTGGATGTGGCGTTCTTGCTGTTGACCTTCTTCATGCTCACCACGCAATTCAAACCGGTGGAAGATGTGCAGATCGAACTGCCGTCTTCGCATTCGGCGATCAAATTGCCGGAATCCGACGTCATGATGATCAGCGTGACGAAAGAAGGCGTCATCCATCTCGGATTGGATTCGCAGGTTTTGCGCGAACGGCTCTTTGGCGCCGCTGGCAAATATAAAGCCAGTATGGAAGTGACCAAAAATGATCTGGCCAATCTTCTCATTCAGGCGCGCGTCGCCAATCCGCGGCTGCGCACCGTCGTGAAAGGTGATAAAGGGGCGCCGTATGGACCGATTGAAGATGTGATGACGGTTTTACAGCAAACCAAAATCACCCGGTTCAATCTTGTCACTGATTTTGAAAAATCTTGATAAAGGAGTGTTGTTATGGCCGGAGTAGATGCAGGCGGTGGTGAATCGAGAAGTCATGCAAAACATGCAAAAAAGAAAAAGAAGAAACGCGTCAGCATCCGCATTGACATGACGCCGATGGTCGATGTGGCGTTTCTGCTGCTGACTTTCTTTATGCTCACCACGGTCTTTAGCAAGCCCCAAACGATGGAGCTGAACCTGCCGCCGGACGAGAAAGTCACCGTCGAGGTGGCGGAGTCGAGCTTGTTAACCTTGCGCGTTGACAAAGACGGCACGATGTTTTGGAACATGGGCAGCGAGCCGTTGCAAAAAGTCGCGTTCAATGATCTGCGCACCACGTTGATTCAGCGCAACCAGGCCAATCCCAAGTTGATCACCCTGGTGAAGGTTCATCGTGAAAGCAACTATAAAATGATGGTTGACATCATGGATGAGCTGAACTTAGCCAACATCACGCGCTTCAGCTTGGCCCCGATGACGGATAAGGATTTACAAATGATGGTCAAAGCCGCGGTCATGTAAAACAGGAGAGACGAACATGCAAGACGTCGCAATCAATTTAGGTTTTCCCTATGGTGCGCCGGAGCTCAAGCAATCCTACCAAAAATATCTGACGATTGCCGAGATTATCGGCATCGTCGTGACGGCGGGGATTCTCGGCGCGTATTACCTGGCCGAATATCTGGGCCGGGAGGAAGAGCCGATCGCCATCGTACGCATCATGAAGTACAGTGAGCTTGGCCCGCCGCCTTCGATTCAAAGTTCGAACGTGCCGCCGGCCGTCTCCGTGGCGGCGCCGGCGGTTAAGCCCAGTGTTGGTATTCCCGTGCCGGTTCCGGACACGGAAGTCAGTCCGGAGCAGACTTTCGCGACGCAGCAGGAAATGAACGCGGCAAGCGATGCCGTCAGTGAAGGCACGGGCACCGGCGGTGGTGAAGTGCAGATTGACAAAGACATTAAAATCGAGGAAGATGGGCCGCCGCCGGATTTCGTCCCTTATGAAAAAGGCCCGCAGATCGTCAAGCGTATACAACCCACCTATCCTGAAATTGCCCGTAAAGCCGGGCTTGAAGGCACGGTGTGGGTGAAAATCTGGGTCGGCAAAGACGGCAAGCCGCGCAAAGTCGTCATTCAAAAAAGCGCATCGGATATTTTCGACCAATCCGCCATCGATGCGGCAAATCAATTCGTGTTCACGCCGGCGATGATGCAAAATGGCCCGGTTGATGTATGGGTTTCGATCCCGTTTCACTTCCGCCTCAAGTAAGGGCGGAGCAAGAAACTGTAATTTCGCCCCGCGCAAGCGGGACACGCCGTTACTTAAAAGCGAAGCGACAGTCGCAAGTGCCCGGCGGCATTTGTGACTGTCACCCCTACTTGACTTCGAACCGTTTTGACCTGCGACCTCGACTGTGCACCCTTGCGGCTTCGGACTTTCAAGACGTCAGAAGATAACATGTCAGCAGTACTGCCTTTGCTGGTTTCCCCATTAATTTTCGCTGCACATTAAGGTTATGGATGGCCGGAAAATTTCAACAATCCTCGCCATGACAGTTGCGACGGTTATGATCATCGTGGGCATTGCCGTCTTGGCGGGTTTTTTTCTGCCGCCGGGTGCGCCCACACAATTGCGCGTCATGCTTGGCATCGTTTTCTTGCTGATGGGCATTTATCGCTTCATGATGACGCGCTTAAAAGCCAAGCGCGCCGAGCGCGCGGAGCGTTACGATGAATAGAATATTCCTCTGTAGTTTGTTGGTGTTGCTTGCCGGCTTCACCGCTTGCAACCGCCAACCCGAGCCGGAAACGAGTCCGACCAAGGGCCACGTCACGGCCATTGTGGCAGAATCACATGCGGCGTTGATGCAAAAAGAAGCCGAGGAATTTCAACGCGAGTATCCGGCGGTAAAGGTGACTTTGCTATCCGCGACCACGCGGGAAGCCATCGTGCATCTGCTAAATGACAGCGTCCGGATTGTCATCATCGATCGGCCGTTGAACGCTGAAGAGCAGGCCGTCGTCAAACGTGAAGAAATTCATATTACTGAAAACAAAGTCGCCGAAGACGCGCTGGTGGTGGTGGTGCATGAAAAAAATCCCCTGGAGCAGATGACGCTGGCGACGCTGGCAGATATCGTTCGCGGGAAAATAAGCGACTGGAATCGCGTTCCGGAAAGCCCATGGTCCGGGCCGATAGAATTTGTTTTTACCGGCCGCAATTCGGGCGCTTATGAGTTGCTGGTGCAACAGTTTTTGAAATTACCAGAAGATGCCGCCCCCACTTTTATTGCCCCGACGCAAAACGAAGTGTTGGATTATGTCATGAATCATCCGCGCGCATTGGGCGTGGTTTCCGCCGCCAGTTACTATTGCATGACCCGGCCCCAAGGTGTGCACCAAGACACAACCTCGGTGTTGCGGGCGCTGGCGTTGGAGCGACAAGATTCGACCGCGACCAGCAAGTTCGTGAAACTGCATCAAGCCAATATTTATCGCGGTTTTTATCCGCTGCATTACGGTGTTTATATCTACACTACTTCTTCCCCGAACAGAGATGCGGGACCGGAGGTCGGATTTGGCACATTCGTGGCAAGCAATCCTGGACAAAAAATCATTATGGATGTCGGCTTAGTTCCGGCTAAAGTGCCGATTCGCTTGGTTCAGACTAATGAGGATTAACATGCAAAAATCATTTGTTCTCGTTACGCTGTTAGGCATGGGACTGTTATCATCAGCCACGGGCCAGTCAACGCTTAATGACGGCAAGGCGCTGCTCAAACAAGGCAAGACGAGAGAAGCAATTGCTTCCTTGCAAAAGGCCGTTGTCGTGGCGCCGCGCAATGTCGAAGCCTTTGTTTTGCTGGGACAAGCGTATCAGCAGGCCGGGCGGGCTGACTCGGCGGAAGTATTCGGCCGAAAAGCCCTTGACCTTGACGACAAAAATGTGGACGCGTATATTCTCGTCTCCCAAGCTGCGTTGGAGCAAAAAAACCGCCAAGCCTCTCTGCAAATGCTGCGCAAGGGTTTGAAGAACAACAAGAACAATGCCGCTCTGCTGATTCAGCTCGGCTATTTTCATATGGCAACCGATTCCGCCGACCACGCCGTGATTGACTTCTCGCAAGCGAAAGAGGCCGACCCCCAAAGCGCGGCCGCTTGGGAAGGCTTGGGCGATGCCTACGGTAAAACCGGCAGCAATGCCATCGCGATTCTGCAATATGAGGAGGCGATCAAAATCGATTCCACCCGCATCGATGTGCATCAAAAGCTCTCGAAAGCGTATGCCAAAGATCGGCGTTGGAATGAAGCGGCGCGCGCTTATCAGGCGATTGTGAAGCTCGACAGCACCGATCAGACGGCGCTCTTTGAGCTTGGCCGCTTGTATTTTGCCGGAAAATTATATCCCGAAGCGGCGCGGGTTTATCGTTTGCACGTGCGGCGTTTTCCGGCCGTCCAAAAGGGCTGGGAAAATTACATGGAGGCGCTTTATCTCTCGAAGCGGGGTTATGCCGAGGCGGTAACCGCCGCCGAGCAAGTGTTAAAAGGCGATCCCACCTCGAAGAAAGCGAAACAAATACTCGCCCATTCACTTTATGAAACGAAGCAATATGATCGCGCCATCGAAGCCTTCAAACAACTTGCAAAAGCTGATACGCTGGGCTATGACAACACCACCCGGTTGGCCGATGCCTATGCTGAGACGAAACGCGATTCCCTGGCGGTGTTGACGTATGAGCAGGCCTTTCGGCTGGATTCCACGAAGGCTGACGCGTATGGCGAGGCGGGCGCGATCTATATGCGCTTGCGAAAATGGGAACGCGCCGCCCGAATGTTTGAGAAACGCTTTACCCTCGATCCCAATTCCACCTCATCCTATTTGAACTATGCCAACTGTAACATCCAACTGGGCCGGATAGACACCGCCCGCGTGGCGCTGCGGCAAGTGGTGGCCCTGCGTCCGCAATATATTCCTGCGCGGCTTAGTCTCGCGCGCTGTTTGTCACAAGCACGATACAAAACCGATTCCCTGCAAGCCGCCCGGACGGAATTTGAAACACTCATTAAGCTGGCCGATACCTCGGTTGTCCGTTATAAAAATGAAATTTTTGACGCGCACTCCGGCATCGCTTATACGTATTACGTCGAGAAAAAATATCCCCAGACGGTTGAGGCTTTAAATAACGCACTCAAGCTCAAACCACAAGATGCCTCGGCGCGCAAATTTAAGGCGCAAATGTTGTATTTGATGAATAATCTGGAAGACGCGGCGCAAGAATATCGCGCCTATTTGAAGTTGAATCCGAAAGACCGGGATGCCGCCAAAGAATTGGAGCAAGTCGAAAACCGCTTGAAGTCTCAATAAGCTGGCGCCGTACAAAATTGCAATTCACCTTTTGGTGTGAGTAAAATTATCGAGAGGAAGGAACCGTTATGAAAGCACAGATGATAGCCAAGAGATTCTTGGCGACATTATTTATTGGCGCCGTGGTGATGTCGGGATGCGGCGAAAAGAAAAAAGTCTATACTCCCATTGCGGCATGGGAAAAATATAGCGACCAGTTTACCGGTTTGAGTTTCACTCATCCCAAGGCTGATACCAGTAACTGGTATATGAATGTCGATGGCAACCGCATCACCATGGCCTCCTCGCTGGCGGCAGCGGAGAAATTTGTCGATCCCTATGCCGACGACAAAGGCGAATACGGCATGCAAATTACCGTTTTGCGCGAGCGCCCGGATTCATTGCTCTCGCTGGATGAAGTCGTCATGACGTTCGCCAAAGATCGCAAGGCCGAGGGCTTCAATGTCTCCAAGATCGATACGATTACAGTTGACAGTACGGATGCGCGCAAATTCACCTATTATGGCAATTTTACGCAAAGAACCAAGCTGACGCGCACGCGCGTTTATGCGATTCGCGATTCGGTGCAATATTATCTCGAATACGGGGCTTTCAACGATTTGTTTGAGCCTTACCAATACGTCATGGATTCCTTGTTGGCCTCGATCCGGCTGCCCCGTCCCAAATCCAAAGCGGCGCTGGCCGACCCCTCTTTGCCTTCCATTACATTCACAGAATTTTCCAATAACTATCTGAGAATTTCCTATCCGGATAATTTCGAGGCGGCGACGCCGACCGTCAAAGGCGACATAAAATTTTCTTTGGAAATCAAAGGCTATCGCCAGGATTGCAACGTCCGGATCGACATTTTGCCGGCAAAAGGCGTGGCTATTGAAAAAGTGTTTGAGCAGAACCAGGGAAAGTTCACCCGCGTTTCCGGCAAAGGCGAGACGACGATAGCGGGCGAGAAAGCGATGTATCTCAACTACACGCCGGCCAGGGATATCGCCAGCCGCGCTTATTTTCTCGTCAAGAACGATCAAGTTTATCGCATCATTGTGAACTATTTCGCGCCGAAGCGCGCCGATTTCCTGCCGGCGTTTGAAAAGACGGTGGGGTCATTGAAGATCGGGTGATGAATTCAAGGCGCAATGCTGCCATGCATTCAGTTTAAAATTTTAAAAGCCTGATTACCGGCTTTGAGCGGTTAATCAGGCTTTTTCCTTTGATTTGATATTTTCAGGTTCAGGCTTTTTTCTTTTGCGCGCGCCGCCGGTTGTGCTTTTGGCGCCGAATTATTTTCTCTGCCAGCAGCAAACCAATGATGGTTTTGCCGTCTTCAATCCGGCCCTTTTTGAGCAGCGCATAAACTTTTCGCACCGGCCATTCCAGCACGCGAATGTCTTCGTGCTCGGAGAGCAAGCCGCCGCCGGCATTTTCGCGGCCGGCGATTTCCGCATAATATATATAAACCCGCTCCGACATGCCGCCCGGCGAAGGAAAAACCGTCGAAAGTAATTTGACATTTTTTATGCGATAGCCGGCCTCCTCCATCACCTCACGTGCAACCACCTCCTTCGGCGTTTCCCCCTTTTCCACCACCCCGGCAACCAGCTCGCAGAGCCAGCCATTCTTCTTTTTGAGCGCGCGATACACCGGGTAACGAAACTGCTCGATTAAAACCAGCTTGTTGTTTTGGCGGTTAAACAGCACCACCGCCACGGCGTCGCCGCGATCCAGGCACAGGCGCCGCACTTCTGTTGACATTTCGCCGTTGAATTTTTCAAAACGCAGGCGGCCAACGGTGACCTTGAAAAAGTCATCGTAGGCAAGCTGTTC
>JAJVHT010000051.1:0-9624 GCA_022072515.1 bacterium
CAAGTTTGATTGACGACGCCACGGGCAATATTTCCGTGAGCGCCGGGACGCTGGCCAAAGTTAAAATTGTGGAAGGCGTCAGCGGCAATGGCGCTGAAATGGGCGCAGTGACGGTGAATACCGACAACACACTGCTCGTCCACGCGGCCGGCTATGATGCCAATGACAACTATGTTGGTGATCAGGTGGTGACCTGGAGCGTCACTGGCGGCATCGGAACGGTTTTTCCGACCATTTCGAGCGGCACGACACTGACGTTGACGACGCCCGGCTCTGGCACGATCACGGCGACGCATGCCTCCGCCACCGGCGACGTTTCCGGCACGATTACGGTCAATGCCGGCTCGCCGTATCGCGTGAAAATTTTGACCGGCGCGAGCGGCAGTACCGGGGAATTGACCGCGCAGGCGCTGACCCCCGGCCAGACGTTGACCGTACACGCCGGCAGTTTTGATGCCGATGGCAATTATACCAACGACGTGCCGGTGAATTGGAGCATCAGTGGTGGCATCGGCACATTGAGCGCACCTTCCGGCGTGAGCACGA
Source organism: bacterium (assembly GCA_022072515.1). Classification (GTDB taxonomy): domain Bacteria; phylum Zhuqueibacterota; class Zhuqueibacteria; order Zhuqueibacterales; family Zhuqueibacteraceae; genus Zhuqueibacter. Next base: position 547 of record JAJVHT010000051.1, read on the forward strand.
CGTTAACGGCAACGGCGCCCGGCTCGGGAGTGTTTACCGCCGACCATGCGATGCTGAGCGACGGCGTTTCGGCCACGATTACCGTTTCCGCCGGCGCTTTGAGTTATGTCAAAGTCGTTGAAGGCCCGTCTGGCAACGGTGCGGAACTGACAACCAAAGCCATCAATACAGATCAAAACCTCACCGTGCATGCGGCGGGTTACGATGCCGGAGGAAATTATTTGGGCGATTTTTCGGTGACGTGGAGTCTTTCGAATGGCACGACCGGCTCGCTTTCACCGACCACCGGCGCGGCGACGACTTTCAACCCGACTCGCACCGGCATTACGACGATTACGGCGAATCATGCCACGGCCACGGATGATGTAACCGGCAATATTACCATCGCGCTCGGCGCCGCGCATCATGTGAAGGTTTTGCCAAATGCCAGCGGCTCCGGCACGGAAGTCGGGAATCAATCTTTGACGGCTGGGCAAACTTTGGTGGTTCATGCCAGCAGTTTCGATGCCGACGACAACCGTATCGGCGATGTCAGTGTGACCTGGCTGTTGAGCGGGAACATTGGCAACTTGTCAGCGACCTCAGGCATCAGCACGACGCTGACGGCGACCACGACCGGCACCGGCGTCATCCTGGCCGATCACGCCACGCTTTTTGACGACGCCACGGGCACTATAACCGTCGGCGCCGCCGCGCTTAGCTATGTCAAAATTGTAGAAGGGGCGAACGGCCCCGGCAATGAGATGGGCGGCAAGAGTTTGACCACGGATCAAACATTGACGGTGCACGCGGCCGGCTATGATGCCAATGGCAATTATATTTCGGATGTGGCGGTGAATTGGAGTGTCAGCGGCGGTATCGGCGCGGTGTCGCCGGCGACAGGCATCAGCACGACGTTGACTTTGACGACACCGGGCAGCGGCATTATCACAGCGGATCATGCAAGCGCTACCGACGATGACAGCGGCACCATCAGCGTATCCACCGGGCTTCCGCATCATGTGAAGATTTTGACCGGCGCAACCGGCTTTGCTTCCGCGGTGGCGGATACGGCGCTGCAGGTTGGCAACACGCTGCAAGTACATGCCGGCAGTTTTGACGCCGATGACAATTATATCAGCGACGCGAGCGTCACCTGGAGTGTGACGGGTGGCATTGGCAGCCTCAACTCGACCGTGAATACGACGACGACGCTGACCGCGCAGAAAGTCGGCTCAGGCTCGATCTTTGCCAACCACCCGACGCTGATCGACGACGCCACCGGTACGATTACTGTAAGCGCCGGCGCACTGGCGAAAGTGCGCCTGGTCGAAGGCGAAAGCGGCAACGGTCCGGAATTGCTCGATAAAAATGTGACGACCGATGAAACGATCACCGTGCATGCCGCCGGCTACGATGCCCTGGACAATTATCTCGGCGATGAGCCGGTGACCTGGAGTGTGACGAACGGCATTGGAACTTTTTCGGCAACGACCGGCACCAGCACACGGCTTAATTTAACCACAATTGGCAGCGGCGTCATTACGGCGGATCACGCCACCGTCGCCGATGACCAAAGCGGCACGATTACGGTGACGACGGGGGTGCCGCATCACGTGAAAATTTTGTCGGCTTTAAGCGGCAACACCAGTGAAGTCGGCGCGCAGATCGTGCCGACCGGCGCCAATTTAGTGATGCATGCCGGCAGTTTTGACGCCGACGAAAATTACACCGGCGACGTCTCGGTGACCTGGAGTGTCACCGGTGCCATCGGCAACGTCACGCCACCCACCGGGGTTTCAACCACTTTTACCGCCACTACCGCCGGTACCGGCGTGGTGACCGCTGATCATGTTACTTTGAGCGATGACGCGACCGGCACGATAACCGTCACCGTCGGCAATTTGACCTACGTCAAAATTTATGACGGCCCCTCCGGTAACACTTCGGAAGTCAACACCCAATCTTTGACCACGGACCAAACACTTGTGGTGCATGCGGCGGGTTTTGACGGCAGTAACAATTATCTTGGCGATTTTTCGGTGAATTGGACCGTCAGCAATGGTATCGGTGTTCTCACGCCGACTTTGGGCGCGAGCACGACGTTCAATGCTGGCACCCCAGGTGTGGGTGTGATCAGCGCCGACCATCCCACTGCAGCGGACGACGTGACCGGCAACATTACGGTCACGCTCGGGGCGCCGAATCGCATTAAAGTTTTGGATACGGCCAGTGGCAACACCGCCGAAGTTGGCCCGGTGAATTTGACCGCCGGCCAAACACTCGACGTTCACGCCGGCAGCTATGACGCCGCCGGCAATTATATCGGTGACGTCAGCGTCACGTGGAGCGTTAGCGGCGGCATTGGCTCGCTCACCCCGCCTTCCGGCTCGACGACGCGCCTCACGGCGACGGCGGCTGGCACCGGCGTGATCACCGGTGATCACGCGACCTTGCTGGACGATGCCACCGGCACGATTACCGTCGTGGCTGGGTCGTTGAGCAGCGTTAAGATTGTCGAAGGCCCCTCCGGCAAAACCCCGGAGGTGACCACGAAAACTTTGACCGCCGATCAAACGCTGACCGTGCATGCCGCCGGCTATGATGCCAGCGGCAATTACCTCGGCGATTATCCGGTGACCTGGAGTGTGACCAATAACATCGGCGCGCTCTCCACTGTGACCGGCATTTCCACGACCCTGGAAGCGAATTTGCCGGGTACGGGAATTCTTTCTGCCGATCATGCCACCGCGACCGACGACGTGACCGGCAATATTACCGTCATTGCCGGCGCAGCATATCGTGTTAAAATCCTTGCCGGTGCAAGCGGCCTCACCACTGAAATTGACAGCCGTACGCTGCTGACCGGCGAGACGCTGCTCGTGCATGCCGGCGGTTTCGACCGCGATGACAATTATATCAATGATGTGGTGGTGGATTGGAGCGTTTCCGGCAGCATCGGTGGGTTGAATCCGGCGACCGGCATTGCCAGCACCTTTACCGCCACGACTGTCGGCACCGGCGTGATCACCGCCGTCAACAACACGTTGATCGGTGACGCCACCGGCACCATTACCGTGCAGGCCAGCTCGTTGAGCGCCATCAAAATCGTTGAAGGCGCGGCCGGCAATGGCCCCGAACTGCAGAATCGCACCGTGACGACCGATGAAACCATCACAGTCCATGCCGCGGGTTATGACGCCAGCGGCAACTATCTCGGCGATTTCCCGGTCAACTGGAATGTGAGCGGTGGCATCGGCACGCTCTCCGCAGCAACGGGAACTGCTACGACATTGGATTTTAAGACACCCGGCACGGGCCAAATTTCGGCGGATCACGCCACCGCGACCGACGATCTCTCCGGCGTTTTTACGGTGAATGCCGGTGCGCCTCATCACGTGAAAGTTTTGGATACTGCCAGCGGCCCAACTGCCGAAGTGACCACGCAAACCTTGACCACTGGCGGAACGTTGACGGTTCATGCCGGCCGCTTTGACGCCGATAACAATTATATCGATGATACGGCGGTGGATTGGAGAATCACCGGCGGCATCGGTTCTTTGAATCCGCTTAATGGCATCAGCTCGACGCTGACGGCGACGACGCCCGGCTCCGGCACGATTACCGCCGATCATCCGACACTGATCGACGACGCCACCGGCGACATCGTGGTCAACACCGGCAATTTGAGTTACATTAAAGTCGTCTTGGGCCCCTCCGGCCCCGGCACAGAATTAGGGCCGACAACGCTGACGACGGATCAGGTCCTCATCGTGCACGCCGCCGGTTATGATGCCAGCGGCGTTTATCTCGGCGATCAAGCCGTCACGTGGAGCCTTACCGGCAATAATATTGGCACGCTTTCGGCCACGACCGGCCTTTCGACGACGCTGGATGCGCGCACTCCCGGCACCGGGCAAATTGCGGCGGATCATCCGACCGCCACCGATGATGCCACCGGCAATATTACCGTCACAGTGGGCGCGGAAAATCGCATTAAAATTTTACTCGGTTTGACCGGGAATGCCCCGGAAGTTCGCGACACGACATTGACCACCGGCCAAACGCTGCCGGTGCACGCCAGCAGTTTTGACGCCGACGGCAATCGCGTGCAGGATGTTGCCGTCAATTGGAACGTCACCGGCGGTATCGGCACATTGAATCCGGCGGCGGGAATCAGCACCACGCTGACGGCGACGAAAGCCGGCACCGGCGTGATCAACGCTGCTCATGCGACGCTGACCGGCGACGCCACCGGCACCATTTCGGTCAATTCGGGCAATTTAAGTTATGTAAAAATCCTTGAAGGTGAGGCAGGCGACGGCGCGGAGTTAGGTCCGAAAGCGTTGACTGCCGATCAAACGCTCACGGTGCATGCCGCCGGTTACGATGCCGCGGGAAATTATCTTGGCGATCAGCCAGTCACGTGGAATGTGACTGGCGGCATTGGCACGCTTTCCACCGCCACCGGCGTTTCAACAACGCTTGATGCCAAAACGCCGGGCACCGGCGTGATTACCGCGGATCATGCGACAGCCACGGACGACAATACCGGCACGATTACGGTAACTTCCGGTTTGGCATTCCGCGTTAAAATCCTGTCCGGCACCAATGGCAACACGCCCGAAGTCGACACCGCGACGCGCCAGACCGGCCAAACGTTGCCGGTGCACGCCAGCAGTTTCGATGCGGATGACAATTACAAACAAGACGTGAGCGTCACGTGGAGCCTCAGCAGCAGCATCGGCACGCTGAATCCGGCCAGCGGTATTTCCACTGTTTTCACCGCCACGACCGTCGGCACCGGCGTGATTAGGGCAGATCATGCGACACTGCTTGACGACAACACCGGCTTGATTACCGTCACCGCCAGCAATTTGAGCTTCATTAAAATCGTCGATGGCACGGCCGGCAACACGCCGGAAGTCGGCCCCCGCTCGTTAACCACAGACGGGACGCTCACCGTGCATGCCGCCGGTTACGATGCCGCCGGCAATTATCTCAGCGATCAGTCCGTAACGTGGAGCATAATCGGCAACAATATCGGCGGGGTCAGCCCGACCACCGGGGTTTCTACCACACTGAATCCGACGCTTCCCGGCATCGGCAAAATTGTCGCCGATCATGCCACGGCTATTGACGACACGACCGGCGATTTGACGATTGCGCTTGGCGCGCTGCACAATGTAAAAGTGATGGTCGGACCGAGCGGCAACAGCGGTGAAGTGGCAAATGTTCCCCTCACCGCCGGACAAACGTATGTCGTGCATGCCGCCGGTTTTGATGCGGACAATAATTATCGCGGCGATGTGGCGGTGGATTGGAGCCTCACCGGCAATAACATCGGTTCACTGGCGCCGCTGAATGGCGTCACCACGACGCTAACGGCACGCAAAGTTGGCGTCGGCCAAATTAAGGCCGATCATGTCACGGCGCTGGACGGTTTGAGCGGCAGCATAACTGTTGGAGCGGGGCCATTGGCTTTCATCAAAATTATCGAAGGCCCGGCCGGCAACGGCGTTGAACTGGGCGCAAAGTCGATCACTGCTGATGGCTTTTTGGAATTGCACGCCGCGGGTTTTGATGCCGATACGAATTATGTCGGCGATCAAAATGTGAATTGGACGAGCAGCGGCAATTTGGCGCCGGTGGTTTCGGTGAATAATGCGAAGAGCATGACGTTTGCGCCGACTTTGGCGCCGGCGAGCGGCACGATTCGCGGCACCCATACCACGGCTGGTTTTGATGAAACCGGCGCCATCACGGTTAGCGCCGGTGGGTTGAATAAGATTAAAATTCTCGCCGGCCCTTCCGGCCCCGGCGCCGAAGTCACCGAAGTGACACTGGCTTCGGGCCAGACGTTGGAATTTCATGCCGGTGGCTTTGATGCCAAAGACAACTACATCGCTGATCGCGTCGCTAACTGGTCGGTACAAAACGCGATCGGCCAGGTGAATCCCGTGAGCGGTACTTCGACCACGTTCACGGCGGGCACGGTTGGCAAAGGCGCGATCCGCGCCGTTGACGGCCCGCGTGAAGATTTTACCGGCGAAATCACGGTCATCACGAGCAGCGCCGCGCGAGTGGTTTTACGCACCGCGCCGGGAAATAGCGGCGTTCCCCTCGGCAACCAAACCATGACGGCCGACGAGCAACTGACGGTTTATGCGGCGGGCTATGATGCCGGCAACAATTATATTGGCGAAGTGAGCGTCAATTGGTCGAGCACGGGCAATCTCACCCCGGCGGTTTCTGCCACCGGCACGACGTTCACTTTTGCGCCGACGCTGGCGAATGCCAATGGCTCGGTGAATGGTTTCATTATCGGCGAGTACACGCCGACCATCAAGGATAGCACCGGCACGATAACGGTTTTGCCGGGCGTGCCACGCGGCACGTTTACCCTGACACCGACGCCGCCGGCATTAACGGCAAACGGCGCGGCCACCTCGGCCGTCAATAGTGGTGATATTAAAGACGGTGACGGCAACAACGTCGGCGCGAATAAGTTTTTCACAATCAATATAAATCCGGCGCTCGGCACGATTCTCGAACCGGATGTCGATCCTGCCACCCCAAACTTGCAATTGGCGACGAATGCAGCGAGCCGGTTGAGTTTCACTTTTCAAGCGGGAACCACGGGCGGCGTCGTTACCATCGCGGCCACCAGCAGCGGCGGGGCGAATGGCTCGGCCCAGATCAGCCTCGGCAGCTTGAGCATCGAAAGCATTACAACCTCACCGGCGACGGTTTCGCAGGGCCAAACCGGCATTTCCGTCAGCATGTTGGTGCGCAATCTCAGCACGGCCGCGGTGAACAATTTAACGGGACAATTGACGTTCACCGGCTCGGCGGATCGCACTGGTGATTACACCATTCCAGCGCTCGCCCCGGTCACGCTCGCCGGCGGCTCCGTCACCACGCTCACGTTCATCGTGGAGGTAAAAGCCAATGCCACGCTCGAGACGGTGACAATCAACGGCGCGGTGCAAGGCACGATTAGCGGCTCCCCGGTGAGCGCCAACGGTACGCCGCAAACCGACACGTGGGCGGTGCAGCGGCCGATCAATTTGACGGTGCAAACGGTGTCATCGGCCGATGATACCGTTTCGCAGGGCATCACGAACCGCGCGGTCACCGTGCGAATTGCCAATAATTCTGGTTTGCCGAATTCGGCGGCGGCAAATATCGACAGTGTCCGGTTGAGCTTCAGCCAAGGCCCGGTTGATGTCACGTCGGATTATATTATTTCCGCTCCCACCGGCCCCGCGACAATTGCCGGCAATGCCACCGCGGATTACACGTTCACGGTAAATGTCCGCGCGGCGGCGGCGCTCGGCCTCACTACAATCGATGCGCGCGTTTACGGCAAAGACGCCAACTCCAATCAGTCGCAGTCTGCGGCCGATGCGGCGACGAAACACAACTGGACGGTGGTGGAAGGCAATGCGTTCCGCATCGCTTCGATCACGCCCTCACAGGGCCAGGTCACGGCCGGCATGACGAGTGCAACGCGGCGGTGGACCGTGCAGATGGCGGTAGAAAACGCCGGCTCTTCGCCGATCAATGTGGATTTGGATCCGGGCAAAACCTATATTCGTTTTATCATCGGCAGCCAGGATGTCACCGCGGAATACACGATTGATCCTCCAACGGCGCTGGATGAAGGCGGCATTCGGCTCGACGGCCATACCACGGGGCATTTGACTTTCGGTATCACGCGCACGGGCACGACGCGCGGCATCGCAACGATTTCCGGTTTTGCCGAAGGGCTCGATATTCCCACCAGCCAAACGGTGAAAGACAACACCAATGACGGCGGCACCGGCGAAGTGCGGGTGCAGGCGCCGGCCATTTTCAAGATCGAACAAGTGCAGCTTTCGCAATCGACCGTCACGCAAAATATGGGCAAAGACTGGCGCGTGAAAGCGGTGGTGAAAAACGACGGCGAGGCGGATTTGCGGTTGCATCCGGCGCCGGATTCGCTCAAGATTTCTGTGGGCAACAATACCGGTTATACTTTCAGCAAACCGCTGGTGTTTGCCAGCGGCGATTCGATTTTGTCCGGCGGAGAAACTGATACGCTGACCGTCACCGTGACGCAAACCGGCAGCGACCTCGGCAATCAAACGGTGGCGCTGACGCTGAAAGGCATTGAGCGCAACAGTTTGCAATTGTTGAATTCCACGCCCGGTGCGGCAACAGTGATGGTGCAGTCGCCGGCGGCATTGGATATTCTCAGCGTGCGCGCTTCCCAACCGGCGGTTTCAGCCGGCCAAACCAACCCGTGGAACGTTACCGTGGTGGTGCGCAACACCGGCGGCAGCCGCGTCGCGCTGAAGACGGATTCAACGAGTTTGCGCTTCCGGCTCGGCGCGGTATTCCAAAGCGATTACGGCGTCACGTTGCAGCCGTTGCGCTGGCTCGGCTCGGCGACGGTGAATCTTGCGCCGCTGACGACCGACAGTTTGCGTTTCGTGATCAACTCGACCGGTACGCAAAACGGCTTTGCCTTTTTGTGGGCGCGCGTCGTCGCGACTGAAATCAACAGTGACGTGCTGGTTCCGGATTTGGATAATGCGAGTTTCGTGCAGGTGCAGCAACGGCCGAATGTGGCGTATATCGCCAACAGCATGTTGCCCGACATTGTGAACAATAACAGCTCGTATGCGTTCACCGTGCGCGTGCGCAATGATGTTGGCCGCGCCACGGTGTTGCTCGATCCGGCGCGCACCCGGTTCCGTTTCAACAACGGCGCCATTCTTTTTGAAGCCCAGCTTGACGCCAATAATCCGGTGCAAAGCCTCGCACCGGGCGATACGACCCTGACTTTTGCCGCCGCCGCGATTCCGGCGAACATGCCGCAAACCACGTACACGCCGGTCATCCAATTGCGCGGCACGGAAAACGGCAATGATTTTTCGTTGGATTTGCCGGTGACCACCAATGAGTTGACGGTGGCGCTGCCGGCGCGCGTGCAAATTCTGTCGGTGCGGCCGAGTCAAAATACCGTCACCGCCAACATGGCGAAGGCCTGGAATGTCGTCGCCACGGTGCGCAACAATGGCGGCTCCGCCGTGCGCCTCGATAGCGTGAGGC
>JAJVHT010000051.1:9724-33479 GCA_022072515.1 bacterium
GTGCAAGACTCGGCGAAACTGCTGATCAAGAATGTCGTGTTGGCCGGCGCGCCGAACCTGCCGTTTGTGAATCTTTCGCAAAGTTTCGCAGCGGCGGTCACCATTGAAAATACGGGACAAGAAGCCGCCGACACGGTGCAAGTGCATCTCGCGACCGCCGGGGGTTCGACGATCACGCCGGGCGTGCAGAGCATTGCCACGATTCCCGGCGGCACGAACCGCGTCGTGAGCTTCGATATTACGGCGAGCAACACCGAAAATCCGGCGGGTGAAATTTTTCAAGCCAGCGTAATTGCCGGCAAAGCCCGCAACACCAGCGCGAGCCTCATCCCGGGAACAGTGGCAGACGATACGGCCCGCGCCTTTATTCAGCAGCCGGCCGCGTTGCAAATTACCCGCGTGCTCACTTCGGAAAGCCAAGTTGAAGCCGGCCGCACCTCGCCGCCGTGGTACATTTACGCCGTGGTAACCAACAATGGCAGCGCGGCGATTGCGCTGACGAAACCGAGCCGCGACGACGTTACCGTGCAACTCGGCGGCGTCATACAAAACGATTACTCGATTCAAGCGGATACTTTGCTGCGACGCAACCGGACTTTGCGATTGGCCGCCGGCGAAATCGATACCGTGCGCTACGCGGTGCTGTTTACCGGCGCGCAACGCGGCGGACAGGCTGCACTCATCGTCAAGCTCAACGGCCGTGACCTGAACAACAATGCGGCGTTGACGGACGACGAAGTCGGCCAGATTCAAGTCAACACGACGGCATCCGTGCAGATCGTGCGGACATTGCCGATCGCGCCTCGGGTCGTCGGCGAGTTGGGTTATGTCAATGTCGGTCAGCAATTCGGCGTGGAAGTGACTCTGCAAAACATCAGCCGCTTCGAAAGCGTGAAAGACGTGCTTGTTCGCCTCACCAGCAATACCGGTCGCTCGCTGGTTTTGACGGTCGAACAGCCAATCGATTCCATCAAAGCGCTGGAGTTCCGCAGCTTGACCTTTTTCGTGCAGGGTGACACCAGCAATCCGGCGGGCGTGCAACCTGAAACGTTTGCGTCAAGCATTATTTCGGCAACCACGCCGGGCGGCCAACCGGCCAAGGTGAGCACGGCGACGGATTCGACCGCGCAAGTGTTGGTGCAACGGCCGGCGCAGTTGGCGGTGAGCGCCACCATCAGCGAGCCGAGCGGAATTTTAAGCGGCAACCAGTTTTTCGATTTCACCGCACGCGTCAGAAATATCGGCCAGGCGGCGGTGAACGACAGCGGCGCCTTGTCGTTGACTTTGCCGTCGGGTTTCAGCATCGCGCAAGCGCCCACCGCCTTCCCGTTGGATGCGCCCATCTTGTGGCGGTTGCAGGCGCCGAATGTGCCGATGAACCGAACCGATTTGATCGTGGCGATCAGCCAAGCGTGGAGAGATTTGAATGTCAATGCGCCCGCGTTATCCTTCAAAGATGCCGATACCGTGTCGGTGCAAGTCGTGCCGACGGATGTGAAAATTGACACCGTTTATGTGACCGCCCCGCCGGGCGCCCAGGATGGGATCGTTTCCAGCGGACAGAAGTTCCAGGTGCGGGCAAAGATTATTTTCAGCAATGATCTGACCAACACGAGCTCCGTGCTGTTTGAGCGGCAGCAGCCCAATAACTATCTGGTGGGAGTGCCCGTCACCGTGTTGGATGAAGTCACGTGGGAAGTGCAAGCACCCAACTTGCCGTACGAGATTCCAACCTATTTTGTGGTGCGCGCGCGCGGCACCAATCGTAGCGGCCAATTGATCGAGCGGTTGGATAGTCTTAGCGTGGTGACGGTGGAACGCGCCGAGCTGAATTTGAATGCGCAGATTATTGCCCCGCCGGGCGCCACGGGCGGCAAGGTTTCTTTCGGCCAAACCTTCACCGTGAGCGCGACGCTGACGAAGAACGGCCGCGCCGGCGTCGTCGATACGGCCAAGGTGCGGCTCGAACCGTTGGGCGGTTTCACGGTTACCGGCAATCCGGAAAAAGTGATCGACGCCAACGGGCAGGTGCAGTGGCAAGTGACCGCGCCGAATACGAAGGTGAAGGATTCCTTGACCGTGCAACTGACGCGGCTGCCTTTTGACGAAAATTCCAATGCGTCGGTGGCGCTGACGTCAAACCTCAGCCGCCGCCGGATTCCGGTGGAGACGGACAGCTCGGGCTACGCCAAAATTTTGAGTTGGGCGATTACTTCACCGACCGGTGCGACCAGTGGCATTGTGAGCACGCGGCAACTGTTCGTCGTGCAAGCGGATATCGAAAGCCGGCACGCCGAGGTGGCCACCGCGTTCCTGCGCTTGTCCGGCAGCTTGAGCACAAAACAAAGCCTGTTGCAGAACGTGAATGTAAACGGCCGCACGATCGTCAGTTGGGTTGTGCAAGCGCCCAGCGCCACGACTTTCGGCCGCAAAGACACCCTGAAAATCGAAGTAACCGGCAGAGACACTTACAGCGATCAAGCCATCGCGAAACAAACCGCCTCGCAGCTTGTTGAAACCGTCGAGCAAGCCCGATTGGTGCTCGAAGCGGTTATCGTCGAGCCGCAGTCGGCGCGCGTGGATGGCGTCGTCGGTCTCAATGCGCTCGTCAGAGTGATGGCCAGAATCACGAACAACGGTCAGGCGGCGATTCGTGGCAATGCCAGAATCAAGCTGTCGCTGCCGGATGATCCGGCGGTGCCGGCGGCCCAGGATTATCGCATGGCGAATGCCGACGATTCGGTGCAAACCATCGACGCCAACAGTTCGTTCACGTGGCAGTTCCGCGCCCGCAGCGTGCCTTCGCTCGGCCGCGAGACCATTCGCGTGCGCTTGCTGGAGCCGTATCCGGTCGACGTGAACACGGATTCGACCGCGGCGGTTTCGGACAATGACGTGCCGATTCAGATTCAAACCGAGCCAAAGCGGCTTTTCGTGCAAACGCTGCCGGCGGGGCAAGGCCCGGCGGTGCGCGGCGAAACCTCTTCACTGCTCATGCGTTTAAAATTAACGAATGAGGGCAATATCAATTCGAGCCACGTCTTGCTGCGCGCCATGACTTTGCATGCAATCGGTCGCGACAACAAGCCGCTGCAGGCCAATCAAGTTATGAAGGCGTTGCGGGTGGTGGACACTTATAACCGGTCGCGCGTGTTCGGCAACTTAACTTCTATTCCAGCATCGGATTCACTGCGCTTGCCGTTTGCACCGGCTGATACACTGTTGGGCGGCAATCCGGATTCGGTGGACGTGCTCGTCGATATTGCGGATAATGTCGGCCAGGCTTTCCGCCTCATTTTCAAACGGCCGGCGGATATCGATGCCATCGACCAGGATTCCGGCGATCCGGTCGAGATTATTTTCCAGGATGCGAGCGGCAATGAGGTGACCGCGGATCAGATCATCTCGGCCAAACGCGTAATCGCCGAAGCAGATTTCCAGAAGGCGTTCTATAATTATCCCAACCCCTTCGATCCGGACGGTGATCCGACATGTTTCACTTACGTCTTGAAGCAGCCGTCAGATGTGGAGTTCCGTATTTACACGCTACTGGGTGAATTGGTTTACTCGCAGTCGTTTAAAGCGGCGGACCGCGAAGGCATGCCGGTGGCCAATGGCGGCGCGAATTGCATCACCTGGAACGGGCGCAACGGCGATGGCGCGCGCATCTTGAATGGCGTGTATCTTGCTGTGCTTAAAGCCGGCGGCAGTACGGCGACGACGAAAGTGGCGGTGTTGCGGAAATAGTGCGAAGCCGAAAGTCCGAGGCCGGGTTGCGCCGCGGCGGAAGAAAATGTTTTGGCAAAAGGTAGGTATTGCTTCTATATTATGAAAGATCAACGGTGAAGAACATGCAATCACGAATTTCCCAATTGTCGGCGGTGCTGTTGATCGCCGGATTGCTGTGCGGAGCAACGGCTTCGGCCCAAAACAGCGAAGCCCGGGGCGGCACGCAGAATCTTTTTCGTTTCGGCGTCGGCGCGCGCGCGCAGGGCGTTGGCAGCGCCGTGGTGGCCATGCCGCTCGATGCCTCGACGATTTATTGGAATCCCGGCGGCCTGGATTATTTGGAGCGCCGGAGCGTGGTCATGTATTATTCGCCGTTGCTGCGCGAGTCTGATGCCAAATACCACTTCATCGGCGTGGCCTATCCCATTCTCGATTTCGGCACGGTGGGATTGGGTTGGCTGCACAGCGACGTCAGTTTTGTCGAGCGCGACGAATTTGGCGATTCGCCCGGGGAAGATTCCGATGCGCATGATGAGTTCTTTCTCTCCTATGCCAAGCAAGTTTCTTACGGTGTTTCGCTCGGCGGCAATGTCAAGATCAAGCGGGAGCAATATTATGGCCTGTCGTCGCGCGCGTTCGGCGCTGATTTCGGCTTGCTCTATCGCCCGGATTTTGGCGAAGGGATTTTTGAAAATTTGAGTTTCGGTTTTTCGGCGCTCAATCTGTTGCGCCCCACCCTCAAATTAGGCGGCACCCCCGAGCCGCAGCCGCGCATCATTCGCGGTGGTCTGGCCAAAGGACTGCTCATCGGCTCCCGGCCGGATCAGGCCAATCTGTTTTTGGCGTTTGAGAAGCCGGAAGGGCAAAGCGAAAAAATGCGCATCAATTTCGGCACCGAGTATGTTTATCAAAATTTGGGCATGTTGCGTCTCGGCTATAGCGGCGGCGGCTTGATTTTTGGCGGCGGCGTGCTGTATCAAAACCTGTTTCAGATTGATTATGCTTTCGGCCAATTTGACAATAACGATTCCGGGCTGGGCGGAATTCATCGCATCAGCATTACCGCGCATTTGGGCAAAACCAAAACGCAAATGCGCGAAGAAGCCCAACAGCGGGTGCTGACTAGAATCGAGGAAGAAACCCGCCGCAAAGAAGGGCTGAACCGCCGCAACGAGTTTGACGAAAAGATGACGCTCGGCAAAAATTATTTTCAGCAGGGCGAGTTTTTTAGCGCGTTCATCAATTTCACGCAGGCGCGCGATATTTCTGCCGGCGCTTACACGACGTTTACGGCGCAAGACAAAGAAGAAGCGAACATCTGGGTCGAACGCACCCAAACCAAGATGGATGAAGAAGCGGAAGCGGAGAAGGCCAGATTGGCGCAGGCCGCCGGCGCCAGCGCCATCGCCGCGGCCGATCGCGCTTTCATTGAAGGACAGAAACAAAAGGGCATGCAATTTTTGCAGGCCAGCAAATACAACGAAGCGATTACCGAATGGAAGCGCGGCCTCGAGCGCGACCCGAATAACAGCGAGTTGAAGGGTTTAATCGCGAAAACTGAAGATCAGATTTCCCGCAGCCGCGGCGATCTCGTGCGCAAAGCGCAGAGCTTTGTCAACGAGAGCAAATACTTTGAGGCGGTCAATCTCTACAACCAGTTGATGAATCAACCGGGCATTACGGCAGCCGAACGCAAGACGTATGAAGATAAAGTGGCGCAATTGCAGCGCCAGTTGGACATCGAGCAGCTTTACCGGCAGGGCTACACCGAGTATTTGAACAAGAATTATTGCGCGGCCAAAGGTTTTTTCTCGCAGGCTTTGCAAAAAGACGGCAGCAATGCCAGGCTCCGGCAGGCGTATAGCGATGCCGACGTGCGCTGCAACGCCCGGGTCGGCCCGATTCCCGACGCCATTCGCCAGCGTTATCTCGAAGCCATCGGCCTGTTGAACAACGAAGATTACGCGGCAGCGCTGCGCATTCTTGAGCAGATTCAGCCGCAGGATCGTTATAACCAACGTATCCTCAGCGCCATTGACCAGGCCCGCGAAGGCCTGGAGCGGCAGAAGAAAAACCAACGTTAAACCCCCAGGGTTGGGTTGGTAATTGAGTTCTCGACACTGCCCGAGCGCTTTAGCCGGCGGAACGCAGCAGAAGCGCCCGGGCTGTTTTATCCCGGCAGTCAATGAATATTTATTTGCGTTTTCATTAATTTCTTGCAATTTTCAAAAATTTGTCGAATATTGATTTTAACCTTTTTCAAAAATTAGGCGAAATTTTAGGAGCACCGGTTGTTTAAAAGCGTGACAAAAGAGCAGCTCAAGGTCCCTGCTCACATTGATTATCTTGCCGACTTGCGCGAGTTTGTGACGCGCATCGGCAAGAAGCACGGTTTTTCCGACCGCGTGATCAACGCTTTCAAGCTGGCGATCGACGAGGCCGGCACCAACGTGATGCGCCACGCCTACCGCGATACCGGCGGCGACGGTTTTATCACCATTCGCGCCATCGTCAAAGCCAACAGTCTCACGATCTGCCTGATCGATCAGGGGAAGTACTTCGATCCCACGCACGTCAAAGATCCGGACTTGCAGCGCTACGTCGATATCGGCAAAAAAGGCGGCCTCGGCATTTTCATTATGCGCCGCCTGATGGATGAAATCGATTACCGCAAGACCGAAGAAGGCAACGAGCTGCGGCTCACGAAAAACCGGGATGCACCGCAGAAATTGAAGCTGCGCGACCAGATTCCCAAAGTTGCCAACGCCTTTAAAGCCATTCCCCTTTCGCTGAAGGCGAAATACTGGACGTGGACGACGCTGGCGCTCACGGCCATGATCGGGTTGGGGTATGTCTATTTTTTCTGGCAGGCGGAAGAGCAGGAAACGACGCGATTCTTCAATGATTTTCGCGGCATCAGCGATCCGGTGGGCAGCGGCCTGAAGAATGCTCCCAATATTTTCAACGATCCGAGCGGCGCCCAAGGCCACAAGGCCATTTTGGAAATTTATAAAAGTGATGAAGTCCGGCGCCTCGTTCATGAAATTGTGATCGTCGACTCCGCGCAGGTCATCGTTGGCCACGCCGACTTGAGCAAGCTTATTCAGCAAATTGAATTTCCCCGCCAGCGGGTGGAAGTCCGGCCGCAGATTTTTGCCTACACGCTGCCGGTGCTTGACGCGAACAATCAGGTGACCAACAAGGAAATTTATGATCAGGTTTTGCCGTTGGGCACGGGCAGCATGCATATTCGCGTGCTCAAAGAGTTGCTCGACCAACGGATCGCCAGGCGGCGGTGGATGTATGCGCGTGACGCCGGCTTGCTGTTGTTGATGGCCTCGGTCGGCACATTTTTTCTCATTTATATTTTGATGAATCCGTTCCGCAAACTGGCGGATTGGGTGCGTCGCGCCGATCATGGCGACGTCGAAGACGAGATGGACATCGACGCCTCGACGGAAATTGGCGAAATCGCGCAGGCGTTTTCGGAGATCACCAATCGCTTCCGCGAGTCGCAAAAGAACCTCGCGGATCAGGAACGCCTGCAAAAAGAAATGCAGGTGGCGCAGGAAATTCAGCAGACGCTGCTGCCGAGTGAATTTCCGGATTTGGAAGGCTACGAGATCGCCAGTTATTACGAGGCGGCGCGCGAAGTCGGCGGGGATTATTTCGATTTCGTCGAAGTTGACAAGGACACGCTCGGCATCGCGGTGGCCGACGTCTCCGGCAAGGGCGTACCCGGCAGTTTGGTGATGACGATGATTCGCACGGCGCTGCGCACCGAGGCGCGCGGCATCAAAGACGCGGCGGAAGTGTTGTCGCGGGTGAATGATTTCGTCATCGGCGACATGAAAAAGGGCATGTTTGTCACCGTTTTTTATGTGATCATTGACAGCAAACGCCGGCGACTGACCTACGCCAGCG
Organism: bacterium; assembly: GCA_022072515.1. Taxonomy (GTDB): domain Bacteria; phylum Zhuqueibacterota; class Zhuqueibacteria; order Zhuqueibacterales; family Zhuqueibacteraceae; genus Zhuqueibacter. Next base: position 17,378 of record JAJVHT010000051.1, read on the forward strand.
CCGGGCACAATCCGATGATTTTATACCGGGCCTCAACGAAGAAAACATATTATTTGAACCCGCGCGGCTTCCCCATCGGCATCCAACTGCACGAAAAGGACCTCTTTAAAAAATCGATCGAAAGCGACACCATTCAGCTCGCCGAAGAAGATATTTTACTGATTTACACCGATGGCATTACCGAGGCGATGAACGAAAAGCGCCACCTGTTCGGCGAAGAACGTTTGATAAAAATCTTCCGCGACTACGGGCATCTGCGGGTAAAACCTTTTGTTGATCAAATAAAGGAAGAAATACTTTCATTCACCGAGGGTACGCCGCAATCCGATGATATTACGCTCGTGGCGATTCGGGAAAAGACCTCGCCCGAAAAAGAGGAGCTGCGCCGTGCCAAAGAAGCCCATAAGAAAATTATAAGCGGTTCGAGCATCCGTGAGGCCTGCGAGAGCGTCGGCATCACGACTTATGCTTATTACAATAAATACAAAAAAGAGTTTGAAGAACACGGCGCGGAAAATTTTGAAGTTGAAGCCGATGTCTCGGTCGAAGCCAAGCACATTGCAATCGAAGACAAAGTAAAAATTTACGATATTATTAATAATCACCCGGAATATGGCGCCAAAAGAATCAGCGAAGAGATTAATACCGAGAAATATGGCTTTACGTTAATTTCTGAAAGCAAGATTTATGACGAGCTGGTGCGCAGCCGGTTGAACACCCGCCAGTTGCGCGAAGCATTTGTGGCGCGCGGCGGCCGGACCCGCCGGCCGATGAAGCAGCCGGGGACGCCGATGCTCACGCTCGATGGCAAGGTCATTCTCGACCGCGCGCGTTTGGAGCCGCCGCAACGCGAAGAAGTTGTGGTTCCCCCGGCCAGCACGCGGCGCCCGGCGCGGCGCTTTGACAGCGCGGAAGAAACGCCGGTTGAAAAGGCACCGCTTCCGGCTCCGGCCCTGTTTGAGCCGGGCTTCGCGATGGCGCGTGGCGAGCATGAGACGGCGGAGCGGTCGCGCAAAGATATCGGCAAGTCCGAACTCGATATGCGGACGCTGCAAACGCCGCTGGAGGACCTTCTCGCTAATAAACATGAGCGTCACGAGACGCCGATTTTGCCGGAAGAACTCGCGCCGCCCGTTCCTGCACCCGAGAGCCTGCACATTGAAAATGTCGCGCCATTGCCGCATGAAACTCCGCCGGAAACTTATTCAGAAAAAATCGAAACTTCCGAGGCCTTGTCGTTGCCGCCGGTGAATTTAGGCGCAACGGCCGTTACAAATGACGAGTTGGTTGCTGGTGGCGAAGCGGCCGCGGCAGAAGCGGCGTTTGACTTTGCGGCGCTGATGACACCGGAGACACCGGCCGGTCAACCCCCCGCCGGAATGCTGGACGTCAGTTTTGAAGATTTGTTTGCCGGCGGTTCGATTTTGGATGAGCCGCAAGAAGCGGTTCAGCCCGCGTCGGACGAATCGGCTTTCACGCCGATCCATTTAGCGAAACACACCGAGCCACCGGCGGAAACAGCAGCTTTTACCGGCGAGCAAACCGATGACGCGTCGCTTTTTGCTGTCGATGATATTTTGCGGCAAGAGCTTGAAAATAGTTTCGGCGGCTCGTCGATGATGATGCAGGCGGACGAAAGTGAAACCACTCCCAACGCGGCGGAGAAATCTTCGCCGGTTGCGGCAGCACCGCCGGCCGGCATGGATTTGCCCTACGTCGACGTGCACGAATTGCTGCAACAAGACGCCAGTGCTGCCGGCGAGCCTGGCATCGAGTCCCGGGTTGGCGCCGGTGCAACGGCGCTTGAAAACCCGCCGGCCATGACGCATGACGAGAGTCAGACGAAATATGGCGAATCTAACGGCGTCGAGCGCGAGCGCAGTCGTCGTGAGCCGGCGCCTCCGCCGCCGTCACCGCGGGTGTTGCCGCCGCGATTGAGTGAGCGCAAGCGCGATGGCCAGAACGGTTTGGCGCCGAGCCGGCGCCGGGATGATGATCGCGAGCGCCTGTTGATTGCGGGTTTGCGCCATTACAAGAATCAGCGTTTCCGCGAGGCCATCGCCGAGTTTGAGAACGCCATTCGAATGTATCCGGATTTCAAAGAGGCGTACAGCATTCTGGGCAATGCCTATTTTCGCAATCGCATGTATGGCGAAGCCGCGCACGCTTATACGCGCGTCAAGGAGATGGATCCGTATGACACCACGGCGTATGAAAACATGGGTGTGATCTATGCCAACCGCGGTGATTATATGGAAGCGATGAAAGAATGGCAGCGCGTGCTGGAGATCGACCCCGGCCGCGACGACATTCGCAAAAAAATCGAGCGCGCCAGCCGCATGTTGACGCGCCCGGCAGTGGCGTAAGAATAAATAACCGTTAGCATAAGTAACTCAAATTTGTATTGACTTTTATATGTTACACTTTTATATTGCTAAGTCGGGTTGTATGGTTCGAAAGTATGAGGAGTGAACCATGGAAGGTATCCAGGTGTCCGTAGAAAAAGCAGGTCTGCATAATAACATTGCCATCATCAAGGTCGGCGGTTATATCGACACGACGACCTCGGCTGAGCTCGAGCATTCTTTGGATGCCTTGCTCAAGGCCGGGACGTATAACATTATCATCGATCTCGGTAATGTCGATTATATCAGCAGCGCGGGATGGGGCATTTTCATCAGCGAGATCAAAGGCATTCGTGAAAAAGGCGGCGACCTAAAATTGGTCCGCATGATTCCGGATGTTTATGAAGTTTTCGAGCTGTTGGAATTTCATTACATTCTCAAGGCGTTTGACACGATTGAAGAAGCGGTGAGCGATTTTGACCGCAGCGGCATGGCCGGCGGTTTCAGCAAGCCGCAGCCGGCGACGCCACACCGGCAAGCGGCAAAGGGCGACGGCCATGCGATGGCAAGTCCCGCCGGACGGTCGGCAGATATTGCCACCACCGAAATTTTTACGCCCATGCCGGAGCCGAAGGCCGCCCCGACGCTGGACGAGAAAATTCGCCAAGTCGTGCGCGACAATCCCGAAGCCGGCACGCTGAAAATCAAGCAGATGCTCAATTCTTCGCGCTACGGCAGTTTCAAAATCAGTTGGTGGGACGTGCGCCGGCGCCTGAAAGATCTGGGACTTGATTCGAAATCCAAACGGCTGGATTATTTTCGCAGCGTTTAATTTGGACGAGCTGCATTCTCGCCACGCGGCGGTGAATGCCATTTCGTCAAGTTTGAAATAAGCCGAAAAGTTCTTTTGGCGAAGTTACCCCTGTCATCGTGTACCCCACACGAGCGGGGGTTTTTCGTTTAAGGCCCTTTTTTCGCCTGAAATTTTTATTGCGAACTTGCGAAAAATGTGATACCTTGATTTTGCATAGATAAAAATCAATCCCCGATTTTTCTGGCTGAAAGCCATGAGGTGTCGTATGCAACCTTGAAAAGGTCGAATCGGGGTGATATCTTTTAGTTGATTTACCGATAAGTCATTTTGTTGGCAATGACGGTATTAAAAATTTTATGAGGAGCGAGATGGGAAATTATGCTCGTTTGACCCCGCCGTCCGCGGGCGGCAAAATTCAAATGCAAAACGGCCGGCTCAACGTGCCGGATCATCCAATCATTCCATTTATTGAGGGCGACGGCACCGGCCCGGACATTTGGCGCGCGAGCCAGATGGTTTTTGATGCGGCCGTGGCCAAGGCCTACAGCGGCAAACGCCGCCTCGTTTGGTTTGAAGTTTTTGCCGGCGAAAAATCTCTGCAGGTTTATGGCGAAAATGTTTGGCTGCCGGATGACACGTTGCTCGCCATGAAAGAATATCTGGTCGGCATCAAAGGCCCGCTTACCACCCCGGTGGGCGGCGGCATTCGCAGCTTGAACGTGGCGTTGCGGCAAATGCTGGATTTGTATGTGTGTTTGCGGCCGGTGCGCTATTTTCAGGGTGTGCCCTCGCCGGTGAAAAAACCCGAGCTGGTGAATATGGTGATCTTCCGCGAGAACACCGAAGATATTTACGCCGGCATCGAATTCATGTCCGGCACGCCGGAAGCCAGGAAAGCCATTGCCTGGCTGCAAGCGGAAATGGGCGTGAAGAAAATTCGTTTTCCGGAAACTTCGAGCCTCGGCATCAAGCCGGTGTCGAGCGATGGCAGCAGGCGCCTCATTCGCGCCGCCATTCGTTATGCCCTGCAGCACGGCCGCAAGTCCGTTACGCTTGTGCACAAAGGCAACATCATGAAATTTACCGAAGGCGCCTTTCGCGATTGGGGCTACCAGCTCGCCAAAGAAGAATTTTCCGAAAAAGTTGTGAGTTGGGAAGAATGCGGCGGCAACCCGCCGGCCGGAAAAATTTTGATTAAAGATGTGATTGCGGATGCGTTTCTTCAGCAGATTCTCACCCGGCCGGCAGAATATGACGTCATCGCTACGCTGAATTTGAACGGCGATTATATTTCCGATGCGCTGGCGGCGCAGGTCGGCGGCATCGGCATTGCCCCCGGCGCCAATATCAATTACGACAACGGCTACGCCATTTTCGAAGCGACGCATGGCACGGCACCGAAATACGCCGGCCTGGACAAAGTCAATCCCGGTTCTGTCATTCTTTCCGGCATGATGATGCTGGATTATCTCGGCTGGACCGAAGCCGCGCGGTTGATTGAAAACGCGATGGAGAAAACCATCCAACAAAAAATCGTGACGTATGATTTCGCCCGTCTCATGGAAGGCGCCAAAGAAGTGAAGTGCTCGGAATTTGGCAAAGCGATTGCCGGCAACATGTAATGAATGAACCGCCCGGGCGCTTGATTCTGCACGCGACAAGCATGGCTTTGAACGAGCGCCCGGGGGACTGAAGTTTGATCAAGAATTCCATGCCTACTTCCGATTTGATTCTCATCCTCGATTTTGGCTCGCAATACACGCAGCTCATCGCCCGGCGTGTGCGGGAGCTTGGCGTTTATTCCGAAATCAAGCCCTGTTACACGCCGGTGGACGAGTTGTTGCGCGCGCGTCCGTCCGGTATTATTTTTTCCGGCGGCCCGAATTCAGTTTACGATCCCGGCGCCCCGAGCCTTGATGCAAAGATTTTTCAACAGGCGGTGCCGATTCTCGGCGTGTGCTACGGCCAGCAGTTGATGACACATTTGCTCGGGGGCAAAGTCATTGCCGCGCCGGGACGCGAATACGGTTCCGCGCAGCTCGACATCACCACGCCGGACTCCCTTTTGGCAAACGTTGGCAAGAACACGACGGTTTGGATGAGCCACGGTGATTTTGTTGAGCAATTGCCGCCGGGTTTTGTGCCGCTGGCGACGACTTCCAACTCTCCGTTTGCTGCCATCGCCCACCCGCAAAAGAAATTTTTCGGCATTCAATTTCATCCTGAAGTCGCGCACACCGTCGCCGGCCGCCAGATTTTGCACAATTTTGTTTTCGGCATTTGTGGTTGTTCGGCGAACTGGTCACCGGAGAGTTTTGTCGAAGTGGCCGTGCGTCAGATTCGCGCGCAGGTCGGTGATGCGCAAGTGATCTGCGGCCTCTCCGGCGGCGTGGATTCCGCCGTGACCGCAAAACTCTTGCAGCGCGCGATTGGCCGGCAATTGCACTGTGTCTTCGTCGATCACGGTTTGATGCGCAAAGATGAAGGCGCGCAAATCAGCGCGACTTTTAAAGAACAATTTGGCGGCGCTTTTATCGCGGTTGAAGCGGCCGCGCTTTTTTTAGAGAAATTGCGTGGCGTCGTCGATCCTGAGCTGAAACGCAAAATCATCGGCGAGCAATATATTCGCGTGTTTGAAGCGGAGGCGCGCAAAATTCCCGGCGTTAAATTTTTGGCGCAGGGCACACTGTATCCGGACGTCATCGAAAGCGTTTCGCCGCGCGGCGGTCCGTCGGTGACGATCAAAACGCATCACAATGTCGGCGGCTTGCCAGAGAAAATGCACTTGCAGCTTGTCGAGCCGTTGCGCGAGCTGTTCAAAGACGAAGTGCGTCACTGCGGCCGCGTGCTCGGTTTGCCGGAAGCCATTCTCGGCCGGCATCCGTTCCCCGGCCCGGGTTTGGCGGTGCGCATTTTGGGCGAAATCACGCCGGAACGCTTGCACTGGCTGCGTGAAGCCGACGCAATTTTTATTGACGAATTGAAGAAGAGCGGCTGGTACGATCAGGTTTGGCAGGCCTTTGCGGTGTTGCTGCCAATTCAGTCGGTCGGCGTGATGGGTGACAATCGCACCTACGAAATGACTATTGCGCTACGCAGCGTCAATTCCGTTGACGGCATGACTGCGGATTGGTCTAAACTGCCGCATGAGTTGTTGGCGCACGTTTCCTCGCGCATCACCAACGAAGTGCGCGGCATCAATCGCGTCGTGTATGACATCAGCTCGAAGCCGCCGAGCACGATTGAGTGGGAGTAAGTGTTTTTCGCCCCTCAAAAACAACCATTGCATCATTAAAATTTTGTGCTATATTTTTAAAATCAATTATTTTGGCGGGAGCAAATGTGATCAAATGTTCACGGATGCGCTCGAGCGGAGGTAACAATTATCAGGAGGAATAAATTATGTGCGGTATCATCGGTTATCTGGGCAAAAAACCGATTGTTCCGGTTTTGCTCGAAGGACTCAAACGCCTGGAATATCGCGGGTACGATTCGGCAGGAATCGTGACGCTGTCGAACGGCAAAATTAATCTCGTCAAACAAGCGGGTAAAATTTCCAATTTAGAATCGTTGCTGGCGGAGCGGCCGATTAACGGGGTTGCCGGCATTGCGCACACGCGCTGGGCGACGCACGGCGTGCCCAATTCGACCAACGCGCATCCGCATACGGACTGCGGCAACAAGTTTGCGCTGATTCACAACGGCATCATCGAAAACTTCGGCGCGATCAAAACGGATTTGATTTCCAAAGGCCATGAGTTCAAAACGCAAACTGACACCGAAGCGCTGGTGCATTTGATCGAGGAGTTTTATAAACACCACATGCCGTTCGAGGAAGCGGTGCGCGCCGCGCTGTTGCAAGTGGAAGGCACGTACGGCATCGCCGTCGTGTGCAGCGATGAGCCGGATGTCATCATCGCCGCGCGCAAAGGCAGCCCGCTCGTGGTCGGCCACGGCGATGGTGAGAATTTCGTGGCCTCGGATGTGTCGGCGATTATCGACCACACCAAACAAGTCAGTTATCTCGATGACGATGAAATGGCGGTGGTGCGCCGCAACGGCATCGAGGTGAAAACCATCAGCAATTTGCCGGTGCAAAAGCAGGTCGAGCAGGTGGCTTTCGAACTGGGGCGCATCGAAAAAGGCGGCTATGATCATTTCATGTTGAAGGAGATCATGGAGCAGCCGAGCACGATCAAAGACGCGATGCGCGGCCGCTTGATCAAAGATGAGGGCATCGCCCGGCTCGGCGGCATGCACGAGGTGATGGAGGCGTTGCTGAATGCGAAACGCTTTCTCATCACCGCCTGCGGCACTTCGTGGCACGCGGCGCTGATCGGCGAATACATGCTCGAAGAATTCGTCCGGGTTCCGGTCGAGGTCGAGTACGCCAGCGAATTCCGGTATCGCGATCCGGTGATTGAAGAGAACAACGTCGTCATCGTCATCAGCCAATCCGGCGAGACGGCGGATACGCTGGCGGCGCTGCGCGAGGCCAAGCGCAAGGGCGCCAGCGTCATCGGCATTTGCAACGTCGTCGGCTCGACCATCGCGCGCGACGTGCATGCCGGCGCGTATTTGCATGCCGGTCCGGAAATCGGTGTGGCTTCGACGAAGGCGTTCACCTCGCAAGTGACGTTGTTGGCGCTAATCACGCTGTTTTTGGCGCGGCATCGAAACATGTCGGCGGCGAAGGGCGCAGAGATCGTCCAGGAAATGGCGGCGCTGCCGGAAAAGGTGGAAAAGATTCTCGGCTTGCGCGAGCAGATTAAGAAGATCGCGCAGCTTTATCACATGAGCAACAATTTTCTGTATCTCGGACGCGGTTACAATTTCCCGGTGGCTTTGGAAGGCGCGTTGAAGCTGAAGGAAATTTCTTATATTCATGCCGAAGGCTATCCCGCGGCGGAAATGAAGCACGGCCCGATTGCGTTGATCGATGAGAATATGCCGGTGGTGTTTATCGCCACGAAGGATTCGACGTACGAAAAAATCGTCAGCAACATCGAAGAAGTGCGCGCGCGCCGCGGCAAGGTGATTGCGATCGCGACCGAAGGCGACGAAGAGATCGGCAAGCGCGCCGATCATGTGATTTACATTCCCCAAACGCAGCAAATGTTGCAGCCGATTTTGACGATCATTCCGCTGCAACTGCTGGCTTATTATATCGCCATCATGCGCAATTGTGACGTCGATCAGCCGCGCAATTTGGCGAAGAGCGTGACGGTGGAATAAACCCTCAGGATTGACTAACCCCAGCGGATATGACGAAAATAAACTTTGCAAGGTTTAACGAAGCATGAGAAACGACTCGGCTTGTGCTCGCCAGATGCGATTGGCCGCCGTCATGTTGTGGCTGCCGCTCGTTGCTGTTTTTGCCCAGGAAAAACCGGCGGCGCGCGGAATAGAAGTGGAAGCCCAGTTCAAGCAGGGCGTCGAGCTTTTTAATGCCGGCCGTTACGAGCAGGCGCTGGCGACTTTTGACGGCCTGCTGCAAGGCGAAAACAAACATCCGCGGGTGGTGGCGGCGCTTTACATGCGGGCGCGCACGGCTTATCAGCTTGGCCGTTATGAAACGGTGAAAAGCGCCGGTGAGGAATTAGAGCGCAGTTTTCCGCGCAGTAATTACGTGCAATATAGCCGCGCGCTGGAAGGCATGGCAGATTTTCAAAAGAGCGATTATCTGAAAGCCGCGACGAATTTTCTGCTGGTGGTGGAAACCAGCCGCAATCCAACGCTGCGCCAGCAAGCGACGGAATGGGTGCGCGTGCTCCTCGCCGATTATTTGCCGTTGAGCGATTTGCAATGGCTGCGCAAAAATTATCCCGGCGCGAAAGGCACGCCGTTGATTGTGGCGGCGTTGGCGCGCGCGGAAATGGCGCAGGGCAATCGCGAAGCCGGCGAGAAACTCATCGATGATTTTTTACGCACGAATACGGACTCGCCGTTTCGCGCCGAATTGGAAGAATTGCGCAAAACCGGCGGCGAGTCGGTGGCGAGCGTCTTGCGGCTGGGTATCGTTTTGCCGTTGACCGGCATTGATGCCGAGGCCGGCACGGGTGTCTATCGTGGCTTCAAATACGCGCATCTCACCAACAGCAACAACGGCAGCCCGGCGATTGAGCTGGTGGTGCGCGATTCGGAAAGCAGCCTGGTGCACGCGCTGAAAGTGACGCAGGATTTGCTCGAGGATCCGACCATCGTGGCGATTATCGGGGAGGTGGAGAATGCGACGACGGCCGCGATTGCGGCGCTGGCCAATGCGCAGGGTGTGCCGTTTTTGGCGCCGGTGGCGACGGAAACCGGCATCGGCGCGCTGGGCCAAAATGTGTTTCAACTCAACGCTGATCGCGAGCACAAAAGCCGCGCTCTGGCCGAGTACGCTTATAAATTTCTGAATGCGCGTACTTTCGCGACGCTGGCGCCGCAGGATGATTATGGCCAGCAAATGGCCGATGCGTTCAGCGCGGCGGTTGACACGCTGGGCGGCGAAATTTTGGCGCAAAAGTGGTATTACGGCGAGCCGCAGGATCTCGGCCGCTCGTTTAAAGCGATTCGCGCGGCCGCGTTTCGCCGCGCCTACAAAGATTCGTTGCGGCTCAAGCTCGCTCCCGCCAACCACACCCCGCGATTGGCAGATGCGGAAGAAGTCGATATTCCCGTGACCAATTTGCACGCAATCTTTTTGCCGCTGCACGCCGAAGATATTCGGTTGGTGGCTGGGCAGTGGGCTTATTTTAATTTGCAAAGTGTTGTCATGGGCGGCGAGTATTGGTACCTGGAAGATTTGGCGAAGAACAAAGAATTGCAACGCTATGTCGACGGCGCCATTTTCGTGAGCGATTATTTTGTCGATCCGGAAAACGCGCGCTACAAGCAGTTTCGCAATGACTTTCGGGTGCGCATGGGCGCGACCCCGGAGAAATGGGAGTTGTTTGGATACGACACGGCAAATTTGTTGTTCAAGGCCATCCAACAGGGAGCGCGCCATCGCCGCCAAATCCGTGAGGCGCTTGCCCGCCTGGATAATTTCTCCGGTCTGCGCGGCGATATCGCGCTGAATAATCCGGCGCAAGTCAACAGCAAGGTCAATATTTTGCAAATTCGCGGCGCGCAGATCATTAAGCTGCGTTAAGCCGTTGGCTTTTGCGGTTCAATTCAATTATAATTCCATTCATTTTTAACAACTTTCGGAAGGAGATTCGAATGAATCGTCGTGTGCTGATGATTGTGGTCTTGTTCGGGTTGAGTGTCAATTTGAGTTGGGCGCAAAATACAAACGCCACTGATGAAGTTCGTTTGTTCCAGAATTTTTTTCAGGACGCCCCGATTGCGGCCAATCCTTACGGGGAAAGCTTTTTCCAATACTCGACTTACGACAACGATGTTTCAGGCATTGATGTGGCGGTGCAGGGTGCCTTGCCGGTTGCCGATAAACTCCAACTTGGCGGTGGTGTTGCGTTTCGGAGCATTTCTCCGAGTGTCGGCGACGGCCAGTCCGGCATTAGTGACGTGCTTGTTTCCGGACGATATAATGTAATGCCCGGGCCAACGGCGATATCGATTGGCGCTTGGGCAACCTTGCCGGTTGGCAGTGAAGATATTGGCGAAGGCACGTTTGACTTCAGCGGCTTCGGCTCGCTTCGCCATTATCTGCCCAGCGGTGTGGCGCTGACCGGAACTTTCGGTCTCGAATTTACTGAGACAAAAGTTGCCCGGTTCAATGCGGTGACGGGTGCGGTTACAACAAACTCCGATCACAATACCGGTGTTTTGATTGCCGGCGGCTTGGTTTATCCGACCCGTGGCGGAATAAATATTGTTAGCGAGCTTAGCCTCCGCACCGAAGGTGATTTTGTTCTATTGAGCGGCGGTTTGGATTATGCGCTGAAAGCCGGCGGCCGCGTTCGCGGCGGGATCGGCATCGGATTGGATGATGGCGCCCCCAATTTTACCTTACGCGGCGGATATTTCTTGAGTTTGTGATATGCTGCTTTCAAGAGGGCTCCGAGCTTTCGGGGCCCTTTTTTATGGTGCAGAAACGCGATGTGAGGGCAGCGGGTGTTCATGCGTTCTGTTGTGTTCAAGGGGCGAAAATTTGCCCATTGGCAGATACAAAACCGCTTGCAAGATAAGTAAAAGCTTTATATATTCAAATACTTTACGTGTTGCCAACATGCCGCAGCGCGTGACCCAACGGGCATAGCCCATTTTTCTGCATGAGATACGAAGAATTTCTGGACGAGGTCCAAAACAACCGTTTCAAGCCGGTTTATTTTTTTGCCGGCGAAGAAACCGGCTTTATCGATGAAGGCGTGGATTGCTTGCTCCAGAAATTGGTGACGCCGGAGATTCGTGATTTCAATCTCGACGTTTTTTACGGCAGCGAAGTGAATGCCGCCCGTGTGCTTGACAGCGCCGCGAAATATCCGCTGATGGCTGCACACCGTGTCATTTTGCTGCGCGACGTGCAGAAGATGTCGCCGAGTGATTTGGAAGCGCTGGCGAAATATGCCAGCAAGCCCAGCCGCACGACGTATTTGCTCGTCACCATGCGGGATAAAGAGTCGCGCAAAAAAGGTATCGAAGCGCTGCGCAAAGCCGCGGCTTATGTTGAATGCAAGCCGCTGTATGAAAACCAAATCGTCCCGTGGATTCAAAAATACGTGCGGCGCGTGGGACGCAGCATCACCGGCCCGGCAGCGCAATTGCTCGCCAGCGAGGTCGGCGCGTCCACCTCGTTGTTGCGCAGTGAGATTGAAAAGATTCAGCTTTTTCTCGGCGCCCGGCAGGAGATCAACGAAGACGACGTTCAGCAGGTCGCCGGTTTGCGCAAGGAACATTCGATTTTTTCCCTGCAAGATGCGGTGGGCGCGAAAGACGTGACCACGGCGCTGCGCATTTATGAAAATTTAGCCGCCAACACGAGCGCCGGCGCGATCGTCAGCAGCTTGGCGCGTTATTTCGGCCAGTTGCATTTAGCGCACGGTTTGCCGGCGCGCCGCGACCAGGCGCAACTCGCCGAGAAAGCGGGCGTGCACACTTTTTTCGCCGAACGCCTGCAAAAAGCGGCGCAAAATTATGCGCCGGCAGACTTGTGCAATGCGCTCGAAGTGTTGTTGCACACGGATTATGTGATGAAGACGCAGGGTATCGAGGAAGCGCTGGCGATACGGTTGATGTTGGTGGCGATCATCCGAGGTTTTTCGCCCCAGTATTTGCCGGCGGCGGAAGGAAGAAAATGAATGGCGGAGCCGCAAAAAACACTCGAGCATAAAATCAGTGACGAAGACCTGATCGAAAAGTTTCAACGCGGGGATTTGTACGCGTATGATTTGATCGTCAAGCGGTACAAGGATCAGTTGCTGAACTTTGTTTACCGGTTTCTCGGCAATCAGGAGGAGGCCGAGGACGTGGTGCAGGAAACTTTTTTGCGGGTATATCGCAATCGCCACGCCTATCAGCGCGTCGCGAAATTTTCCACGTGGATCTACACGATTGCCGGCAATTTGGCGCGCACCGAATTGCGGCGGCGCAATCGCCGCCGGTTTTTTTCGCTCTCGAGTCTGGGCGTCGATGACAAGGAATATGAAATTTCCGATGCGATGCTGAACCCGGAGCAGGTCACCAACACGGTGTTGAGCGAAGAAATCATTCAGCGTGAAATCAATAAGCTGTCGGCAAAGTTTCGGGAAGTCATTATTTTGCGCGATATTCAGGAACTTTCCTACGAAGAAATCAGTAAGATTATTCGGGTTCCGATAGGAACGGTCAAGTCGCGCGTCAACCGTGCCCGGCTGCGGTTGCAAAGCCGTCTTAAACATTTGCTTGATAAAAATAAGTGATTTTTATAATTCTTAAAAGGAGTTACGCCCTTTAAACTTGTTACTGCAAAGGTTGAGTATGACAAATTGCGAGAGGTTCACGGAGCTGCTCTCGGACTACGCCGAGAATACGCTAACGTCTGCCGCGAAACGTGAGCTGAATGTTCACCTGCAACAATGTACTGAATGCCGTTCTGCCGCTGAGAGGGTTGATAATCTACGCCGCAATCTTCACCGCCTATCGCCGCTGCAAGCCTCGCCGGATTTCGAAACAATCCTGCGCACCCGTATAAAAATGGAGCGCCGGGCGCATGCCGCGCCGCTCTGGGATTGGCGTTATACCGCGCCGCGGCGTGTCGCCACCTATTCCGCGGCGGGCGCTCTTGCTGTTGTGTGTATGTTTTATTTATGGCAGCGCTTTTCCACCACAGGCCTCCCCCCCGCCTCCGCCAGCGTTGCGGTCTCCCAACTTCAACCTGTTCCCAACAGTGATCTGTCTGCCGTAATTCCCGCAAAAATTTCTTATGCGCTGGATCAGGTCGCTCCTCAACTGTGGCCGAATCTCGGCAGCAAAAAACGAAGTGCGGAGCCAGTTGCCCCTGCAAACGATTCGTCACGAACCGGAGCTCCGCCTCCTCGTCCAGCCGCGGTGATGCCGGTTTCTTCCCATCCGATGACCTTCTAACCGGAAATGTTTGTGAAACCCAAAGGTTTTCCTCACGCCGCAGCGTTGTTGAAAGTATTGTTGCGCAACACCTCCGAGTTGGCCGTTATGGGCGTCATCTCGCTCGCGCCGGGCTTGCGCGCGCAAAATTTGCTGGTAACGCTCGAACGGGAAATGCGCCAACTGGTGGAAACCGCCAAGCCCTCGGTAGTGACCATCATGGCGACAACCGTCGCCGACAAACCTGAGAGCGGCGGTTTGCTCGGATTGTTTCGCAGCAAGGAAAATGCTCCGCCGGAAGTCAAAGTCGGCAGCGGGTTGATTGTCAGCAGCGATGGGTTCGTTGTGACCAAAGCCTCAGTGGTGCGCGAGGCCAACCGCATTGAGATCACATTGGTTGATGGCGAGCTGTTGCGTGCTGAGAAGGTGGCGGTGGATTCTGCCAGTGGCGTCGCCGTGCTCAAAATCAGCGGCGAAAATTTCGCGCGTGCGCTTCTTGGCAGCAGTGAATCCATCGAGGCCGGCTCGTGGGTCACCGTCATCGGCAATGCACTCGGCATGTCGCAAGCCGTTTCCGTCGGCGTGGTGAGCGCGATGCATCACAACGGCGTGATTCAAATTTCGGCGAACGTCGACCCCGGCTGCAGCGGCTCGCCGGTTTTTAATGCGCAGGGTCAAGCCATCGGCATCATCTCGGGACGGATGGGGCTTGGCGCCGCCGGGGTGATTCCGGAAAATTATTTCAGTTGCACCTCATTGGTCTATCCCCTGGCCTCTTATCTGCCGCGTTTGCGGGAAATCGTGCAATATTATTATGAGAGCCGGGGTTGGCTGGGGGTGCGGGTGATGGCAGATACCGGCGGCGGCGAGCGCCGGCTACGGGTGTTAAGCCTGGTGAAAGACGGGCCGGCGGAACGCAGCGGCATGCAGGTGGGTGACGAAATCAAGGCCTTTGCCGGCAACCCGGTGGATGCGTCTACTTATTTGCCGGCTTTGGTCGCGGCATGCAAACCGGGTACGACGGAGACCCTGGTGGTGAGGCGCGGCGAAGCGGTGCTCAATTTGGAGGTGAAAATTGGACAACCCGCACCGGTGGCGGTGAGTGAACTACAGACAGTGCCGGAAGATTTGATCAGCGACGCGGAAACTGACGGCAGCAAGGCGCCGGCCCCCGCCGAGCTTAAAAAAAATGAAAATTTGCAGCTTCATTGGCGTATTCAAAATCTGGAGCGTGAGCTGAAGTATTTGCGCAGCTTGCAGCAAAAGTAGCCCGTGTGGCCGCCACACGTTTGCGTTCACCCTCGAAAATTTTAAATTTTCCCTTGAAGTTAAACCCGTTTTTTCCGTAAATTGAAATGTACGTTATATTTTAAATTTAAAGGAGTAAAATCGATGGCTAAGAAAGAAGGCGGATTTCAAGCGAAAGTGGCAAAAACGGCGGCAGGCGCTGCTACCCATGCCGTCAAGTGCCCCAAATGCGGCGAGCCGATTCAACCGGTAAAATTGGTGGCGTCCGAGCGCACCCCGAAAGGCTCGTACAAATTTAATGAACACTACGTCGGCGCTTGCAAATGTACCGCCAAAGAAGTTTATGGTTGATTGAATTTTCCACCGTCCGGCTGCGGCGTTTTGCTTAATCGCCAACCGCAGCGGCCGGACGGGTAATGAAAATTTTAGTGAAATGAGACTTATTCCGTGATCTTAGCGCGTGTGATCGGCACCGTTTGGGCGACCCGTAAAGACGAGCGACTGCAGGGCTTGAAAATGCAAATCGTTCGCCCGGTGACGCTGGACTACAAAGATCGCGAGGGCTTCCTCGTCGCGGTGGATGCCGTCGGCGCCGGCGTCGGCGAAATCGTCCTGGTCGTGCAAGGCAGTTCGGCGCGCCAAACTGCAGTCACCGAAAGCAAGCCGGTGGACGCGACGATTATGGCGATTGTGGATAAGCTGGATGTGACCTAATCTCCCTTTTACTTCCCTCAAAAAAAAACTTCTCAGCCATGTGAAGGCAAAGCCCGCTTTGATTCACATGGCTTTTTAATTTTCACGCCCGCCAAATTATCAAATTCGAGAATTTTCCAAATCTAATTTCCCAGTTCTGCAAAAAATATGAAATAACCGTTTTCATTTTACCATAAGTTTTTGATAATTTGGCCACCGGTTGGCGGAATGAATTGGCTTGATTGTTGCCAAAGTAAGGTTGGGCAATGGGAGGCCTTATAAACCAACCTTTTGTGCGCTGGAGGCGGCGGAGCTTTACTCAAACGGAAGGGTTGAACCGTGAAAACATTCTTTTCGCTTTTATATGCTGCTATTGCCATCATACTTCTCGGGTGTGAAAAAAATCCCTCTGGCCCGCAAGAGGCATTTAAAGATCCGAGGCAGTATCAATGGACCGTTGATACTTTGGCCTATCCCGGCAGTTTTCAAACCAGCATGCGAGACATCTGGGGCA
>JAJVHT010000205.1:0-24653 GCA_022072515.1 bacterium
TGGACCGAGCGCATGCCCGAAGGATTCGTCAAAAATATTCCGACGTGCAGCATCGCGTATCGCCGCCAAATTTTCTTCGACCGCCGGCTGAGCTTCACCGATATTTTTCCCTCCGAAGACACCATTTTCAACTGGACGCTGATCGAGAAGGGCGGCAAAATTTATTTTGATCCGAAAATTCGCGTCTTGCATCTGAGTCGCGTCGGCTTCACGAAATTGTTTCGTCATCAATTCACCCTCGGCCAGGCTTCAGCGGAAGCGCGCCGCACGACGACACTGCCCGGCCGCATCTTTGTGCGCTATCCATTTTTGAGCCTGATTTTACCGGCTGTCCGCTGGCTGCGCACCTTCTGGCGGCTGTTCAAAAATGATACACCGAAGTGTCTCATTTTCGTTACATTGGCGCCGCTGTATATTCCTGCCGTATTCGCCTGGAGCTTCGGATTCATGTCAAAACGTGAATTTAAGCCCGCCGTGATTACCGTCGAGCCTGCGAAAATTCAGGCTTGATAAAGTCTTTATTGGCATAGCCTTTGCACTAAGAACCGCAGCGGAAAATATCCCGCTGCGGTTTGTTTTTAGTGGTCAAAAATCGAACATCCGGAAAAAGCCAGTGATGGCAAGATGATGGCGATAAAATTGTTTTCTAATGATCTTGGCACTATCATCTTGTGAATTTTTTCGTGGCTGTTTAAGAAAAGTGTGAGTGTCATTGACTTGGCGATCTAAAAATTTTGTTGGCTTGATGCTTCTCGCCGTGATGGCAGGCGGCGCGTATTTGCGGTTGGCAAATCTGAACGGGCAGAGTTTTTGGGTGGACGAGATGAATCATGTCGTCGCGGCGCAGTCGCTGTTGCAGGGCAACGGCGCCGTGTTTCCTTCGGGAATGCCGTATGATCGCAGTTTGCTTTTTACGAAACTGGTCGCTTATTCATTTTCGTTTTTGGGCGTAAGTGAATTTAGCGCGCGTTTTCCCAGCGCCGTCTTCGGCGTGTTGAGCATTCCGCTGGTGTTCTTTGTCGCGGTGCGCATGTTTCGCCACGCGGGCGTCGGTTGGGTCGCAGCTTTCTTGCAAGCATTCACGCCGTTCAACATCGGCTGGTCGCGCGTGAGCCGTATGTATGCGATTTTTCAATTTTTCTTTTTGCTCGCGGCGTACGCGCTTTACGAAGGTATTGAAGGCACGCGAGAAAAGAAATCCCGTATTCGTTTGTTCCAAGCTTGGAATCTCGATATCTTCTGGCTCGCGGTCGCCGTGATCGCGCTGGCGATTGCAATCTACTTGCAAGTGTTGAGCGGCGTGTTGTTGCCGGGGCTTTTGCTCTATTTTCTCGTGATGATTTTGGCCATGGTCATGACCAAAAATTTCACGAGCGCGCTGACGAGCAAATATGTCTGCTTTATCGTGCTGTCACTGCTCGGCGTCGCTGCTATCGCAGTGATGGCGCCGGGGATTTTGGCGCAAGCCCGAGAGGCGATGAACTTCAGCCCCAATTGGGCGCAGTATGATTACGTCCAAAACCCGTTTTACTACTTTTGGTTTCTGACTTCGAATTTTTATTTCACCATCGCCGCGTTCTTTTTAATCGGCGTCGTCATGGCGACGGCTGAATTTAAAAAATCGGCGGTTTATCTGCTGTCTTTGTTTGTTTTGCCGTTGGCGCTGCTCTCGACCCTCTTTGTGTTGAAAGTCGAACGCTACATGTTTCATCTGTTTCCCTTGTATTTGATCATTTCCGCCTACGGCGCGGTACGGCTTTTTGAATATGCTGTAGATTTGAGTAAAACGACGTTGCAGCAAACTTCCCTGCGTTCGCCGAAATTGGCCGGCGTGATTATCGCCCTGGTGTTTCTCGGCATTCTCGGCGCTTCGGATTGGCTGCGTTTCGCACGCAAGATTCCCTCGCTGCGCGCCGGCACCAATGGCGCCGTCACGATTGAAGAGTGGAATGACGCCTGCACTTTCGTGCGCCGTCAAAATGCCGAAGGCCAGCCGGTGCTCTCGACGCTGCCCGTGGCGGTGTATTATTATCTTGGCCGCGTCGATTACATGATGGCGAACATGGAGAACGGCCGCGGCGAAGAAATCATAATGAAGAATGGCGCCGCTATTGATTATTACAGCAATGCCCGCGTGGTTGATACGGTTGAAGAGTTGCAGCAGTTGATGCAATCACAGCCACACGGCTGGTTGATCGTCGATCTCTATCGTCTCAGCGAAGCGCGGTATGTCCGGCCCGAGGTAAAGGCGTTTATTGAACGCCAATTGCAGCGCCGTTATGTGACGCCGGAAAATACCATTGCAATTTTTAGCTGGGGTTAGTTGTTTGTAGTAGTGCCTTTCGGCACTTGCTTTTTATCAACTCCCAGTACCTGAAGGGACTACTGCGAACCTCGTGTTTAAAAAGAGAATGAGTTCTTTCGCGCGCGGCACTTTTTTGTTGATGGCGGCACAAGGCGTTTTGATGTTGAGCGGATATGCGCTCAATGTTTTTCTGGCGCGCTATTTCGGGCCGGAACAGTACGGCGTCTACGGCGTCGCGATGGCGGTATTAGTTTGGGTTGAGCTCTTTGTCATCAATGGCGTGCCGACGGCGATGCAAAAATTTCTGCCGGAATCGGCCGAGAAAGCTGCCAGTTGGATACGCCTCGGCCGTCGCGCGCAGTTCGTTTATGCCCTGGGCATCTTCGCAGTTTTTGTTGCCAGCGTGCCGCTGGTTAGCCGTGGCCTGCAAGATGCCGCCTTCAAAATGCTTTTATGGATTGCGGCGGCGGATATTTTGTTCTATGGCATGTATTGGTTTTATCTCGGTGTGCACAGCGGCTTGCATCGCTACGAGAACCAGGCGTTGATTATCGCGAGTTATGGTATCAGCAAAGTCGCATGTTGTATCGGATTGAGCCTCACTGGACTCGGCATTACCGGGGCGTTGATCGGCAACTTTTTCGGCTCGGCGATTGGCCTCGCGATTGGCGCCGGTTTGATGCAACGCGTGCAATTGCCAGCAGCGCCGGATGATGAACATTACTCCCGTCTGCTTAAGTTTGCCGTGCCCATTGTGCTGTACACGTTGAGCAACAATGCGTTGTTGTATATCGATTTGATCTTTGTCAAACATTTTTTGACGCCGGTCTCCGCTGGTTACTACACCGCTGCTGCCACGATTGCGCGCGTGCCGTATTTTATTTTTCTCGGACTAACGGCGACGGTACTGCCGGCGCTCAGCCGCATGCTCGCGCAAGAAGATCACGCCGCCAGCCGCCGGCTGCTGCGCCAAACCTTGCGCCTGCTGTTCGGTTTATTGATTCCCGTGCTGGTTTTGGTGAGTTATAATGCCTCCGAAATCGTGGCCTTGCTTTATACGGCAACTTATGCGGCGGCGACGCCGATCTTGCGCTGGTTGATTCTCAGTATTGCCATGTATACGTTGTTGGTGATATTGAGCACAATTATGAGCGCCGATGGTTATCCCCATCGCGCGTTTCAATTCAATTTGTTTGCAGCGATAATTGATATTCCTCTTTGCCTGGCCCTCATACCGCAGTGGGGCGCCGAAGGCGCTGCACTGGCGACGTTGATCGCAGCGACGGTGGGAACCTTGGCAGCAGGATTTTTTGTGCTGCGAAGATTTAATTCTATTCTGCCGTGGGCTTCGTTACTGCGCATTGCGATTGCTGGTTTTGTGGCGTTGATGTTGTCCCTGTGGTGGATGAGTTCGGGTTGGCTGTTGTTGGTAGAATTGGTTGTCACGTTTGGTGTTTATTTGGCCATTTTATATGTTCTGGGCGAGTTGAAGGAGGTCGATAAGGTTTTAGTATGAAAATAGCCATTATGGGCATTCGCGGCATTCCCGCAAATTATGGTGGTTTTGAAACGTTTGCTGAAGAATTGAGCACCCGGTTGGTGCAACGCGGCCATGCAGTGACAGTTTATGGCCGTGCCAATAGCATTAAATATCAAGACGAATATTATCGCGGCGTACGTTTGGTCATTTTGCCGACGATTAGTCATAAATATTTCGACACAGTGGCGCATACGTTTCTTTGCGTGTGGCACAGCCTCACCCAGAACTACGACGCCATTTTGATTTGCAACAGCGCCAACGCGATTTTTTCGTGGATTCCGCGCTTGAAGTGGATTCCCGTCGCGCTGAATGTCGATGGTCTCGAATGGAAGCGCGCCAAATGGAATGCGCTGGGCAAGGCTTTTTATAAAATGTCGGAATGGCTGGCAACGTTTTGTGTGAATGAAGTCGTTACCGATGCCCGCGATATCGAAAAATATTATCTCGAGAAATTTAATAAACGCTCGACATATATCCCTTACGGCGCGCCTATCGGTCGCCTCGAAACCGCCGAAGTGCTGCAGCGCTTTAATTTGAAGCCAAGAGAATATGTGCTTTATGTCAGCCGCTTTGAGCCGGAGAATAATCCGCATCGCGTCGTCAAGGCTTTCGAGCAGGTCAAGACTGATCTCAAACTCGTGATGGTCGGTGACGCCCCTTACAGCAGCGATTTTATTCGCGACTTGAAGAGCACGAAAGACCCGCGCATTATTTTTACCGGCTACGTTTTCGGCCAGGGCTACCGCGAATTTCAATCCAATGCCTATTTTTACATCCAGGGCACGGAAGTCGGCGGCACGCACCCGGCTTTGCTCGAAGGCATGGGCCACGGCAATTGCATTCTCGCCAATGATGTCCCGGAGCATCGCGAAGTTTTGGGTGATGCCGGATTCTTCTTTAAAACCAGCTCGAATGGCGACGTTGACGACTTGCGCGATAAAATGCAGCATTTGCTCGATCATCCCAATATCGTCGCGCAAACCGGCCACAATGCGCAAGCCCGCATTCGCGAACATTACACGTGGGATCGCATTACCGAACGTTACGAGCAGCTTTTTGAGCGCATGGCACGGCGGAAATAATTGCTTGTTGCGGTCGGTTTAATTTCAAGAATATGAAGCATAAAAAAATAGTTATATTCTGGCTTGTCACGCTGGCGTTGTTCTTTCGGCTTTTTCTGTTACGGTATCGTTTCGCTGTGGGTTGGGATGAACCACATTACTTGCAAATGGCTGCGAGTTTTGCGGCGGGAAAATGGGAGGCGTTCTTTCATCCGTATTGGTCACCGGGCTTGCCCTTGTGGATGGGATTGATGAATTTACTCATCCCTGATGTCGAGCTTGCCGGCCGTCTGACAACGATTGGGTTCGGCGCTTTGACCGTTGTGCCAATTTATCTGCTGGCTTGCGAATTGTTCGGAAAATCAGTCGCATTTTGGGCCGGAATGTTCGCGGCGTTGCACCCGGCGCTGGCGTTTGCCCAAACCGCGCCCCTGGCAGAACCGGCTTACATGTTCTTTGGCTTTACGGGATTGTGGCTCGGCTGGCAAGCCTTGCAAAAAAAACGTTGGTGGCTTGCCTTGGCGGCGGGTTGTGGTTGGGGCTTTTCTTATCTGGCGAAACCCGAGGGCACGGGTTTTTTAATTGTCTTTGCGGTTTTTGCGGCTGGCCGTGCGATTGCAGATTTTTTTGGCCAGCGGCGCATGCCGGCCTTGTTGATGATTTTATGGGCGGGGGCGGGATTTCTTCTCACCGCGTCGCCATATTTGAGCTATTTGCACCGGCAAACGGGACACTGGACGCTCAGCGCCAAGGGCGCCGCGAATCAACAATTCGAGGCGACATATTTTACGGCGGAGAATGATGATTTTTTTGAATCGCTGTCGCCGGACAATAAAACACTGCCCATGGATTTGATTTTTCACACCGGCACATTTTTACAGCAAACCCGCGCCCGTGAAATACCCCAAGTAAAAATTTCTGCCGGGTTGCTGATCCGCAAATACACCACGAATTTTTTCCGTGTGCTCAAATATGGCCTGCCGCAAATGTTGTCGCTGTTCTTGATCATCTTGTTTGGCGTCGGTTTGTTTGCCCAACCCTTGCAAAAAGAAGAGACGCCCTTGGCCGTTTATTTGTTGGGGGTGTTGATTTTTTATTGGCTCGTGGTCGTGCCGATTTTTCATATCAGCGAGCGCTATCTCATGGCGATGCTTCCGCTCGCGGGAATATGGATTGGTCGCGGCTTGCTGGGGCTCGGCGATTGGTGGCGTACGACCACGTACGCTGTATTGGCCTGGACCCTTTCCCAACGCCAAGCGCTGGCGCTGGCGGTCGTGGTTTTGAGCCTGCTCTTTTGGCTGCCGGAAATGGGTAAAGTGATGGCGCAAACCTCGGATGGTTTCAATGAGTGGGGTGAAGCGGTGGAACTCAAGGAAGCCGGAAGGTGGTTGCAGGCGAATGCCAAGCAACAACCGCCGATTGTCATGAGCTACAACAAGGCGGTTGATTTTTATGCGGGTAATTATGATGTGCGCACCGGCGTGAGTTTTAGTGTAGACGCGTTGGATCGGCAACTCGCCTACGCTGGTCATCGCGGTGCGCGTTATGTTGTGCTGGATGAACGCTACGCAAAACATTTTCCAGTTTGGCAACAAATTTTGCCGGCCCCGCCACCGGCGCTGAAGTTGTTGTACACTACGAATAATCTCGCAGCGCCGAAAGCGTATGTCTATGAAATCGTTCCGCATCCGCATGGAAGTGCGGGTAATTGAATTTTGCAAGTGAAAGCTGTGCATGAAGTTATCACTAACAGTTTAGTTCGGTCATGACCAAAACTATTGCAAACGCCATTTTTTTGCTCTCAGTTCTCACCACCATCACGGCACAACTGCTGCTGAAAAAAGCGACTTCGAGCGAGTCGTTGAGCTTTGATGCCTCGCGTTGGTTTTCCAGTCTTGTTACTTTTGTGACCAATCCATTCCTACTCGGGTGGATTTTGTCGGCTGGGATTAGCGCCGCACTCTGGGTTTATGTGTTATCCCGTTTCGAGCTGAGCTTTGCTTTTCCGGTTTCCACCTCGTTGAGCTATATTCTCATTCTGGTTTTATCGTGGTGGTTGTTCGGTGAGCAAATGTCTCTGGTGCGCTGGATTGGCGTCGGGTTGGTGTGTGTCGGCATTTTCATGACCTCACAAAGTTAAATAATGTATACCTCACCCATGGAACGCAACAAGAACAACTTCGGCTTGTCGATTTTTTTTCCAGTTTACAATGACTGGGGCACGATCGGCAGCATGGTGGCTTTGGCGATTGCAACCGCCGAACAAATTACGGATGACTACGAAGTTATTTTGGTCAATGACGGCAGCGAGCAGCATACCGTTGAGGTGCTGAGCTTCATCGAAAAAAAATTTCCGCAAGTGCGCGTCGTGCACCACAAAAAAAATCGCGGTTATGGCGGCGCGTTGCGCACTGGTTTTTTGGAAGCGCGGAAAGATTACGTTTTTTACACTGATGGCGATGCGCAATATGACGTCCGGGAATTGAAAAAACTCGTGCCGGTAATGCGGCCGGGCATTGACGTTGTTAATGGCTATAAAATCAAACGCCACGACCCGTGGTACCGCATTGTCATCGGTAAATGTTACCATCTGGTCACCAAACTGGCTTTCAGTTTCTCAATTCGCGACGTCGATTGCGATTTTCGCTTGATGCGGCGGGGCATTTTTGAGAAAATTCATCTCGAACATAACAGCGGCGTGATTTGTGTCGAGATGATCAAGAAGCTGCATGATGCCGGTTGCCGTTTTGCCGAAGTGCCGGTGACACACTTTTTCCGCGCCAGCGGTAAATCGACTTTTTTCCGATTCGGCCGTATTTTCCGCGTTGGCGTTGATCTGACCAAATTGTGGTGGCGTTTAGTGGTAAAGAAAGAAGGAATAAAGGGAACTGTCGTTCATGAGCGCTCTCGAGAAGTCGTATCGCGGTAAGAAAGTCGTGGTCACGGGCGGATTGGGTTTTATTGGCTCAACCCTCGCCATACGGCTGGCGGAGATGGGGGCGTGCGTCACGGTGATCGATTCGTTGATCGACGATTATGGCGGCAATCTTTTTAACCTGCACGGTTACGAAGATCGCATTCGCATCAACATTGCCGATGTGCGCACGGCGCCGACGATGAACTATCTCGTGCGCGGCCAGCATTACATTTTCAATCTGGCGGGCCAGGTGAGCCATCTCGACAGCATGGAAGATCCGTACACGGATCTCGAAATCAATTGCCGCAGCCAATTGTCGATTCTCGAAGCCTGCCGGCGATTTAACCCGGAGGTGAAGATTGTCTTTGCCGCCACGCGCCAGCAGTATGGCAAGCCGCAATATTTGCCGGTTGATGAACGCCATCTGATGCTGCCGACGGATGTGAATGGCATCAATAAAATCGCTGGCGAAATGTATCATTTGTTGTATAATAATGTTTATGGCATTCGCGCCTGTTCCTTGCGGTTGACGAATACATACGGCCCCCGGATGTTGATGAAGCACAATCGCCAGGGCTTCGTCGGCGTGTTCATTCGCCAGGCAATGAATGGCGAGGAAATCAAGATCTTCGGCGACGGCAAACAGCGGCGTGATTTTAATTACGTTGATGACGTGGTCGAAGCCTTTCTGTTGGTTGGCGCGGATGATCGGGCGAATGGTGAAGCGTTTAATCTTGGCAGTTCGGAAGTTTTTAACCATCTTGATTTTGTCAAAACTTTGATTGCAGTTGCCGGGGCCGGATCGTACACGATTGTGCCGTTTCCAGAAAATAAGAAAAAAATTGACATTGGCGATTATTATGGCAATTATGAAAAAATTCGTTCTCTCGTAGGATGGCAGCCGGCAACCCCATTAAAAGCGGGCTTAAGCAAAACGGTCGCTTATTTTCAGCAACATCAAAAACATTACTGGCCGCAAGCATGATGAATATTCCGTTTCTTGATCTCTCGCGCCAATACCTGGCGATGAAAAATGAAATTGATGCCGCGCAGGCCCGCGTCTTTAATCGGGCGTGGTTTGTTTTGGGCGAAGAAGGTGAAGCGTTCGAACATGAGTTTGCGAATTATCTTGGCGCGCAACACGGCGTCGGATGTGGTTCCGGCACCGAAGCGTTGCACCTGGCGTTGCTGGCTTGTGGCGTGGAGCCCGGCGACGAAGTCATCACGGTTCCGAACACGGCGGTGCCAACCATCTCGGCGATTTCGTTCGCAAATGCGGTTCCAAAGCTGGTTGACATCGATCCGGTGACATACACGATGGATGTGCGCCAGGTCGAAGCCGCGATTACCCCGCGCACAAAAATTTTGCTGCCGGTGCATTTGTACGGCCAAACCGCAGATTTGACGTCATTATTTGCCCTCGCGCGTCGACATAATCTACGAGTGATCGAAGACGCTTGCCAGGCACACGGGGCAACATATGGCTCTGTTCGGGCCGGCTCCCTCGGTGATGCGGGCTGTTTTAGCTTCTATCCGAGCAAAAACCTTGGCGCGTATGGCGACGGCGGTTTTGTGTGCACCAACAATCCGGAAATTGATCAGCGCCTGCGATTGTTGCGCAATTATGGCCAAACCAAGCGTTACTACCACGCGACCAAAGGTTTTAATAGCCGTTTGGATGAATTGCAAGCGGCAATGTTGCGCGCGAAACTCGTGCATCTTGAAAAATGGAATGAGAGTCGCCGCCAATTAGCGCAACGCTTTAATGCCAGGTTGGAAGGGTTGCCGATTACGTTGCCAATGCAAGCCGCCTGGGGGCGGCATGTTTTCCATTTGTATGTCATTCGCTCGGCGGAACGCGATCAGCTCTGCTCGTTTTTGTCTGCGCGCGGCATTCAAACCATCATTCATTATCCGGTGCCGGTGCACCTGCAAGAAGCCTATCGCGATTTGCATATTCCCGCCGGAGCTTTGCCGGAAGCGGAAAAAGCGGCGCGTGAAATCGTCTCGTTGCCGTTTTATCCGGAAATGCGTGAGGATGAAATCGAATTTTTAGTCACAACCATACGCGAGTTTTATCAAAAAGCATCGTAAAGAAATAAGATATAAATCGTGCAGCAGCATTCATTAGCAGGACAAGGAGGCGCTTCGAATAAAGTGGAATTCATGGATGAACTGCGCAAGCGCTTGGTCATTGTTCCGGCGTTGAACGAAGAAAGCAATATCGGACAGGTGGTGGAAGATATTCTGGGCTCGGGGTTGGGGCTGGACGTCGTCGTGATTGACGATGGCTCGCGCGATCGCACCGCGGAAGTGGCGCGCGCGCATGGCGCCCGCGTCATCAAATTGCCGTTCAACCTCGGTATCGGTGGCGCGGTTCAAACCGGCCTCAAATTTGCATTTCGACACGGCTACGACGTGGCCATCCAAATCGACGGCGACGGGCAGCACGTGCCCTCGGAAATTCCACATCTCCTCGCGCCGCTGCAAAGCCGGGAAGCAGACGTCGCCATTGGCTCCCGCTATCTCGGCGCGCACCACTATCGCACGCCATTTATGCGGCGTTTGGGCATGGTCATTTTCAGCGCCGTCAACTCCATGCTGATCGGCCAGCGCATCACCGACAACACCTCCGGCTTTCGCGCCTTCAACCGCCGCGCCATCGGATTTCTTTGCGCGCATTATCCCAGCGATTATCCGGAGCCGGAAGCCGTGGTGATTCTCGGGCGCAACGGGTTTCGCCTGAAAGAGTCGGCGGTGAAAATGCGGCAGCGTCTTGCCGGCGAATCTTCGATCAGCTCGCTACATGCCGCTTATTACATGGTGAAAGTGTTGCTCGCCATCGTCGTGGATGTTTTTAAAACTTACCCCAAAGCCGGGTGATGACCTCATGAGCATTCGCATTCAGATTTTTGCCGTGTGCGGCAGCTTGGCCATCTCCGCATTTATCTTCGAATTGATTCGCAAACGAAAAATGCTGGAGAAATACTCGCTGCTGTGGTTCTGCGCCGCTGTTGTGCTGATTGTGCTGTCGTTGTGGCGCAATTTGTTGGAAAAGACGGCCGCGCTGCTCGGCGTTTATTATGCGCCCACGGCGCTGTTCATCATCGCCGCTTTTTTTGCGATGCTAATGTTCCTGCATTTTACCGTCGTGATTTCCCGGTTGTCCGAGCAGAACAAAAACCTCGCGCAAGAAGTGGGAATTTTGCAGGAAGAGCTGCGGGGCTTGCGCCGGAGTTCGGGCCAGACGGAATGAAGCTCACAAATTGGCTTGAGAAAATCGAGCAGTGGCCGCGGCCTGTGACACTGGGCGTCATCGTCGGGCTGGCGTTCACGCTGCGCCTGCTCTTGATCATCGCCCTGCCGCAGCTCGGTGACCCCAACAGCATGGACACCGCGAATTACTTGCATCTCGCGCGCAGCCTGCTGGAGTCTGGCCGTTTTGAGATGTGGGCCAAACCGACCGCCTACGTCGCGCCGGTTTATCCGTTTTTTCTCGCCGGCATCTTCAAAATTTTCGGCGAAAACTTGTTCGTCGTCAAAATTATCCATGTTGTACTGGGTAGTGCCAGTGTGCTGTTCGTTTATTTCCTGGCGAAGCGTTGCACCCGCCCGGTGATGGCGCTGTTGGCTGCGTTGATCTGCGCTGTGCATCCGGAACTTGTCGGCATCACCGGATTTATTTACACCGAAACGTTGTTTATTTTTTTGCTGCTCGCGACACTCTTGTTGGCGGCGCAGGCCCTCGCGACAAAAAAGCCGGTGCATTTTTTTGTTGCCGGTGCGTTACTCGGCTTGACGACATTGTGCCGTGGCGTCACGTTGCAGTTGCCGATTTTCTTTTTGGCCGTCATGATGCTTTCCTCCCAGCGATGGTGGTGGCTTCGCCGTTGGGCTTTTGTTGTTGCGGGCATGGTCGTGACGATGCTGCCGTGGACGCTGCGGAATTATCTGCATTTTCGCGTTTTCCTGCCCGTGGCCACCGGTTCCGGCGATGTGTTGTGGACGGGCAATTACCTCGAGTTCGACGGCGAATATCGTTATGAGCAAACGCAAAAAAAATTGTTTGAAGTCGCCGGCGACGTCGATCTCATCACGCGCGACCGCATATTGCTCGCGGACGCCAAACGCATGATTTGGGCGGAACCCGTATCACACGCTTGGCTTTTTGTGCGCAAGATTTTTCGCTATTGGCTGCGGGTTTATGAAGACGTGCCCCATGGCGAAGCCCGGCAGCGCAACTGGCTGGTGTTCGGCGCTTTGTTTGTCACGCATTACACGATGTTAGTGTTGGCGCTGCAGGGCTTGCGGCAATGCCACTGGCGTGCAGAAACGGTGAAAATGTTGTTGGCGTTCGTTTGTTATTATACTCTGGTCCACGCGGCGACCTTGGCGGTGGCGCGCTATCGCATTCCACTTTTGCCATTACTGAGCATCGCTGTGGCCAGTGGTCTAGTAGACCTTTTGCAAAAATTTATCAATCGCGAGGCGGCGCATGGTTAAATGGCTTTTCTTTATGATTGCCGGTCTGGTGAGTGCGGCCTGGGTTCTGGGCAGCCGCAACCAACTGCGCACGACCATGATGTTGCTGACCATATTTTATGTTTTTCCGACCGGCTGGATTTTTTACAACTACACCGGCGTGCTGCTCGTCGATTTCGCGATCATCGCCGCGTTGGGTTTAGGTTTTGCCGCCGGCAAGCCGGTGCGGTTTTTCTTCAAAGAAATTTCGATCCCGGCGTTCATTCTCATCTTATGGATGTGTATTACCTCAACAAAGGCGCTTGATGCGGGCGTGGGTTATGCCGAAGTCAGTAAATGGATTCGCGGGTATTTGATTTTTGTTTGTTGTGCGAATTTTCTCACCCATGAAAAAGATTTGCGGGCGGCAATTTACATCCTGCTCGCCGGATGCGCGTTCGAATCGCTGCTTGGCGTTTATCAATGGCGGCGCGGCAGTTTGGGATTGGATTTTCTCGGCGAGCGGCTGTATCGTCCGGAATGGTGGCGCGCCTACGGTACGTTTTATGTACCGAGCTACTTCGGCAATTATCTTATCATGATTCTGCCGATTGCTCTGCGTTTGCTGATTTTTTACCGGCCGCCGCAAAAGAAGGATACCTACTATTTTGCCGGCACCCTCGGCGCCGGTTTTTTGGCGCTTTATGCGACTTTGGCGCGCGGCCCATGGTTGAGCTTTCTTGCCGTCATCGTGCTCATGCTGCTGTTCACGTTTTTTAAGAGCAAACTGCGTCCGAAAGTTAAATGGCCAATCGCGGCTGGTATCGTTTTATGTCTCGCGTTCAGCTTGAAATACACCGATAAAATCCTCGCCCAATTTGGCGAAGAGCGCAAGACTGCGGCTTTGAGCCGCATTTATCTCGGCCAAGTGGCGTGGCGGCTGATCCAGGACAATCTGATGTTCGGCGTTGGCCCGGGCAATTACGAGCTTAATTCTCCGCGTTACGTCGTGCCCATCAAGGAATATCCAACGGCGCTGCTTTCGGAAATGGTGCACAACACCTACTTGTTGATCTTTTCTGAGAGTGGGGTGATCGGCATCACGGCGTTTTCGTTAATTCTTATTCAGATGTGCCTCATCTGTTTTCGCATGTTTCGTTCGAATCATGGTTTGGCGCTTAATATGGCCATCGGCAGCGCCATGTCGATCATCGCAATGATTATTTCTTTTGCCGCCAGCCCGGATATTCACAACGAGCAAACCATCAATCAGCTTTTTTTGATTACCGGTATAGTATTTGCAAGTGAATTGATGGAGCGGCGCCACACGATTGCACAACGGCAGTTGCAGATGCGCCAGCGTCGTGAGGCGATGCAAGCTAAACAAAATGCGATGGTGAATAACGGTGCGCCGGCGCTTGAAAATGAACAACCTGTTTCAGCGCGAGTCACACCGGAAGCAACAGTAACGCCTGGTCCGGAATCTGTTCGCCGCCCGTGGCCGCCGAGGAGGCGAACGTGAAAATTTTGATGGTCGACAAATATTTTTTCATCAAAGGCGGCGCCGAGCGTTATTACTTCGAGCTCAAAGGGATTCTCGAGCGCCATGGCCATCAAGTCATTCCGTTCTCGATGCAACATCCGGATAACTTCGCGACGGAATGGGCGGATTATTTCGTCAGCAACATCGAATTCAATGGGCACAACCGGCTGCAGAAGCTGGCGCAAGCTCCGAAAATCATCAGCCGGGTGCTGTATTCACCGGAAGCGAAAGCGGCCATCACGCGGGTGATCGAGCGCGTCAAGCCGGATGTGGCGCATTTGCACATGATCGATCACCAGTTGTCGCCCTCGATTTTGCATGCGTTGCAACGTTATGATATACCCGTGTTACAGACGTGTCATCAGTATAAATTGGTTTGCCCGAGTTATCGGTTATTGGTCATGCGGGAAAACCGGATTTGTGAAAAATGCGTCGCTGGTAATTTTTATCATGCGGTGTGGGAGCGTTGCCATAAAGATTCCGTCGCCGCGAGCGCGTTGGTTGCTTTCGAGTCGTACTTGCACAAATGGATGAAGATTTACGATCGCATCCAGCTTTTTCACGTGCCGAGCCGATTTCTTGGCGAAAAATTTCGCGAGAGCGGCGTTGCAGCGCCGCGCATTTGGCATCAGTTTTATACGATTGACTTGCGGCAGTATCCTTTCTCCGAGGTGTTCGATGATTACTTTGTTTATTATGGCCGTCTGTCTGAAGAGAAAGGCATCTTGACGCTGTTGCAGGCCATGCCGCAAGTCCAGCAATCGAAATTGTTGATCATCGGTGACGGGCCGCAGCGCGCCGAGTTGGAGAAATTTGCCACCACGCACCAATTGTCCAACGTCGTTTTTACCGGAGCGAAATCCGGCAAAGAATTGACTCAGCTCGTCTCGCGCGCGAAATTCGTCGTTGTGCCGAGCGAGTGGTATGACAACTCGCCGCTGGTGATTTACGAATCGTTTTCGATGGGCCGGCCGGTGCTGGCGACAGCGCTGGGCGGCATGCCGGAGCTGATCGAAGATGGCGTGAATGGCCGTTTGTTCGCGCCGAAGGATGCCGCCGGGTTGAGTCGCATGATCAACGAAATGCTGCGCGACGAAAAGGCCCTGCGCGCCATGGGCCGAGCCGGACGCGCCACCGCCGAACGCGAATTCGATCCCGAAGTGCATTATCACAAGATTCATGAAGTGTATCAGCGGCTGGCGCACTAAAATTTAATTGTCTACTGATTCGTTTACACTTTTACGTTTTAGGTTTTTTTACGTTTTGGAGATCCGATGGCCGTTTTAGCAATTACCCAGGGACACGATACCGGTGCAGTCATTGTCAAAAATGGACGAATTTTGGCTGCCATCAGCGAGGAGCGCCTGTCTCGTATCAAAATGGACACGCAATTCCCGACGCGCTCGATTCAGGCGGTGCTGGATATTACCGGTTTGAAAAAGGAAGACATCAAGCACGTGGTGATTCCCGAGTTGCGCAAAGGCGATGACATCCTCAAAAATATTTTTCCCAAATATCCGCAAAGCGTCTTTGCCGGTGTGAACGGCGAAGCCACGTTGGGCGACCGCGCGCGGCAACTTTTCATTTCCAGCAGCTTGCTGATGAAAACGTATTCGCGCATGGCGATTCTTTACCGCAAGTACGAAAAGCGCTTCCGCGATATGTTTCCGCACGCGCAATTGCATCGCGTCGAGCATCATTTGACCCATGCGGCCTCGGCTTATTACACCAGCGGTTTTGCGAAATCCCTCGTCATCACCGCCGATGCGTGGGGCGATTTTGTCTCGACGATGGTTTGCATTGGTGAGGGCAAAAAATTGACGCCGGTGCATCGCAGCTATTATCCGAACTCGCTCGGCCATTATTATCAAAGCCTCACGAATTGGCTCGGCTTCCGCGGCGGGCGGCATGAGGGAAAAATTCTTGGCCTCGCGGCCTTCGGCGATCCGCATTCGCCCGTTTACGACCGCATCAAAGGTTTGCTGGCTTGCGACGGTCTCGAGGTTCATACGCCGAACATGATGGGCAAGCTTTGGCACAAGAAGATGCCCTTCGGCCAGAATTGCTTGATGCGTGATTTGATTGCGAATCACAAACGCGAAGATATCGCCGCGGCTTTTCAGCGCCGCTTCGAGGAAGTTGTCACGCAATTGGTCAAAAACGCCCTCGAGCGTTATCAAGTCGATCACGTGTGTTTGGCCGGCGGCATTTTTGCAAACGTGAAATTGAATCAGCGTGTTTTTGAAGTCCCGGGCGTCAGCCGCATTTTCATTTTTCCGAACATGGGCGACGGCGGCGTTTGCGCCGGGGGGGCGTTGTATTATGATATCAATCAAAACGGCTCGACCGGTAGTGATTTGCCGCACGCTTATCTCGGTCCGGATTATTCTGAAAAAGAAATGGAAGACGCGCTGCGCAAACGCGGTGTGCCGTTCGAGCATCATCGTGATATCTCGGTGAAAGTGGCGGAGTTGCTCACCCAGGGCAAGGTCGTGGCGCGCTGCGACGGCGCGATGGAATACGGCCCGCGGGCGCTGGGTAATCGCACCATCATGTATCCCGCGACCGATCCGGCGGTCAATAAGTGGCTCAATGATCGCCTGAAACGCACCGAGTTTATGCCGTTCGCCCCGGTCACGTTGGCGGAAGAGGCGCACACGTGCTATAAAAATTTGAACGGCGCGGAATATCCGGCGAAATTCATGACCATTACGTTTGATTGTACTGATTTCATGCGCACGAAATCGCCGGCAGCGGTGCATGTCGATCATACCGCGCGCCCGCAATTGATCGATGAGAAGACCAACCCCGGTTATTACCGCATTGTTAAAGAGTACTTCAAACGCACCGGTATTCCGAGCGTGATTAACACCAGTTTCAACATGCACGAAGAGCCGATTGTGTGCACGCCGGACGATGCGATTCGCGCTTTTCAGCTCGGCCATTTGGATTATCTGGCGCTGGGGCCGTTTCTGGTCAAAGGGGAGGGGCAAGAGTAAAAATTTTAAATTGAGAATTTTCAATTTAAAATTTATCATTGTTTTGAGAATTTTTCGTGGTCATTACTTATTTCAATTACCTCTGGGACATCGACGGCATCTCGGCCGGCTCAGCGATTAAAGCGAAGGAATTCATCGCCGCGCTCAATCGCGCCGGACATACGGCGCATTTGGAATGGCGCTCGCCGCAACCGGCCGCGCAACCGACGCTCTCTGATAAAATCCGGGCCGGCTTGAAACCGCAATTGCAGCGCTATTTGCATGAGCCGAAACGCCTCGCGCGCAATGCGCCCTATTTGTGGCAGGAGTATGCCATTTTGAAACGGCAAAAGCCCGATGTTCTTTTCAATCGTTTGGAGTTATATTATTTTTCCGGTTTGTGGTTGTCGCGTTTGTTGAATCTGCCGTTGGTCGTCGAAGCCGATTGCCCGCCAACTTACGAGCACGTCACCTTTTACGGGAAAAATTATCTACATCTGGGCCCGTTACCTACACACATCGAGCTTGCGAACCTCCGCGCTGCCGATGCCGTCATCGTCATCTCCAACGTGCTGAAAAATTATTATGCCGAACGGGGCATCCCGGCCGAGAAAATGCATGTCATCGCCAATGCCGCTGATCCGCAGAAATTTCGCCCGCTCCCGAAAGACCATGAATTCGTTAAACAGCATGATTTGGCGGATAAAACTGTTGTCGGCTGGATTGGCTCGCTTGTCGGCTGGAGCGGCGTTGAGAGTTTGATCGATACCGCGCGTCATGTTTTGCGCACCCGGCCGAATGTTTGTTTTATGATGGTCGGCGGCGGCAAGAATCAAGAATTTTTTCGCGAGCAACTGCAAACCGGCGAGCATGCCAGCCGGGTGATTTTGCCCGGGACGGTGCCGCACAGCGAAGTGCCGCGTTATCTGTCATGTATGGACGTCGTGCTGGCGCCTTATCCCAAACTCGATTTCTGGTACGCCTCATCGATGAAAATTTTTGAGTACATGGCTGCCGGCAAAACTGTGCTGGCGACCGGCGTCGGCCAGGTAAGTGAAATTATCGAGGACGGCGTGAATGGATTTTTATTTGACCCGGATCACGATGGCGAGCTGCGAGAAAAAATCGTGGCCTTGGTTGATTCGGCCGAAACGCGCCAACGCGTCGGCGCGCGAGCCCGGCGCGATATCGAGCAAAAATGGAATTGGGATAATAACGCCAAACAGATGCTCGCTATTTTTGCCGAAGTTTTGCAACGCCGGCGCCCGGCGGTAAAAAAATAGCTTGTTCACCCGGTGAAACGCGGGTTCGTGTTCCGCAATTTTTTAAAATGACAACGCCACATCCCGAGATGATTACTCCCCTGGTCGCTGCCGATCGGCAAAAGCCTTTCGCCGAAATCGGCGCTCATGTGACGATTGAATTGCCGCCGCCACACCCGAGGCTGCGGCATGAATTTTCCCGCCGTTTGCGCGTTTTGCAGGTGGTTGATGGATTTCGCATGGGCGGCGCGGAGAATAAATTGGTGGAGTTGATTGCGCATCTCGATAAAAAAAATTTTGAAGTCATGCTGGCCAATGTCGGCCCGTTGGGAGCGTTGGCGGAAAAATTCAATCAGCTTGGCGTCGAAACTTTTCATTTTCCCCGCCGTTTTGCCTTCGATCCCGTGCCGGTGTGGCGGCTCGCAAAGTTAATGCGGCAACGTCAAATTGACGTCGTGCAAACGACGCTGTTGTGGGCGGATATCGTCGGCCCGGTTGCCGCCACGTTGGCCAAAGTGCCGGTGGTGCTCTCGTGGGAAACGGTGTCGCACGAGGGCAATCCGTTTCATAATAATTTGCAGCGCCGCATTGGCTATCAATGGGCGATGAAATGGGTTGATGTCATTGTGCCGGTTTCCGATGAAATCAGACGGTCGTTGATCCGTCGGCGCCATATTCCCGAAGATAAGATTCGCGTCATTCACTACGGCGTCGATTTGCAAAAATTTCGTTCCAATGGGGAAGCGGCAGTGTCGGCCAAACGCGCTGAAATTGGCGTCGCTGCCGATACGATTCTCCTCGGTGTGGTGGCGCGGCTGGAGCCGCCCAAAGGCCATCGTTATCTCCTCGAAGCGCTTCCCGAAGTGGTGAAGAAGTATCCGCAAGTCCATGTCATTCTGATTGGTGACGGCGCTTTACGCCGCGAGTTGGAGGCGCAGGCGCAGCAACTTGCCATAAGTGCACACGTGACATTCTTGGGCGCGCGCCATGACGTGAACGATTTGCTGAATGCAATCGATCTTTTTGTGTTGCCTTCCATTTCGGAAGGCTTGCCCAATGTTTTGCTCGAAGCGATGGCTTGCCGAAAACCGGTTATTGCTTCCGATGTCGGCGGCATTCCGGAAGTGGTGCAGCACGGCGAAAATGGCTATCTGGTCGCCCCCGGCGATGCGGCCGCTTTGCGCGAAACGCTGCTGCGCAGTCTTGCCGAACGCACGCACTGGCAGCGCTTTGCCCAACGCGCCCGCCACACGGTCGAAACCTCATTTTCTCTCGAATATCAAATGGCCCGCTTCGAATCGACTTATGCCGAATTTTACGCCCGCAAAAGTGGAAGCGCCGGAAGCCAACGATGAGCACGCTGCGCCGACTTTTTCGCAACACCTCCGTGCTGATCATCGCGAATGCGCTGCAGCCGATTTTGTCGTTTTATTTGATTGTGACCATCAGCCGGGTTTTGCAGGTCGATGGCCTCGGCGCATACTCAACGGTGTTTAACTATCAGGCCATTTTTCAAATTTTCGCAGGCTTCGGCTTGAAAAATTTGCTGACGCGCAACGTGGCGCAGCAGCACGATTCACTTTGGCGGTATCTTTGGCGCGGCAGCTTGATCGTACTGCCGTTTGCTTTGTTGAGCATGTTCGGTTTGATCGCCCTGACCGCCGTGCTCGATTACAGTCCGTTGGTGTTTTGGGCAACCGTTGTGGTGAGCCTGTCGCTGTTGGCCGCCGCGTTGGCCGATGTTTGTGAAGGCGTGCTTGCCGGCATCGAGCGTTTGCATATTGTCGGCTACAGTGCCGTTCTCGAAAATGTTTTGCGCGTTATCGTCAGTTTGTTTTTTCTCTTCAAAGGCGATGGCCTGCTGGCGCTGGTGGGGGTTTTTGTGGTGAGCAAATTTATCAAAGCCGCTTTTTATTACTGGTACATTCATCGTTACGTGAGTCCCTTTCCGGGAAAAATTCTGCGCACCGAAACCGGCATCTGGCGTTCCCTCCGCCAACTCATTGGCCAAGCCCGGGTTTTTGCGTTGACGATGATGTGTGTGACGATCTACTGGAAAATTGATGTTTCGTTGCTCTCGAAAATGGCGGGGCTGGAGGCGGTCGGAATTTACAGCGCCGCCTACCGGTTTTTGATGATTATGCTGGTGGTGGTTGACAGTTTCGTCAATTCCTTGTTTCCAATCATCTCGAATTATTATCACACGACGGGAGCAGCCGGCGGCAATTTTGATTTTGCCTGCAAAAAGGGATTGCAGCTTCTGCTGGTGATGATTCTGCCGGTGGTGTTGTGCCTATCCTTGTTGGCGCCCCAAATCATTGAGCTGATTTACGGCGCCAAATACGCCGCTGCCGCGCCGGTGTTGCAAATTCTGATTTGGGTGGTGGCGCCGTATGCCGTTTCACAAATTTTTGCGTATGCCCTTGTCGCCAGCAATAATCAACGTTATGATCTTTTCGTGAACGCGGTGAGCATGCTGACCAATGTGATTCTGAATTGGTTCTTGATCGGGCGCTGGGGTTATTTGGGCGCGGCTTGGGCCGCGGTGATGGCCATTCTCGTTTATGTGGCCTTGCAAGTTCCATTTGTGTTTCGGCAGGTGCTCAAATTCGAGCCGAAAAGTTTATGGCTGGGCGGCGTCAAACTTCTGGCGGCGGCAGGGAGTATGGCGGTATTCCTCGCTTCGTTTCCGCAGCTCAAAATTTGGTTTCTCCTGCCGCTGGCCTTGCTTATTTATTTAAGCGCATTGCTGCTGGTGCGGGTTTTCTCGCAAGCGGACTGGTTGTTGGCCAGTCGCCTCTTGAAATAGTTGTTTCTTTGTCGTACATTTTCGCAATTCAACGGTAAAATGTTGCAAAAATTTAAATAAAATAAATTTGATTAGAATATTCATTCTTTTATATTTATCATTCACCCTTTGTTGCGCCATGCATGAAATTTTTAAAGGCACGATAATTGCAATTTAGGATTGGTTTGCTATTTGGAATTGTAATTCTATTCAAAATTAACATAAGGAAAAATTGTTCGCTCACCAATCGACCCAACGAAACGTTTTTTGAAATTGCTCTCGGCACGCGCTGAAAGGCAAACTGATGTGCCGTAACAAGGTGAAACGACGGTTTTCCTTTGTTTACTCCAAGGAAGGTTCTTAATATGGAAATGAAAAGAAATTTTATTGGCCGTTACCGGGTGATCCCTCTCGCTGTTTGGTTTTCGACAATTCTGTTGGTTTTGGTGACGATCTTATGGCGAGAAATACCGATTTGGGCGAGTGAACCGAAGCCGGCGAATGGTAAACCCACGCGCCCCAGTTCCGTTAAAGGATTTCCGAATCATCGTTATCCGCGCATCGCCAGCTTTCAATGGTCCGGCGCCGTGCCGGATTGGTATGCGCGCTTCGATCTCATCGACACCGGCGCACGGGGAACCGGTTTTGCGCAATCGATTAAAGCGTTGAATCCGAATACGGTGATTTTGCCGACGCGAGATTGGAATGCCGGACCGGGCAGTTACGGCATGGATGTTCCGGAGGAGTGGAAAACACGCCATGCGAATGGCTCGCCGGTGCGGCTTTATTTTGACACCGACAATTACATGGATTTGACCGACTTTTGCCCGCGCGCCACCAGCGGCCCATGGGCCGGCAAACGTTACAACGAAGTCGTCGCCGAGTGGCATCTCAGTTATGTGGATTTAAATTATTACGACGGAATTGCAACGGACGGTTTGTGGAATTTTCCGTACAGCGCGAATGGTGACATCGATTACGATCGCAACGGCGTCAACGATTTCAAAGAGCACGGGGAAGATTGGATTTCCGGGCACATTACCAACGGCATCAATAAAATTCTCGCCGACTTGCGCCAACGCATGGGAGCGGACAAGGCGATTCTCGTCAACAGCGGCGGCATGCATAACTGGGGCTGGGATTACACCAACGGCATGTTGAAAGAACACTCGGTGTTTTTTTACTCGTTGGGTGATGTCGATTATAATCTCAGCACGTATCATGATTTCATGCACCAGGCGCCGGCGCCGCACGTGGTTCTCATCGACGGCGAAACTTCGCCCGGCGTGCCCGGCCACGATGCCACCATGCCGCGCAATAATTTTCGGCAAATGCGTTTTTGGCTCGGTTTTACTTTGCTTGGCGATGGTTATTTTTCATTTTCTCCGCCCGAAGAGCACATGTATACGATCTGGTACGACGAATACGAAATAGATTTGGGTTATCCGACATCGGACGCGCAACGTATACGTCAGGGCGCCGGCGGCTCCGGCGGCTTGTGGGTGCGCTTTTTTGATAACGGCGTTGTCGTGTTCAACGGCAGTGGAGCGCCACAAAACGTGTCGGATGGCGATTTGGCGCGCTTGAGCGGTTATGCCGGCCCGTATTACCACTTTCGCGGCGGCCAAGATCCGGCGGTGAATAATGGCGCCAAATTTAATAGCGAAACCGTGGCCGGGGAGACGAGCACAATTCACGACAACGCCGGCGCGGTTACCGGAACTTCGTTGATCTTGTTGAAATCGCCGCGCGAAGTCGTTGCCGATATCATCGTTGATAATTGGCATCACGCCACGTCCCCGAGCAGCCAACAGGCCGAGCTGACCGGACGTTGGGAATTTCTGCCGAGCGCTTTTGATCAAAGCGGCGGCGATCACTACACGCTGCGGGATCGTTATTTTGAAGATCCGAACGACCCGGCGACGCTCTACGGCTATGCGACGACGACGAAAGGAACCGGCACGAATACCGCGCTGTTTCGGCCCACGATCGGACTCGCCGGAAACTATGAAATTTTTGAATGGCACGGCTACCTCGGCGGTTCACCGGGCGCTGTCCGCGAAGCCACCAATGTGAAGTATAACATCAAATACAACGGCGGCGAAAAAGTTGTCGTGGTCGATCAATCCCAAAATTCCGGACGCTGGAACTCACTCGGCGTTTATTATTTGACTACCGGGCAGCATGCACAGGTTGCATTCGATAACAATACGGATGGGCCGATTATGGCCGATGCGATCAAATTCGCTTATCGCGGTAGCGATCCGAATCGTGATCGGACACCGCCGCAGCCGCCCAAAGGTTTGCGGGTGGCGCAATAGCACGCCATACAGTAAATGACGTTTACGGCGTGTAAGGCTTTAGCATTTGGCCCCAATCAAATGAAATTTCACGGACGAAGCACAATTCACTTCACCAGGGAAATCGCCGCTGTGAATATGGGCGTTGGCGTTTACACCTTGCTCTTGATCTTTTATCAAGGGGTTGCTTTATGGAAAATGTTTTTACTTCGCTCGCCCAACCGCCAGTCGCGAGTGTGGAGGAGTCGGCGACAAAGTCCAGCAGCCGGCGTTACCTTCTTGCTTTACTGGCCGCAGCTTTGGTGGCTCGTCTGATCGTGTTGGGTTTGGGCGTGAACAGTGGATTGTTTTTCCCCGATGAAGCGGAATATGTCGAGCTCGCCCAAAATTTGGCGACGCATAATGAATTTTCTTATAAAGGCCACTTGACTTCTTTTCGGCCGCCAGGTTTTCCGTTTATTATGTCGTTGGCCTTTCGGCTTTCCGGCACCCCCTCGCTTGTTTCCGCGCGCTTGTTACAAGTGTTGCTGAGCGTGGCGACGGTGTGGGTGATGTATCGCCTCGGCAAAGATGGCTGGGGCGAGCGCGTCGGACGGACGGTCGCCGCCATTTTTGCGTTTTATCCAACTTTTATCGGGTATAGCAACATTTTGCTCACCGAGTTAAGTTGTATCTTTTTTGTCAGTCTGTTTTGCTGGGCGATGCTGCGGTGCTTGCAGCAGCCGAATTGGGGCTGGGCTATCGCTGCCGGCGCCACGTTAGGTGTTTGCGCGTTGATTCGTGACACCCTGTTTTATGCCGCCCCGATCATGACGGTTTTTCTCGCTATTTGGGGGTGGCGCGCCCGCCGTTCCTTTTTGAAACCCGCGGCTATTTTTGCCGGCAGTTTCATTTTGACGATTTTGCCCTGGTGCGCGCGTAACACGGCGATAAATGGCCAACCGACATTGATTTCCGCGGTCGGCGGCATCACGTTTTATCTCTGCAATAATGAGAAAGCGCCGTTGATTCGTTCTTCGAGCCTTTTTTATGAAAAGCAAATCGGTGAAGAGTATTATTATGAAACCTTATTGCCGGAGCTGAACGGGCTGAGCGAAACCGAAAAAAATGATATCGTCACGCGCATGGCTTTTGAATATATGCTCGCCAACCCCGGTGCAACTTTTCTCCGTATGCTCGCCCGGTTTGTCGATTTTTGGGGACAAGAACGCATGATCATCAATCAAATCCTCTCCAAGTTTTATGGCGAGGTGCCGTTTATTGGAATAGCGCTTGTTGTTGCTGCCATTTTCGGCGTCTATAGTCTTGTCATCATCGGCACTGGTTTTGGCTATTTTTTCGCCAAGCTGCGCGCTTTTGATATATTCGGTTTGTTATTCATCGCTTATTATACCGCCATGCACTTGCTCGTCTTTGCCCATCCGCGCTATCACATGCCGCTGCTGCCTCTGCTTATTTTGATGGCGGCGCGCGCCTTTGTTCTGCGCGCCGAGATCAA
>JAJVHT010000205.1:24753-33365 GCA_022072515.1 bacterium
GCGTTCGACGCCGTGCTTGGAGAAATGCGCCAGCTCCTCACCGAAAAGGGTATTTTGATTTTGCAAGTGCCTGCATTCAAAGCTTTGCACAGTCAGCACGATGTCAACGTTCACGGCGTGCATCGCTTTACGTTAAAAGAGGTTCATGACGGTTTGCGCCGGGCCGGGTTTAGCCGGGTCCACGTTTATTACCGGTACAATCTTCTGCTCGGCGTGGCTTGGATTGCCAGAAAAATACTTTTGCGGAACTCGCGTCAAAGCCAGGTGTCTGTTCCTCCTTTCTTACTCAATGCTTTGCTGTACAATTATTTCAAAATCGAAAGCCGTTTAAATAAACGCACCCCCATCCCGTTTGGATTATCCGTCTTCGCCGTTGCGCAGCGTTGTTTCTTGAGCATACTGTTTGAAGATTTTTGGATTCTTTCGTTTTGAGTACGAAGCAAGCCGATTATAGCAACTTTTTTGAGAGAATTTATGGCAGCGACACGTGAAAACATTAAACAAGCTCCCGAGATTCAACACCTCGCCAAGCAGGTCAAGATTCTCGAGATTGAACGCAACCTGGCCGGACGCCGCGGATTTTGGAAGGGCCTGTTCGCCGGCGTGGTTGCCATGCTGCTGCTCATGGGCGTAACGGTTTTTCTGATTCTGCAAAACCCGGCGGCCACCCTTGAATTCGCCGCCGATCATTTTTTGATGGGGTATATGGAAAGTCTTTTTGCCGGTTTTCCGGATGCGTACATGACCAACAATCGCGAGCGCGTTATTCAAACGCTGGATGATTTTACCAACGCCATGCAGTATCAACGGGTGAGCCAGGATGATTTTCGCAACATTGCCCGGCAGATGTTTGCGGCGCTGAAAGATCGCCGGCTCACCTATCAGGAATTGGATGGATTGCTGGCGACGATGCAGGCAGCGGCAAAACCGCCGGAGTGAGGCGTAACGCATTGAAGTATTCTTTTGTCATTCGCGGTCTCACACGGCTGTGGACATATTTCATAAGGAAACAAGTTGGATAATGCAAAAATTTTAAAAATTATTGCCCTCTTTTCGTTCGGGCTGGTGGTGGGTGGTTTTCTGGCCGTCACCGTCGTGCGGGAAGCGGTGCCGTTGCAAAGCCATGTTTGGATGATTGCCATTACGGCCGCTTGTGGTGTGCCGATTTTAATCGGACTGGTGGTGTGGTATTTGCGCGTGGTCAATATTTGCCGCCAAATACTGGGTCCCAAAGGCGGTGAAATGATCAACGCCATTTTAACCTTCCAAGTGGTGAGCAACGCGCTGTTGATTCTGATTCTCATGAGTATTCTTTATGCTGCCATCGCGTGAAGACACGCGCCAGCGCATTCCGGTCTTGCTGTATCATCGCATCGATACGGAAGTGGACGCGCAGTGGCGGTCGTTTTGTGTTTCGCCGCAAAATTTTGCCGATCAAATGCGCTGGCTGGCGCATCAAGGCTTCACGACGATTCACCTCGGCCAACTTTTGGACTACTACCAGCATGGTTCTCCTGTCCCGTCCAACCCCTGCGTGATTACTTTTGATGACGGCTATTTCTGCAACTACAGCCGGGCTTTTCCGATTATGCAGCGGCATGGTTTCCACGCCACGGTTTTTCTTGCGTGTAATTTACTGCGCTATGTGCCGGCGAAACCAACGGAAGAAAGGAATAGTTTTATGGCCTGGCCGGAAATTTTGCAGATGCAGCAAGCCGGCTGGGCGTTTCATTCGCACGGTTTGGATCACCGCCGCATGACGGAGCTTACACGCGACGAATTGCTGGCCGAGATTGGCATTTCCCGCCAGCGTTTGACGGCGCGCCTGGGCCGGCCGGTGGATTTTTTCTGCTATCCCTTCAACCAATTTAACGCTGACGTGCAAAAAGTCGTGCGCGCCTGTGGCTATCGTGGCGCGTGCGGCGGCCCGCCCTTTGATGAAAACGGCCCGGCCGATGATTATGCCATTGGCCGCACCGAAATTCTCTGGGGCGATTCTTTAGAGCAATTTGCGTTCAAAATGAAGCACGGTCTCGGCTATTATTTTCACGTTAAAAAACAGCTCGGCAAATTAAAACGCCGATTGCTTTCCGTATAACCACGAAAGGAGTTTATCACATGCATGTTTTAATCACCGGCGGTGCCGGGTTTGTCGGGTCGCACCTCGCCGAAACATTGTTGCAGCGCGGGCAAAACGTGACCATAATCGATGATCTCTCCACCGGCCGCATGGAAAATATCGCGCACATCCGCCAGTTTCCGCATTTTCGTTTTGCCATCGAAACGATCATGAACGAAGCCGTCATGGATCGCCTCGTGAGCGAATGTGACATGATTTATCATCTGGCCTCTGCCGTCGGCGTTGAGCTGATCGTCAATCGCCCCGTCGAGGTGATCGAACGCTGCATTTTGGGCAGTGAAGTCGTGCTCAAAATCGCCAACCGCTACAAGAAGAAAGTTCTTATCACTTCCACTTCGGAGGTTTACGGTAAGAGCAGCAAAGTGCCGTTCAGCGAAGATGATGACCGCATTCTCGGCCCCACCACCAAGAGCCGTTGGAGTTATTCGTGCTCGAAAGCCATCGATGAATTTCTGGCGCTGGCGTATCACAAAGAGAAACAATTGCCGGTGGTGCTCGTGCGCTTGTTTAACACCGTCGGCCCGCGCCAAACCGGCCAGTACGGCATGGTCGTGCCGCGTTTCGTGCAGGCCGCGATGAGCAATCAGCCCATTCGGGTCTACGGCGATGGCACGCAATCACGCTGTTTTGGTTATGTCGGCGACGTGGTCAACGCGATTACCGCGCTGATGAATCATCCTGAAGCGGTTGGCCAGATTTTTAATATTGGCAGCAACGAAGAAGTCTCCATCATGGAATTGGCCAAAAGAGTCAAAGCAATCACCGGCAGCAAATCGGAAATTGTCAAAATTCCGTATGAGCAAGCTTACGAGCAGGGCTTCGAGGATATGGCGCGGCGCGTGCCCGACCTGACGAAGATCAAAAAATTGATCGGTTATACACCCAAAGTGAAGCTCGATGACATCATTGCCCGTGTCCGCGATTATTTTGCAGAACAGCGACAAAACAGTAAATTCTCCTCATCAAATGGGTATGGCGAAGTCTTTACGCCCGAACCGGCACCGGCGGCTGTGGTTTAGACTTTAAGTTTTCGCCTATAAAAGTCAACTCTGGGCCTCGGCAGGGCAAGGCTCGATCTTCCTTCTTCGCGTGATAATTTCAAATCGAGGAGGAAGATCAATTGTGTAATTTCAGTACCAATCTGAAATCGCGGCCTGGGTTGAATTCTATCTGAATTGTAACAACTGTTTATAAGTCAATTAAAGCCAGTTACTCTAATTGAGGCATGGATTTTGCCTGAAAGAGTTCTGGCTTTTTATTTTATAGTCATACGATTTTGTCGCATAAAAATAAATTTTTGTAGCCAGGAGATTTAAACGTGATATCAAGTTGTATTCGTGCCAATGTCCCCCAAACGGTTTGGCGTCATTTTTGGGCGCACCGCGGTTTAT
This sequence comes from bacterium, assembly GCA_022072515.1. Taxonomy (GTDB): domain Bacteria; phylum Zhuqueibacterota; class Zhuqueibacteria; order Zhuqueibacterales; family Zhuqueibacteraceae; genus Zhuqueibacter. The sequence continues at coordinate 28,285 of JAJVHT010000205.1, forward strand.
TTTTTGCCGTGGTTTGGGTGCTCCAAACATTTCAGTATGTTTCATTCGCGCACGCGCAGCAATCGATTTTTGACCGTGAGAAACAGAAATGGATGGATCGTGACGGCAAACTGCTGGATTTTCTTGATAAATCTGCCTGGAATTATTTTGCCGTATTCGCCAAAGGCGAGGAGGAAGCGCGGTATGACGTGATCCAGAAAGGCATTAACGATCTCCTCAACGATGAATCCTGGCACAGCGGCAACTATGCCGGCGCCTTGATGGGCGTGCAAGTGTATTATTGCTTCGGCGACAAGCTGCGTGCGACTGAAAAACAGAAGCTGGGGAACAGCTTGCAGGATTTGATAACTGATCAATATTATTTCGGCAATACTTTGGCTAACACCGGCATCAATACCATGACGGTGCGATATGTACTTTCGCAACACGATCCTGCCAAGCAAGTCAAATACAATGTGCCGGATAATTTATACGGCCCGCCCAATTTCACGTATGAGGGCCGCACCTACACGCGCGGCCGCACTTATTCTTCTTACGAGCTGGCGCGCGATTATCTTTATTATTGGTTCGAGGTGTTGTTGGAGGGCGGCTACTTGCAGGGCGAGTTGTTCTCCGAGCATTATGGCATTCATTTCGTCAATTCCTTGGTGACGCTGACCGACAGCCGCATGGTGAAAGATCCGGAGATGCGCCGGCGCGCCAAGCTGGTGACGGATTTTTTTCAATTGGAACACGTCGTCAACACCAACGATTATCACATGGCCGGACCGTTGGGGCGTTCTTACATGCAGCTTCATCTGGATGGCACCCGGCATTTGTTGTATTGGGATTGTTATTGGGGAAAAATGTATCCGACGCATTACGGCCATCCGGATGGGCCCTATATTTTGCAATACCGTATCACACCGGTGATGGAAGATATCGGCCGCTACGATGATGAACCCGCCGATTATTGGCATCTGGTGAAATCGAGCGTGCAGGGCGAGCGCAATATTTTCATCGCCAAGGATTATACGCTCGGCAGCAATCCCAATGACGGGAATTGGCTGTTGGAAATTCACAGCAACGATCCCGGCCCTTTTCCCCAAGCGCGCCCCGGCATGCTCTTTCGGCTGTGGATGAATGAATATGATGATGACTTGAATCCGGCGGCGTGCACCGGCGAGTGTTATTCGCAAATGGGCATGCACGCCCATCAATACAAAAATGCGTTATTGGTAAATGTGGGCAACACCCGACTCTACGAAGCACTTTATACCAACCAATGGGATCGCGTCGAAGGTGACAGTCGTAAGAGCTGGCGTTTTTCGCAGGAGGGAAAAGTGGCCGTCGCCATCCGGCAGACCGCAGCCTCCTCGGCGCTCGAAGTGGCGCGGATCGGCATTGATTATGGCTCGTTTGAAGAATTCAAAAATGCCGTGCTCACGCGCGCGAAATTGGACGGCCCGGTATTTGTCACGAGTAAAGGCGACCGCATCGAAGCGCGCTATAATACGGCCAGCAGCCGCACGGAGACTTATGTCAACGGCCAGCGCTATTGGCAAGGTTCCACCCCGCGTTTGGAGGTGACCACCAATCGCGGGGAAAAAGTGGTGGAGTGGAAGAACCGCGTCATGACCGTGCGCAAGCACGGCCGCGTCGGCATTTATGATTTCAATCGCTGGACGTACAGCGAAACGGATGATGGAACGATCATTGATAGAGATCCCCCCAGAGTCCCGGCTGGTTTTAAAATCGGGCAATAATTTTTGATCACCGTATCCGGCTTTTTCAATCCGACGGCTGTCATCAGCCAAACGGTTCGAAAAAGCCGGATGCCAAAAACCTGCGGATTACAGTCCTCTTCAATTTTTTTTCTCACCTTGGCGGCTTTCCTCTGCGCTAAATCGTTACGCTAACCGGTTTTATTGTTGGTATTGAGAAGCATACTCATTACCAAAGGAATTGTTGCAATGCAGAAATTATCAGGCTGGCCGCTGGTGTTGTTGCTCATTTTCATCGGCGCATCGTTACGACTGCTGTATCTGGGCAAGGCTTCGCCGTGGCTGGATGAAACTATCACTTACGACCGTGCGCTGGCGGCGGTGCCGGACATCATCAAAGCCTCGTATGGGTGGGACATTCACCCGCCGACGTATTATGTTATTTTGCATTATATGGTCAAGCTCGGCCATTCGCCGGAGGCGCTGCGCCTGTTTTCCGTGATTTGCGGCGTCCTGTCCATTCCGGTGTTTTATTTTTTGGCGCGGGAAATTTTTGGCAAACCGCGCGAAGCGATTGTCGCCACGCTGTTGTTGACCTTGTCGGCGTATCAAATTCGCTATGCCCAGGAAGCGCGCATGTACACGCTGTTCTTTCTCGTCTCGCTGCTGGCCATGTTGTTTTTTTATCGTGCCTATAAACGCCAACAGAAACGCGACTGGTTTTGGTGGGCCGGCATCAGCATCATTAATTTTTATGTTCATTATTTTTCACTGTTTTTAATCGCCTCTCAGGTTGTCTTTTATCTTATTCATCTGCTGCGGGCCAAAGCAGTAGCGCAGCTTTTCAAGCAACAGCGCGCCTTCGTGGTGGCGACGCTGGTGTTGCTGGTAGGCTGCTTGCCGGCAGTGCCGCTATTGGTTCAGCAGGCTTCCGCAAAAATTGGCAGCTATGGCGTCAAGCAGCCGACCGTCAATCCGGTGATGTTCGTTCTTGTTTTTTTGAAATACAGTTTTTATCCGAACACCCTGGCTGATCCATTGTGGGAACGCGGGTTAAAATATATTTTCACTGCGTTCATGTTCGGCGGCGTGCTTCTCGCCTGGAAACAACGCCGGGACAGCATTATTTTTCTGGGCACGCTGCTGGTCGTTTCATTAACCCTGGCCTGGATCGCCTCGCATTTTGTTTTCTTCTCGTTGACTTTTCGCTACCTTTATTTTTTGAATGCACCCATGTTGCTTTTGCTGGCATTGGCGGCGACAACGGTTGCCGATAAAATAACCGCCGGCCCCGTCCTTAAAAAAACACTGACCCTGACAACCGTGCTGGGCGCGCTTTGCCTGCTCGATGCCTACATTCTCGCCAATTATTATCAACATCCCCGCAACCCCGATTGGCGCACTGGTTTTGCCGAACTCAAAAAGAATTGCCGTGCGAATGACATGATCGTCCCGGTACCCGGCTATGTGACCTACGTCGCGCGTTACTATCTCGCCGAGGAGGCAAGCCGCGAGCGGGTTTTATCTTTTTTAGATGACACTTCGCCTTCGGCGCTGGAAAGCTTGCTGAATCAACAGGAAGGTATTTTTTTTATTTTAACCGACGACATGTATCCGCCCGAACGCCGCCAAGCCGTTGACACCTGGCTCGCCGCCCACAGCCGCTTGCTATGGGAAGATGCCCATTTTCCTGGTAATGTCATTTGGTATTCAACCAAAGCCTCACCCCTCGGCTTGAATCAGTAGTCTTTTTCTCGCATGCTAAATTTTTTCTTTTGCGTATCCGATTAAACAATCTTCAATCTCAAAAGCAACTGCCGGATAAATAAAAACGGCGACACCATTTTACCGGTGCCGCCGTTCTTTGCCCGATTGTCCCTTGCACGATCGGCTGAGGCAGAGAACACACAGCGACGACTTCGCCGCTGCGGTTTTCTACTCGTCGGTGGTCGGTTTTCCCGACGGGAACACGGCAAATTTCTGGGGTTGCTCTGTGCGCAAGCGCTCCATGACGCCCGTCACAATGCTCCAGATCAGCGTCTCCGCGATGTTGACGGCCTCTTGCAGCGAGTTGAATGGGCCTCGCAAATCTTTGCGCAACGATAGCTCGTCGCTGATCAAGATCTGCACACGGCGAAGATCACCGGTCTGCGCTTGCTGGTCACAGTAGATCCAGTACGGCATAAACCACCCCTTTCCGTTTTCGATTCTCATTTTACCGTGGAAAATCGAAAACAAAATAAAAATGGCCGGGAGAAACGGTGCCATAGGACCCAGCTTAGCTGGATCTTATGCGGAGCTTAGCCCCGCGCCGCTTCTCGTCGGCCAATTTTTATTCGAAAAAGTAAAGCTGAGTCCTATGGCACCAGCAGTATAATGTTTTTTTTCTGAAAAAGCAAGCAGATTTTTGGGCTTCGACACAGATTTTAGGGCTTCACATGAGCTGCACAGATATTGCCCGGGCGCTTTTGCGGCGTTCCATAAGTTAAAGCGCCGGGGCAGTTATCCCGTCGCTGAGGCGCAGTGGCCTGCGCTTTTTTTACTTGCGCTTCAATCGCCAAATCTGTAAGTTAGTTTACAACTTGTAAATTCGATTCATGATGACGTTGGCCATTTTGCGATAGATTTTTTAACCGGCCAACCAGCGAACCAGTTAACGTTTGCAGCAATTTGACTTTGAATAAACCGCCATATCAGCCGAAAACTCTTGTTCCGGATTGCCGCTTGTTTACCGGCTACAAGCCCTGTGTGCCTTTTAAGCTTTGCGAAGGTTGCCAGGATCGGATTCCCATGGGAACGCGAATATTGGTGATCAATCTCGATGCTCTCGGGACGGTGCTGGCGACGACGGCGCAATTGCCGGCAATCAAACGCAGTTTTCCGAACAGCCACCTCACCTGGATCACGCGAAAAAGTGCGTTGCCACTGCTGGAAAATAATCCGTATATCGATCATCTCGTCGAGTGGAATGATGAGAATCGGATAATTTTGTTGCAGCAAAAATTTGAGTTGGTTTTGAACGCCGACAAGAGCCGGCCCGCCGCTGCGTTTACGAATGCGCTGCCGGCCGAAACCAAACGCGGTTTTGGGTTCAATGCAAACGGCGCGATCATCCCGCTCAATGCCGGCGCGGAATATGGTTTTCGTCTCGGCGTTGATGATCACTTCAAATTTCGGATCAACAAACGTTCCGGTAATGATATTCTCGCCGAGGCGTGGGAAATTGATTATCAGCGCGATGAGTATGTGTTGCAATTAACCGCGAACGAATTGGCGGAATGCGAGCGTTGGCGTGAAGAATTGGGGCTTGGAGATGCCGCCTACGTTATTGGCTTCAATACCGGCTGTTCGCAGCTTTTTGCCTTGAAGAAGTTGGAG
>JAJVHT010000081.1 GCA_022072515.1 bacterium
TCGTCGCTTTTGAGCACGCTGATGGCGCCGTCGATTTCAAGCACGGCGAGCGCGACCTCGGCGACACTGGCGATGCCGTGCTCGCGCAAGGCTTGGTGCAAGTCGTCGAGGTCTAATTTTTCTTTCGCCAGATTCTCGTTCAATATCTTTCCATGCCGGATGAGCAAAGTCGGCGTGCCTTCAACGAAACGGCGAATTTTCCGGTTCCGCCATGCGACGCGCGTCAACACCGCATTCATGGCCAGAAGCGTCGCCGCGGCGACCAAGCCGCCGATAAGCGAGGTGTCGGGGCCGGTCATCGCATTTTGCACCGCGTTCGCCAACAGAATGAGCATGGCCAGATCCAACGGCATCATCTGCCCGACCTCACGCTTGCCGGTGAGGCGCAGGCCGAGCAGGATGACAAGGTAAACGACCGCGGTGCGCAGCACAATTTCTACTAACGAATGCTGGATGATTTCCATAAGCGTTATTCAAAGAAAGTTTCAAGATGCCAACACATTGATCAAGATAAACATTTTTGGCTTCGGCGCAAGAGCGGAATATTTTTGGCGGCGCCGGTGATCACCCGCTTGTCTTTATTACCGCGCCTCGCGCAAAATTTCCTCCGCCACTGGCGCGTAATTGCCGCCTAAGCGATGACCGCCTTTTCGTTCGATACATTTCGCCAGACCGGGATCGAGTGTTTTGCACAAGCTGTCGCGCTCTTCATCGCCATAAAAGCAGATTATCTTCGTGCCTTTCAATTTTTGCAATTCCGGCAGAACGCGAAAAGCCGAACTCGCCTGTCCCTCTCCTAACCAGCTGCTGAGATGAAATTCAAATTGTGCGGTGGGACTCGGGCCGAGCAAAACGACGAGCTGCACTTTGCGTCGCAGCTCGTCGGGAAGCCGATTGATGACAAACGGCAGCACATCGGCACCGAATGAATAACCCAGAAAAAGCACTTGCTCTTTTTTCCAAGCAGCAAGATAATAACGCAACACCTGCTCCACAGCTTTTGCGGTTTCCTCCGGCGTGCGCTTCGTCCAGAAATATTTTAGCGAGTTCAGCCCGACAACCGGAATGCCCTCTGCCGCGAGGCTATTGCTCAAGCCTTTGTCGGTGACGCCCCAGCCGCCATCGCCGGTGATATGAAGGGCCATTAGATTAGTCGCCGGCCCACTTGTCGGAACTTCCACCAACGGCAAGCCTTGCAGCGCGTTCACATTCGGCGCCGGATCATTTTCTGGTTTCGCCACGAGACGCACGAAGGCTTGCTTGAACTGCGGCAGCCAATTTTGGGGGACGGAAAATCCATGCCCGACTTTCGGCAGCATAACGATCTCACCCTGCTTGATTTGCTTGACGTAATTCTCCGTGGAATCGAGATTGCAGACCTGATCAACGGTTCCCTGCAAAGCGATCCACGGAACTTCGAGATTGGCGGCCGGCAAAAAGTTGATTCCTTTTCTTTTTGGACCGGGTTTCCATTCTAATCCACTCCCTTTGCAAAAAGCCTTGGTGATCGGCAAATCCGGACAAAAACCAAGGCTGATGGCACCACGAAAAGTTGTTGCCGGCGCTTGCACCAGCGTGGCATAAACCAGCGTCGCGCCCGAAGAATATCCTACCAAGACCGGCGTAACGTAGGCCGGATAATTGAGCTGCTTCTGAACGAATTGGCTCAATGCCTCAAAATCTGCGGCTGGGTAAGAGCATTGGTCATTGGAAATTTCCAATTGTTTGAGGTAATGAACAATATCGATGCCGACCACCAGCGCATCCAATGAAGCCAACTCGCGAGCCATGTCGATGACGCCGAGATTCCAACCGCCGTCACCGGAAACGAAGAGCACGACGTGCGAGGGCTGTGGTTTTTCGCGATAAAGAAAAACTTCGCCGAAACGCCCGAAGCGGAGGGAATCAGCAGTATGCGCGAAAAGATTGGCCGTTAAAAAAGTGAAAATTAAAATAAAAAAAACGACTCGTTTCATTTAACCGTTTCCGTCTTTTAAAAAATTATTCGATTGCAATCGTCAACAACGCGACGTCATCATCGAAATTGCCGTTGCCAAATTCCTTGACGGCGGCCAGCACCGATTCTTGCAGTTTCATCGCTGCAAGTTCGCGGTTATTTTGTAGCAGTGTAATCAAACGCGTCTCGCCAAACATGTCTTCGGCGGTATTGGTAATTTCGATGATGCCATCGGTGAAAAACAATAGCCGGTCGCCGGACATTAATGCCATTTCTTTCTGGACATAAATTCCATTAGAAAGCACGCCGAGAAGCGCGCCACCTTCGCGCAGCCGGACGACCGCGCCATCGCCGTGGACGAGAATAGGCGGATTGTGTCCCGCATTGGTATATTGCAGCGTCTTGTTTGCGACGTCCATCACTCCGTAAAAGAAGGTGATGAATCTTCCCGGCATCACATTCGGCAAGATAAAGTGGTTAAGCCGCTCACAAAATTCTCGCGGCGGCACCTTATCGGCAGCAAAGATCCGTACTGCGGCCTGCAAGTTTGACATGAGAAGCGCGGCGGGCATGCCATGGCCGGCCACATCGGCGATGCACAAGGCGATCTGGTCGTCGCTTAGTTTCATCACGTCAAAGTAATCGCCGGTGACAAAACGTGAAGGCGCCCAGATGCCGGTAATTGTGCAACCCGGCATTTGTGGAATTTCTCTTGGAAAGAGACCTTGCTGAATCTCATGCGCCAATTGATTTTCGTGTTCTAAAGAGTTTTTCAATGCCGATAAAATCAGAGTGACGATCAAATAAAAACACAAGATCATTGCCGCATTCCAATAAATTGCGACAGGATGGGCGTAATGCAGCGAAGTCAAAAAATCCGCAATAAACCAAGCCATGCCGCTGGCAACTGCAATGAGAATGCCCGCCCCTCTGTCAGTTCGCCAGGTCACGAACGCAACTGGGATTAAATAAAAAAGTGAAAACGAAAACTCAAAGCCGGTAAGATAATCAAGTGTTCCAATCAACCCAACCAGTAAAAATCCCAACGCCATCACATAGAATCGCGGCAGCCTTACATGAATTTTCATTTTCCGGTTTTATTGATAATTTGGGTGATCTCGCCGCGAATCGTTGCCAGCGTCATGCCGGTCCGGCTGATCGCGAGCAAGCCGAGAACCCACAAGGGCACGGTCAGAACGATGAACACCACCACCGAAAAACCCGTCGCCAAAGTTTTATCGATGCGGAAAAGCCCGAGGCCAACCACGGTAAAAAATTGATAGGTGCCGACGTTGGAGGGCGCGTTGGGAATCGCCGTGCCGATATGGACGATGAGCAGCACCACCGCGCCCGCCCACAACGACATTTCCAATCCGCAGGCACGCATCACCAGCCAAAACGCCATAATTTGGCAGACTAAAATGAATAACGACACAGCGTAAGAGCTGTAAAAAGCATTCGCAGCGCCGATCTGGCGCATCTCACTGCCGAGCCGGGCAAAAAATTTTTTCGCGGCGCGCAACGGTTTCCATCCGGAATCATTCGCGTTCGGCACGCGACGTTTGCCAAGCATCAGATAGGCAAACCAGCCGAGAGCGATGATCATGATCACACCCAATATTTCTTCGGCGTTAAGAACATCTTTGGGCAGCGGCACATAAAATGCGGCAACGGCAATCGCCAGCGCCAGCCATACGCCATCGAACAAGCGCTCCACCGCCAGTGACGGAATGACGGAAACGAACTCCGCCGGCAGCCAGCGCGACACCAAATACGCACGCACCAACTCGCCGGGGCGCAATGGCACGATCTCATTGGTGAAAAGGCCGACGTAAATCGCCTGCGTCGTGCGCAGGGGAGTGATTTTGCCAAGCGGTCGCAGCAGCAATTCCCAGCGGATACCCTGACAATAATAACTCGCGATGTCGAAAAAAATGGCCAGCGCGATCAGCCACCAGTTGATATGAATAAAACTTTCCCACAGGCGAGCAACATGAATGTCATGAAACACCCAAACGAGACATCCCAACGCCACAAGATAACCAAGCGCTGACTTGACCCACGGTGATGCCGGCTTCGCGGCGACGGTGGTATCGGCGCTTAATGAGACGATTGGCTGATCCATTTTATTCCCTCGTGCAAAGCGTGGTAGAATTCACTGACATTATTTTTAAAATGATGGTTTTCAGACTGAATCAAGACAAGCTTTTTCGGTTCCGGCGCCAACGCAAACATGTTTTTCGCCTGTTCAAGCGTCGTCCACTCGTCCTTGCTGGACTGAATCAAATAAAACGGCAGTACGGTAATTTTCGGCAAATAAGTCACCGATTGAAACTTGGGTTCATTCGGCATTTTTTTGAAGGCGTCCGCAATATCATCGGCAAGTTTCCAGCCCAGCACGTTTTCCGGACCCAATCCGATACAGATCATGCCCGCAAAGACTTTCTTGTTCTCGGCTGGTAGGCCCGCCAGCAGATTCATTCCTGCGCCTTGCGACCACCCCACGAGCAGCACGGGTTCGGTTTTGCCCTTCGTGATCCAGCGGGCGATTTCGCGGTAATCGGCCATGACGTCAGTGTCCTTCAGCTTTGAGTTATCACTGGTAAAACTTTCGAGATAATCTTTGACATCCAAACCGTAAATGTCGTATCCCCATGTTGCCATTTTCTGTGCCATGTCCACCGCCATGCGCTTCATACCGGCGTTGCCCGGCGTGTAAAGAATTTTGGGCGGCGCCGGCTCGCCGGAATCTCTTGCCGCCGGGTAGAAATAGATGTCCACCGGCTTGCCGCGCAAAAAAATGGTGTTTTTGCCTGCGGTGGGCGCTTGCGCCAACAGCGCCGCTGGCAACAGAACCTTGATTAATAAAATACGAAAATAATCTCGACGCATAAGAGCCTTTATAATTCCGACACTTCGCGAATCGCCAACGCCAGGCGCGGCAAGTCGAGGGCGTTACGATAGATGGCGTAACGCGGCTCCCAGAAGCTGGCGAACTTGGCTTTGAATTGCCGCAAGCCTTGAAAGTTGAAAATAAAATTGAGATGCTGGAAAAAATAATGAATGGCGCGTTCTTCCGGTGTGGCTTCTTCGCGTTCTTGAAAGCCCGACATCGGCGCCATCGTCATGTTGAAGCGTTGATAACCTTTGGCTTTCAAAGCGAAAATGATTTTCACAAATACATATTCCATGATGCCGACCGGCGCCTCGGCCCGCCGCCGCATCAGATCGATACCCATTTCGCCTTTTTGCGAAGGCACGATGTTCACGAAGGCGTCGATTTTTCCATCCGGATTGATCGCCGCATACAGTGGCGTCGAGCGCACATAATGCGGCTCGAATTTTCCCAACGTAAAGCCGCGTTCTCGGCGACCGGGGAATTGTAGCCACTCGTCGGAGACTTCTTTCGCTTGGGCAACGATCTCCTCCGGAACCGGCGGCGCATAATTTTGAATCGTATAGCCCAGCTTGTCGAGATGATTGGTTTTGCGCCGCAGCTCACGGTGATCTGAACCCTCAAGCGAGAACCGGCTTAAATCCACAATGGCGTCTTCGCCGACTTTCAGTTTTCGAAGACCTAAATTTTTATAAACAGGCAAAAAATTCGGCAAAACTTGATGGAAGGCAACGCCCCAATCGTGCTCTTGGCAAAACGCCACGAACCCGCGAATCGTCGCTTCCATTTCTTCCTCCGGGCCGACCGGATCGGCCAGCGCCAGCGCATAATTCGCGCCGACGCGATACGCGATGAAACTTTGGCGCGATGGTGAGAAAAAGTAGGATTTGTCCGGCCAGAGCTTGAAATAATCCAGCGCGTGACGACTGTATTTCCCGACAATTTCGGCCGCCAAGGCGCGGTCATGCGGCACGCTGCGGAAGCGGTAAAGCACCGGGCGAAACAGGGCGAACAGCGAGTAGCCGATGCCGGTGAGCGTAATCAAATACAGCGAGTCGAGAAACCAGTGCGCATAATGCGTGTGCGGAGTGAGACGCGCATCCCCCTGCAGCGTGAGAAACAGCAGCGTGCGATAAATCGCGTCGCTGAGGTGAAAGTTGATGCCGAACTCTTTCGGCTCCAGCAGCCAGAATCCGGCGACGCCATACGCGAAGGCGGCGAGGAGGGCGATGCCAAAGCGCATGACACCCCAACGCCAATCGGGAATATTGCTCTGCACCGTAAAATTTTTGCGCGTAAGCCACAAGAGCGTAAGCAACACCAACGACAGCGTCGCTTCTTCGTAGTCGATGCCTTTGGTTAAATGAAAAATAATCGACGACGATGCCAGCAACATCACGCTCAACCAGGCGCGTTTCTTCTTTTTGTAAATGTTGATCGAGGAGATGACCAACGCAAAACCGCTCAACACGGTAAAAAAGCGCGACAAATGAAGAAATTCCAGCGGAAAAATTTCCAGCAAGATGGCCCGGCGCTCCGGCAAGCTGGGGCCGATCACGGAGTAGAGGTTGATCACGCCGCTGCCAAATGTGACCAACGCCACCAACCCAATCCAGAGACGTTGCGACAGCATATAACGCTTTCGTTCCATGCCGGGTTGATTCCGGGCCAATTCATTTTCTCGTTTAGCTTTTCCCCAAATGAATTGGAAAACCGGGATTGCGAGAATGGCGAATAAAAAAGTCTTTTCGTTCATAACTTCACCTCAGTTTTCAATCTCCGCCACTTTGCTCAGCGCCATGCCCAGCCTCGGCAAGTCAAGCAGGCTGCGCAACACGTCGTAGCGGGGCTCCCAGAAACTGGCGAACTTGGCTTTGTACGCCCGCAGGCCGGTGTAGTTGAACATGAAATTCAAATGCTGGAAAAAATAATGAATCGCCTTCTCTTCCGGCGAAGCATCTTCTTTTTCTTGAAAGCCGGACATGGGCGCCATGCCCAAATTGAAGCGCGTGAAGCCTTTTTCCTGACTTTGGAGGAAGAGCTTTACGAAAAGATAGTCCATCACGCCGTTCGGCGCCGCGATGCGGCGGCGCATCAGGTCGACGGTCGCTTCACCTGTTGCAAAGGACGGAACGATATTGACGAACGCTTGAATTTTTTCGCTGTTGTCCACGGCGGCCAAAACCGGTGTGGAACGAATATAATTGAACTCAAACAATCCGAGAGTAAAACGGCGCTCGCGGCGACCGGGAATTTGCAGCCATTCATCGGAAACTGCTTTAAGTTGCGTGAGCACTGCGGCGGATATCGGCGGTTCATAAGCAACCGCATGGAGGCCGGATTTTTCCAGTCGATTGACCGCTTGGCGAAATTCCTTGCGTGCATTTCCGGCCAGCGTAAATGCGGCCAAGTCCACAATGGCATCGTCGCCGATTTTCAATTTGCGCAAGCCGAGTTCTTTGTAAATCGGCAGGAAATCTGGCAAGGTTTGATGGAATGCAATTCCCCAATCATTCTCGCGGCAAAACTCCATGAACTCGCGAATCGTCTGTTCCATCTCGGCTTCCGGGCCCACTGGATCGCCCAGCGCGACGGCGAAATTCGCACCGACACGATAGGCAACGAAACTGTTTCCGGAGGTTGAAAAGAAAATCGATTTGTCCGGCCACCATTTGAAATAATCCAACGATGAGCGGCCGTGTTGGCGCACGATCCCGGCGGCGTGTTCGCGTTCGTGCGGCACGGTGCGAAAAAGATAGATCACGGGCCGAAACAAAGCGAAAAGAGAATAGCCGATGGCCGTGAGCGTGATCAAATAAAGTGAGTCGAGAAACCAGCGCGCATAACGGGTATGCGGAACGATTTGCGGATCGCCTCGCAGGGAAAGATATTCCACTGTGCGATAAACGGCGTCGCTGAGATGAAAGTTGATGCCGAACTCGCGCGGCTCCAAAAACCAAAAGCCGGCGACGCCGTATGCAAAAGCCACCAGCGCCGCGAGGCCGAATCTGAGCAAGCCCCAGCGCCAATCCGGCAGGCTGCTTTTGACCGTAAAGATTTTTCTGGTGAAAAGTAGGAGCGCGAACAAAACCAGGGACAACGTGGCTTCTTCGTAATCGAGGCCTTTGGTGAAATGAAAGACAATCGACGCCACGGACAACAGCGCTACGCTTTGCCACGCTCGCTTTTTTCTCTTATAAATATTGATTGAAGAGATCACCAGCGCGAAACCGGTCAATACCGTCAAGAAGCGTGACAGATGCAGAAATTCGAGCGGGAAAATTTTTTCCAGAATGACCTTGCGCTCCGGTAGGGCGGGGCCCATGACCGAATAAAGATTCAATATGCCGCTGCCGAGCGTCATGAGCGTGACCAGCCACAGCACAATTGGGCGCAGATTGAAGTTCGTCTTATGTGTTCCTTCTCCTAACTCTGGCACGCCGGGAGAAGGAGGGTGATTTGTGTTTTCACCAAGAAACATTGCATACCTCCTTTCACAGCTTCGATATTGTAGCGATGATCCTTTTTGCCCTGTACGAATGTAAGCCGTCATTTTGCCCTCATGCTTTTTAGACAAAGATTGTGCCAGGCAGTGCCAGCCACTGCAGTGTTGATCTTCTTGAGATTAAGGCAAAAAAATGTACGGACGGACGGAATAGTTTACGTTTGCCCAGTAAAAACTTTGAGCAGTACGACTGAAACGCTTACACAATCGTTTGCGTGCTGATCAGTTTCGGCGATTCAAAAAAAAGCGTAAAAAAATTTTAGGCGATTGCGGCGACGACAATAGCGGCCAGCATCATGAACTGGCGAAATAAGGCGCGATGGCAGCAAATCGCGGCGTCGATGGAATTGGCAAAGCGGTTTTGCTCTAGGAGACGCTGAGATAGGCTGACAACAAAATTTTGTCGTTTGGGTTGCCCGGCATGTCGCGCGCGGCCTGCAGGTGTACTTTGCCCTCCGCAAGCGTGTCGGCTTTGTCAGAGCCCGTTCATAATTACGATTCTGAAAATTCTTTGTTGATTCACGCCGCAATATAACACGGAGACGAGAAGTGCGCCGAGAAAGCTGGAGATCAATAAACGTTTTCAGAAAGTTCTTCTCCGTGATACTCCGTGAACCCAATTTCTCCGTGTTCAAAAGACGCCTTGTCTCATGGCCGCTGATAGTATTTCAACGCTTCCGGCAATTCCGCTTTAATTTTGTTGATGCGCGTTTGATCCGAGGGATGGGTGCTCAAAAATTCCGGCGGCTTGGCCCCGCCCTGTTGCGCCATGCGTTCCCAAAAGGTGACCGCGCCATGGGGATCATAACCGGCCATGGCCATGAAAATCAATCCGAGGTGATCGGCTTCGCTTTCATGCACGCGACTGAAAGGCAAGAGAACACCGACCTGTGCACCGGCGCCAAACGCATTCATGAACAACTGCTGCGTCTGTTGCGGCTTGTCCCGCAAGGCCACCGCCAGCGCCACACCACCCAACTCGGTGAGCATTCCCTGGCTCATCCGCTCGTTGCCGTGTTTGGCAACCGCGTGGGCAATCTCGTGGCCCATCACCACGGCCAGACCGTTTTCGTCTTTCGCGACCGGCAAGATGCCGGTGTACACCACCACCTTGCCGCCGGGCATGCACCACGCATTCACTTCCTTGCTCTCGACCAGGTTAAATTCCCACTGATAGCCCTCGAGCTGATGGCGCCAATTATTATCCGCCATGTATTTTTCAACCGCGCCCTGAATACTGCGCCCGACGCGCTTGACCATTTCCGTTTGTTGCGCATTGCTGCTCACGCGGTTTTCTTGGAGAAACTGGCCGTACTGTTGAAAACTCATGGACAGCATGGTGGAGCTTGGCACCAAGTCAAGTTGCCGCCTGCCGGTCAATGGAACGGTGCTGCAAGCCGCAAGCACAAGCGCCAGGAAAAAAATTACCGGGAAATTATGCAAGTAATTTTTCATAGCTCGTCTCTTTGTGTTCGTTGGGTTCAGCCTGGATTTTCGCATATACTTTTTACTTATGCAAACAGCAATGAGTTCAAGCCCGTGGAATTTTTAATATGGACGCGTTTCTGGGTGGGTTTGTATCATTGGCGCAACTGTTGGCACATCATATCTATCGTATCACTTTGCTCACGAATAAGCGCCTCGGCCAGGATTTTCAGCGCGCGGAGATTTTCCGGGCTGGCATCATCCAGATCATTGTTTTCCGGCGGCAGCGTGGTTTGAAAGCGAAAATACCGCCTTTCGCTGTTTCGCGGCGGCAATAACTGCCGCATCTGATAATCCACCGTGACATTGACGCCGTGAAAGACCACGTCCAGTATTGGCTTGGCCCACTGCACCAGCCCCCAAGTTTTTGCTTTTTCGTACAGCAGTGGGCGGCTCAACTCGCCGGTGCCGAGCGAAACCATAAGAATATCTTCGGCCTCCGGATGCGTGGTTTTCGCCTCCGCAAAACCGCACATCGCCGGATTGTTGGCGTAAACACCGCCATCGATCAAAGCAAAATAAGTGGCAGGGTCGATGGTGGCGAGCTGCAGCACCTCAAAGTAGGTCGGCGCCGCCGAGGTGGCCCGTGCGACCTGCTGCATGGGATAATCGTAGCTGCTTTCCATTTTCGCCCGGCGGCTTTTGAAGAAAAAGGGAAAGTTCTGTTCGATTTCATAGCTAGTGATGATGATTTCGATCAGCGCTTCTTTCAGATGCGTTTGTCCAAAATATTTTTCCAGCACCGCCTCGATGCCGTCGGTAAGATACTTTTCCTCGACAAAATGTCCAATGGCACGGACTTCGTGCAGAAGGGAACGTGAAAAAATCTTCGCGCCCTCGGTTTCGTACAGCGCAACCATCTTCTCGGCGCTGTATTGTGGCTTGCCGGCGGCGTCAGGCTTGACGAGGCCCAGCGCCAAAATGCCGCCGGTCGAAGTGCCGGCGATCAGATCGAAAAGCCGGGCAATGGGCTTTTGCGTGCGGCGCTCGATCTCGGCCAGCAGCATCGCCGGAATGATGCCGCGAATGCCGCCGCCGTCGATGGATAGAATTTTGATCATCGCGAAATGGTGAAGTTGTCCATCCCGCGTGTGCGGGATGGACAACTTGTTATGGCTATGCAACACCAACACCTTCATCACTTGGTTTTTGAATGCCAGTCCACCAGCAACTCATTCGGAGAAACCGGCCGGGTCATTTCCAGGCCATGCGCTTTGAAAAGAAACTCCCGGAATTTGACGGCCCACGGCTGCTGGGAAGTGGCTAGGGACTGGAATGCTCGGTTCGGATCTTTCACCTCGAAGCTCACCACCGCAAAATCGCCTTGCGGCGTGTGCTGTAACCAGACTTGCTCGCGCGAAATTCCCGCCGCCTGAAAAACCTCATCGTGCTCCTTGTTGTGCATGAGCATCTCCTTATTCCACTTCTTCATTTGCTCCAATCCGCCGGGCAGAATTGGAGCGACGAAACAATAATTGGCCATAGCGCTTACCTCCTAAGGCAAAGATGCTTTATTCATCCTGCAAGGCGGATGAATGAAATGAGTTAACCTGCCTTGCCAAGCTGTAAATTCCAAGTTTAATCTTTTTTTCTGCTCTACGGAAGTGAAATCCGCTCTCAGCGGTCTGTTTGGCCTTCTCCGTAAAAACAAGGTACAGCAAAAAGCACAATGCGCCTCGGACTCACGGTGCGTGGTACACATATACTTTAGCTGGCGTGAAAGACGGTGAGTTTGTTATCCACTTCACGCACACCTTGAATGCGCCGAACCTCCTTCTCGACCTCATGGCGTGCCCAGAGGTTGGCCGTCGAGCCGGTGAGCGTCACTTGGCCCTGTTTGATTTGCACCTGCACGGTGTTTTTCTCAAACGGGAAGAAACGCTCGATAGTCTCCCGGAGAATGGCCAGAAGATTTTCGTCGGACATCGCCTGTTTCGGCGGCAGCACGGTGATTTGATTGTCAACACTCTTCACCCCAGACTGCCAAGCAGCGATGTCCTCGGCGCCCTCTGCTTCCCGGCGGAAACTGACGGTGCCTCGCAAGATCACCAACCCACGATCAACGCCAACCTGGATTTTTTCCGGTTCGAGTATGACATTGTTGAGCTGCAGCGCACTTGTGATATTGGCCTTAATGACGTCATCGGCAACCAGATCAGTATTCACCTCGAGCAGATTAAGGATTTCTCTGACACCAACGACACGCGAGACGATAGCGAAAACGTTGAGTTTGTCCCAATAACTCAGCACGGTGCCGTCGATGGTCACTCTTCCAGGATCTTTAACGGTGATCTTGAATGGGGTGTCATAGTACCGCTCCAACTCGGTGATGACACGTGATTTCAGTTTTGCCACATCTTGGGCGAGAAGAGGCGGCACAGCCAACATGAGAATCCCCAAAATAATGGGAAGATAACGGGATCGGGTACGCATAGGATTGACGCTCCTTTCCGAGTAATTAGTCCTAACGTCCTTGTTAGGCCCTCGATTATTTAGGCATTAAATTTCTGGCCGAGGGCCCAAAATCGCCAGAATATCTTTGTCATCAATCGTTTCTTTAGAAAATCTCGTGCGTTTTTCCATCGCTTCGCTTGCTTAAAACCCCGCCGTAAAATTGAACTGCCAAAACCAGCCTTTTTGCGGCCGGTCCACCGGATTGACGTAATCAACTTCCAGCACGGCGTAACCTAATAAATTGACGCGCGCGGTCGCGCCGTAGCTGCGCACAGCCTGGCGATTGCCGCCAAGGAAACTCGCTTTATCGTTTCTTGTCCACGCCCAGCCGGCGTCGTAGAACACACCGGTTTCAAGAGGAAACGCGCCGTAGAATCCCGAGCCTAAGTGAAGCAATCCGAAAAATGGGAAGCGCACTTCAAAATTAGTGATGGCAAGGCGCGAGCCGATCAACCGATCGAACACCGGGCTGTCAAAAGTCGAATCCGACGTGGCAATAAACTCATTCGTGCCGAACGAGTTGCTGTCGTAGCCGCGCACCAAGCCGGGGTAGCCGAGAAACAACGGCGAGAGTCTGTTATCTTCCGCATCTTTGCCATAGCGGCCAAAGTGCAACAAGCGGCCGGCAAAGGTAAACGGCTTGATCGGCATGAAGTAGCGGCGATAATCCACCAGCAGCGTGTTCATATCGAGCGTCCCGAGGGTCGGAGAAAAATCAAGGCGATAACTTTGTCCGATCAGCGGACTGGTGGCGCCGAACACCGAGGAGTCATACACCAACGCCAGGTCGGTATCAGCGAGATAAAGCGGCGCCGGCGCCGGCAGCTTCTGGGTGTTGTCGATAACCTTCTGGCCGGAATAGAGCGAAAATCCCTGCGTGCGCAATTGCTGCGTGAAGCTGATACGCTGGACGCCGGCGGAAAATTCCACCCGCTGCGTGCGGCTGAAAGGATAGGCCAGAAATCCTGAGATTTCCTGATTGAGCTGGCGATAGCGCAATTCTTGTTGAACGTCGACCACGTCGCCGCTGTTGTTCTGGGCGATAAACTCGCCGGCCTGGCTGACGATATACGGAATTTGTTGCACGACCGCGCCCCAATTCAGCCGGTGTGAAGTGTTGGTGTATCCAAGCTGTCCGGCAAAATCTCTAAACGCGCCGTCGATCTGCGCCTGCGTGACTAAACCGAGCGTGTGATTGCCGAGCATGTCGCTCCACAAAAACGAAATGCCGCCGCCAAGAAACGCACCGTAACTGTCGTAGCCGGCGGCCAGAGTGGGTTGACCAATGTAGGCAAGCGCCATTTTAGATTTGTAATCGACCACGCGCTCTTTATCAGCATTGGCTAAACCCATCGTTGGATTGTGCAGAACCGAATCGAGTTGCATGGAAACGCGCGCCATGGGCGGCAGTTCTGCCGAATTGACGCCGTCAGCAAATTCCGCTACCGTCTTGCCGGCCAGCGCCTCCGGCGCATCCACCGTGTAGATGTTGTATTTGCCGTCTTCAAACACGCTGAAGGAAAGACGATTGGTTTTCTGTGCAACTGAGAACGCGGGACTCGAGGGCGTAATGCCGCTGACGCCGGTGTAGAGATTGGTCACTTGAAAAAGACTGCCGCTCGCCAACTCGAGGCGATAAATATTCGAAATGCCGTCACGATCAGAAATGAAATAAACGCTTTTGCCATCCGGCGACCATTGCGGATTGATATGCTTGCCTTCTTGAAATCCCGGCACTTGGGAAATTTTGCCGGTCGCCACGTCATACAGCGCGAGGCGATAATTACCGGCCTGCAAAACGCCAAGATCGGTGGTGAAACGATCGCTGGCAAAGGCAATCTGTTTGCCATCCGGCGACCACGCCGGATGCAAATCCGAATAAAAATCATTAGTGACGCGTTGCAAGCTGTCGGCTTCCAGATTGTAGATAAAAATATCACTCATGCCGTTGGCCAACGCCGAAAACGCAATGCGCTGTCCATCCGGCGACCAGGTCGGATTGAAAACTTCGCCGAGGTGCGGCAGGCGAATTTCGCGCACGATTTTGTCTTTCTTGACGTCGAGCAAACCGATGCCGGGGCGGCCCTTGGTGACGAGCGCGAAAGCAATGCGGTCGCCAGCCGCATTCCAAGCGCCCGCAGAGGCAATGAATTCCAAGCTTTCCAAGTGCGGATTTTTTTCGGTGCGGATGATGTTGCGCTCGATCTTGCCGGTTTCCGCATCCGCAAGGAACAGATCGACAGCAAACAGTCCTTTCTCCGAGAAGAAGATGACATGCTTCCCATCGGGACTGAGCACCGGGCCGACGTTGATGTCGCCGGCCCCGGCTTTTTTGTTGATCACCAGCTTGCCATATTTCACCGGCGTCTCGGTGGATTTAAGCAGCGGATCGTAGGCCTCGTGCAACGCCTTGTGCCAATCATTCGTCAACGTATCCGGCCCCACATGTAAAACCTGTCGAATGGCGTGGTCGAGGTTACCGGCTTTGCCGGCCTGCTTCAGCAAATCGCCGATTTTATCGTCGCCCCAGCGCCCGGCGATATACGCCAGCAGTGCCTGGCCGTAACGATATGGGAAGTAGCGCGGATTTTCGAGCTGCCGCAACGACGGCAGTTTCTTTTCAGATTTGACCGCATCGCGCATCCACATCGCGGTGTTGGGGTCGTTGGGGCCGAGCGAGAGAAATTCCGCCATGCCTTCAATAAACCACAGCGGCAATTGCAGTCCGGCAGGAGAGCGAAACCTGCCGCCGGTATTGACGCCGGTGATATCATATTGAAAGGCGTGCACCAGCTCGTGACCGATGACGTGATCGGTCTCGGCAAGCGGGCCGGCAAGCGGCAACACTATGCGGCGCTGCAACGCTTCCGTGACGCCGCCGGTGCCTTCGCCAATGTCCCCGCTGCCGAGTGAATTGGTTTGCTCGAATTGCGGATGGCTGGCATAAAGCAAAATGGGTTGGCGCCCGTTGAGCTCGTGCTGCAGAATGAACTTGTGGCGGGTGTACCAGCGTTCGGCCATGCGCGCCGCCTGCTGCGCGGCCCCCTCTTCTTCGGGGTAGAAGTAAATGTCGAAATGGTCAGTTTTGAGAATTTTGAATTTGAAGTTTTCGTATTGCACTTTGTTTTGGCCAAAGTATTGCGCCGCGGCCGGGTGCATGCAGCTCAAAATCGCCAATACGAAAAAAAATCGGCGCTGAAAAATTGATGTTTGCATAGTGTGATTCCCTTCCTGTTACAATAACGTCCCGCCCAAGATCGCCAGCGCCACGGTGAAGTAGATCACCAATCCGGTGACGTCAACCAACGTGGCCACGAACG
Organism: bacterium; assembly: GCA_022072515.1. Taxonomy (GTDB): domain Bacteria; phylum Zhuqueibacterota; class Zhuqueibacteria; order Zhuqueibacterales; family Zhuqueibacteraceae; genus Zhuqueibacter. The sequence goes on from JAJVHT010000081.1 coordinate 15,618, forward strand.
GCGCGGACGAGGCCGCCGGGTCAAAGCCCAGGCGCCGCATGATGAACGGGAGCATCGAACCGGTGAGCGAGCCCCAGGTGACAACGCCGATCAAGCTCGCTGCCACGGTTGCGGCCACGAGCACGTAGTGCTGGCCATAAAGCGTGGCGTGGTGCGGCCACAAGATAATTCGCACGAAAGCAATCGCGCCGAGTACGGCGCCGAGCGCCAGGCCGCTAAAAAATTCACGGCGCATCACCCGCCACCACTGGCGCAGCCGGATTTCTCCCAGCGCCATGGCGCGAATGATCAGCGACGCGGCTTGCGAGCCGGAGTTGCCGCCGCTGCTGATGATCAGCGGAATGAACAGCGCCAACACCACGGCGCGGGCGATTTCAGTTTCAAAATAGCTCATGGCGGTAGCCGTCAACATTTCGCCGAGAAACAGCAACGTCAGCCAACCGGCGCGCTTCCGCACCATGCGAAAAAAATCAATCTGCAAATACGGCTCGGCGAGACTCTCGACTGCCGCCATTTTATGAATATCTTCCGTCGCTTCTTTCTCCACCACGTCGATGATATCGTCAACCGTCACGATGCCGATAAGCATGCCGTCCGAATCCGTAACCGGCAGGGCGACGCGATCATATTTTTGCATCAGCTTCGCCGCCTCTTCGCGATCGCCATAAGCGGAGAGGGCGACAAAATGATGATCCAGCAGCGTGACCACCGCTTCCGCAGGATCGGCAAGAATCAATTTGCGCAGCCGCAGATCATCAATAAGTTTGCCGTGCGGATCGATCACGTAGATCATATTGATGGTTTCGGCATCTTTGCCGCGCTGGCGAATATGTTCCAGGGCGCGGCCCACCGTCCATTCCGGATGGATGGCGACGTAATCCGGCGTCATCAAACGGCCGGCGCTCTCTTCGGGATAGCCGAGCAGTTGGCGCGTTTTGCTTAACTCCGTCGCCGAGAGCAAACCCAGCAATTGTTGCGTCACCTGCGCCGGCAATTCGCCAAAAAGCCGGGCGCGATCATCCGGCGCCGAGGCCTCGAGTACGTTACGGACATTTTCAGTCGTCAGGCTTTGCAGCAGACGGCGTTGTTCCGGTGTGGGCAGATAGGCAAAAACTTCCGCTGCGCGGCGGCGCGGGAGAAGCCGAAACAGAATCGGTTGATCTTTCTCCGGCAGGCTCAACAGCAGGTCCGCCGCTTCAGGAGCTTCCCATTCCGCAACGCCGTCTTTCAAGCCGGTGTAATCTTTTTTGCGAAGAAGCTCATCAATATCGGGGCCGAGCAGTTCTTTGAGCATCTGGCACGATCTCCTCAGATTATAAACTGTCAGCACGGCAATTGCCATGCGCCAGCTATCGCGACCGTGAAGGTTTTTGAACGAACCGCGAATTTACCTGAAGGTACGCTAATTTCTTTTTCGCGTTGATTAGCAGTAATTCGCGGTTGACAGATTTGGCTACACGCGTCGGATGGCGGCAAGGTTGCCGCGCTACGGAATCTGTATCGCGACGTAGAACGTATTCTGTTCACGGCGGACGAGCAACGCCACGCTATCGCCGCTGCCAAGGCGCGCGATGATACGATTGAATTCTCGTGTCGTTCTTACAGCGGCGCGATTGATTTCTTTGATCAAATCGCCCTGCTGCATGCCAGCCTCTTCCGCCGGACTTCCGGAGGCGACCTCGGTAACCACGACGCCGGGTTCGTTCTGATAACCCAATTGTTGCGCTATGTCCGGCGTCAAATTTTGGATTGCCAGGCCGAGTTTCTTGCTGGTTTGCTCGTCCGGTTGTGGCTCTTCCGATTGCTCCTCACGGGCATCACGGCTTGTCAGGCGTTCGCCCAAAATCACTGTAACCTGCATGTCGCGACCGTCTCGCAACAAGGTTATCTGCACAGAGGTTCCCGGTGCAGTTTGCGCGACCATGTTGCGCAACCCGATGCTGTTTTTAACTTTGTCGCCGTTAAACGCAACAATGATATCGCCGCGCTTAACACCACCTTTATCGGCCGGTCCATCCGGTGTGACGTCTCCCACCAGTGCACCCTCCGTCCCCTTCAATTTCAGCGCTTTGGCCAGATTATCGTCAATGTCTTGCGGCACGAGTGCGAGATAACCGCGGGTAATCTTGCCTTTCTTTATGAGCTGCTCCATCACATGTCGCGCCATGTTGCTCGGAATCGCGAACCCGATGCCAACGTTGCCGCCGGAAGGGCTGCTGATCGCCGTGTTGATGCCGATCACATTGCCATCGAGATCCGCCAGCGCGCCGCCGCTGTTGCCGGGGTTGATCGAGGCATCGGTTTGAATGAAATCTTCATAATCCGCCAAGCCTACTGAAGAGCGCCCTTTGGCGCTGATAATGCCGGCCGTCACCGTGTGCAACAGCTCGAACGGATTGCCGACCGCAATAACCCACTCGCCGATCTTCACCTCATCGGAGTTGCCGAGCGTCACCGCCGGCAGATTATCGGCGTCGATTTTAATCACTGCGACATCGGTTTGTGGATCGGTACCAATGATTTTCGCAGTATATTTTTTCTTGTCGCCCAACATGACGGTCAATTTATCCGCTTTTTCGACGACGTGATTGTTGGTGAGAATATAACCGTCCTTGCTCACGATGACGCCGGAACCGAGGCTGTGCACGGTTTGCTTTTCGGCGTTGTCGTTATTGTGCCGGCGAGCATTCGGATGCTGCGGCGATGGTCCGCCGAAAAAGCGCTGTGCAAAATCATCGCCGAAGAAAAATTGAAATGGATCGTTGCCGCCGAAGGGGTTTTGCACTTCGACCACCTGCTCGTTGAAGATCGGCACCACCGCCGTATTGACTTTCAAGGAAGCCTCTTCAAAGGCGGCGCTAAATTGATTGAGCAGGGCGCGGCCCTGCGCGGCGCTAATTGCGGCCGGCGGTTTATCCGTTTTGTCCGCGCCATGAGAAATTGATACATTGCCGAAATTCGAGGCGACCATCAAGCCGCCCAAAAACGCCGCGAACACCGTCACGGCGAGGTAGAGACGACGCTTGGTATTCATAATCATTCTCCAAAAATTGTTTTAAGCGATTTCACAATGGGTAATCTTGGTTTTGCACTGACAAGCACCAAACCCCATAAATCTTTTGTTGTCGAAATCGCGCAGATGGCGGTTTAGCTTGATCATGCAAAAACAGGATAGCAAATTGTTGTCTGCTGGCCCTGGCAGACAACGAGATGGATTAAACGAACAAACCGTTACGCTTGGTTACCTGGTCAAATTTTCTTCTTTTGTTCTGCGCTATTTATCTCTCAAAGTTTGTGCCAGAAATAGTCATGCAAATATAGAACTGATTTCTTAGGATTTAATTCAACCCGTCTCCCGGCGGCATTCTGATGAACTCAAATTTATTGTAAGGAATTTTGCTTCCATGTTTAAAATTTTTACAGCAAAAAAAAGCAGCGGCTCAACACCGCTGCTTCTTATTCTTAATTTTGCACGACCACCGTAAAATCCAAATCATCCTGGAAATGAATTTTTGCGGCTGGGCATACAAAAGAGGTGGTCCTGCTCTCCCCCCTTCTCCAGCAATTGCACGGCAAATGAAAATCAAAAAGTTTTTATCCCGCCGCCGGCTTGTGCCTGTGAAACAAGCTCCCGCCAAGTGGGCGCCGTGGAAGCAAATTGGCGCAACGTGGACAGTAATTTCGAAAAATCCGGCGATTTGAGCACATAAGCGGCCGCGCCCCAGCTTCTGAAATCTTCGCTCCAAAATTCGTGGTCGGTATGAATGATGACAGGTAAAAGGGGGTTGTATGAAATGATCCTGTCGAGCAATTGCAGTCCGTCGTAGTCTGGCAAGGCTAAATCCATCAACACGACATCAATCCTTTCGTGCAACACCACGGCCAAAGCTTTCACTCCCGTATCAACGGCGCTGACTTCGTATCCGGCTTGCTTCAACCGCACCCGATATAAAAGATTAAGATTGGCATCATTTTCCACCAACAACACACGAACCATAAAATTTTTCCTTTTGTAATGCGCGTAAAACGCAATTGGCAGCGCTGTTGCTCGAATCACTGCTCCGCGTTGAACAAGCGTGGAGGTTCGAGACTATGACGGCGAAGTCGCGCCATTGGGCAAGCAAGGATTGGATACGGTTTCGGGAACAAACCTGGTTGCCGCTTGTGCCGCCAAGGTTGGACGAATGACGGCGGTCGCCAGCCGCGCCCTGGCAATCTCATAGCTGACGCCGCCACCAACAGCCGTTTTCACCTCGCGGTCTGTGATGTGCGCCACGATCCTTACACATTTTCCCTCGATGTCCTTTCTGGCATGAACGATCCCTTCGTGATCGGAAAGACTGAGTTCGGCGTCAAAGCCCAACTCTTTGAGACACTCTTGAAGCTTCTTGGTCACCGTTGCTTGAATACTGTTTGTGCTTGGCATGGTAAACCTCCTTACCGTGGCAGAAGAGCAAGTGAAACATGTTCATTGACATTGACGCTACCGCCACCGGCACGGCTGCCGTCACCGGGGAGCAGATATAACATATCGAAACGCCGTGATGAAAATAACGCGAGGCGCGCGTCGATCATGGATTGCAACGTCTCGATGCCGCCCGGAACAGCACTATCCAACGCCTCGCTGATCGCCCCGGAGCAAAACGGCCCGCCACCGCTAAAATGATAGCTCCACCAATCGACGTAAGCTCCCAAGCGGCCGGCACCGTCAAGATAAGGGATGACGTAATAGCTAATATCGCCATCAGCATCGGAGCAGTACCACGGGGTGGACACGTGAAAGTTTAAAAAAATCCTGATGAGCAGATCCAATTCTCCGTGGCGATTGGGATCACTTTCGTGAAACGGCACATACCGCCAAGGTATCCATCCGGCTTTGATTCCGGAGGTTCGTGTGGCTGAACCGTCAAGCATTCTATCGACCGCGCTCAGAATATCAGCAGCATTTAGAATCGGGAGCAGGTCAACGGCGATTTCGCGGTCTTCCCTTTCCCAAACTAATGTGCTTTTCGTGGAACCAATATTTGCCCAGTTGATCCAGGCCCAGCAATTGGCGCAATGGCCGATGTTGAGAAATACCGTATTGCCGCGAAAATCCGTATCGCCGAACCAATAATTTGTGAGTACAGGCATTTTAATGCTCTCCTTAAAATTTTATCGCGATGACCTTGCCATGCCGTTGCGCCTGAGGCCGCGGTTGGACACTTCAAGCGCAACGGAACCGGCGAAAAGCTATGGCTGCAACGAAAAATTATACATGAGGCCGAGGCCGTAGTTCAGAATTCTTTGGTCGCCGAAACCGGCATCGGCACCGAATTTCTGCTCATCCTTGGCGAAGAGATATTGATAACGCGCCCCGCCATAAATCGAAAAACGATTGGTCGCCGCGAATTCGACGCCGGCGCCGGCATTCAAGCCGAAGCTGGTTTTCGTAAACTCGTTCCCATTGCTGAGCTTGGCGGCGGCCCCGCTGAAGCCATCAACGTTAATGCGAAATGGATAAAGACCCACGCCGGCATTAATTAGCGGCCGGAGGCGAGCGGATGAACCAATGGCGTTCGCAAAATTATAAATGCCCGCCACGGTGATTTGATGGATCACGAAGGCCGGTGTTTCTCCCGGCGCGGAAGGCGCTTTGAAGTGCATGCCACCGAATTCGTAGCCGGCTTGAACGCCAAAACTTCGCCACGGAAAATATTGCCACGCCAGGCCATAACTGGCGCCGGTTTTCACCGCATCCGAAGTTTTTAAGCTCGAGCTAAAACTTCCCCCGACCGAGCTGAGGCCGCTGCCCCAAAAATTAAGCTTCATCCGTTGATGTTGCATCTCCGCCGCATTCATAACCGCGCTAAAGCTGAACGTGGCAACGAGGGCGGCTAAGAGAAAAATACGACGTTTCATCATTCTGCACTCCTTTCCTGGGTTAAAACAAAAATAACGGCGCGGCTGCGCTGTGGTACAGGGCCAGGAGGGTGGCAACCGCGCCGGTATGGGAACACACAACAGCTTTCAGTTTATCGATGAGCGCCTGATAATCGAACGGCTTGACGAAGTAACCATCGGCGCCGGCCTGTTTCGCATCGGCGGCGGTGAAACTGGTGGAATACGCCGTCGTGGCGATGATCGGCAGCGCGGGATAAAGCGCCCTCACTTCGCGCAAAAGCTCGATGCCTGGCGGACCAGGCGCTTGAATATCGAGAATCAGCGCGCGCGGCTTCAGTTGTCGCAAAGCCTGCAAGCCGTCTCGCACCGAAGAAGTTCCCCAAACAGCGAACCCTTGTCGTTCGAGGCTCTTGCCAAACGCATTCACAACGCCGCTATCACTGTCGATAACTAAAACTGTTGCTCGCATAAAATTTGACTGGGTTAACAAATTTACGTCCACGGCTCATCCGCGGTCGGGCCGTAGATCGAAGGAACTTTCCCGCCCGCCAGGCGCAAATAAACCGAGAACTGGCCGCGGTGATGCACCTGATCCATCATCGTCATCCACAACGCCTCCGCCCGGCGGAGATCGCCCATTTGGCCCGGCCCCACGGGAAACCTGATCGTTTTGTTGAAATCCGCCTCGGAAAAATTTCTAAATTTTTTGGCCATTTCATCATGGGTGCTTTCATAAGCCGCCACAATTTCCTTCATGGTCGCCGGCGGTGGAGGCGGCGGGGGCATGCTTTTAAAGTCGAGGGTCTGGAGGCTGACAATCTTGTTGACCAGGCCTTGATCCACCACGAACGTCCACGCCAATTCTTTTGCCGAACGTGAGCGTTCATGCGGTTGCAAGTTGAGCTGGTCGGATGGGTACGCGCGGAGCACTTTCAGGGTGATCTGAAACTCGCGTTCCCAGGTTTGCAAGAACCTCTCCTTTTCATTCATGATAAAATCCTTTGTTAAGGTCTGCCAAAGGCATTCTCTTGATATTTCGCCGGCACCGCAATGCCGGCCATAATGTAGGCCAAGGCCTCTTCCAATCCCGGAAAACCGGAGGGTTTGGGAACCAGGGCACTCGCATGGAAATAATCTTTGGGCGGCCGGTAGTCGGTATTGATAACGACAGGCAAATCCGGTTGCTGGAGGTGGAGAAAATTCAGCAGTTGGGCGCCGGCGACATCGGCTGATTTCAGCGCGATAACCATGACATCGAATTTTTCTTGCGCTAAAACGTCGATAGCTGCTGTGCCCGTTCCGACGTCAAAAATTTTGTAGCCATCCAATTCCTCCAGTAAAATGCGGTGAAACAGCCGAATATCGTCATTTTCATCGACAATGAGAATTTTCGCCATGAGGCAGCCCTTGTTGTCATCATGCCATCCCGAAGATCAAAATCTTAAATTGGCGATGCCCAATTTAAAATTTTTTTCTCGTGTGATTGTAAAAATATCTGGCCGGTTAAAAATAAGAGGGCGGCAGCGATGACCACCGCCCTTTCTCCGCTTGTCGTTTATGAAAGTTAAACCGGGGAAGTTAATTCGGTTTGGGCGTGGATTTTTGCGGCGCCGCTTCAGATTTGGGAGACGCTTGGTGTTCAGCCGGATGATGCGCCGGCTTGGAATACTGCACACCAAGTTTGTCCAATGTTTCGCGATCGGGCCAACCCGTCACTTTCAGCTTGTTGGTGGTTTGATATTGCCGCAAGGCGGTCTCGGTCGCTTTGTCAATTTTGCCGGTGGCGACGCCTTTATAGTCGCCGGCCTTGATCAACGCATTTTGCAACGCCATGATTTCATCTTTATTGAGATTCATGTGCTCTTTGTGCATCGGCATGGCCTTTTGTGCCATTGGGGCGGCCGGCGCTTTGGTTTGGCTCGCCGCCGGTGATTGGGCGAGAACGAGCGCCGAGAAACCCAAAACCAAGACGCCGGCCAAAACAAACGTGAGTTGGTGTTTCATAGCAATACTCCTGTGATGAAATTGTACTGGTTCCACTTCTATCAGCCTGTCTCCGGGCGACGCAGCCCGACAGCATGAATTTTTAATTTGACCGCGAATCGCGCTGGCATCACGGACAACAACTTGTTCGCGCGGCGATTGTTCATTAGACAAAGCCCATGCCAAAATAAAAAGCCCCTTCGCTGCAAACGAAAGGGCCTAATTATTAAAACTTTGCTGGCGTGAGCTTATGCGGTTGGACTCGCGTCTCGCTAAAATATGTGTAAGGAAGTTTTACTGACTGCCTAAAATGCTTACAAAAAAACCGGTAACTATTCAGTACCGCCCGGGCGCTCAAATCTGCGTGCAAAAATAAGCGCCCGGGCGGTAAAATAGCTGAATAGTTACAAAAGCCGCAAGAATTTAACTTACTTCTGCATTCTGTACAATAATCTCGGTTTTGATGCCGTATTTCTCGATGCGGTCATGCAGCATCACCCGGGAAATGCCTAAAAGCTGTGCCGCTTTCACTTGATTGCCGCCGGCTTTTTTTAACGCCGCCACAATGACTTCTTTTTCCAAAGCGGTCATGACGGTTTCATACAGCTTGCCATGGTAGCGTTCCAGATCGCCGGAAACAAATTGCGCGAGCCGGTCGCCTGGCGGTTGCAGTTCGCCGGCGCGCTTGGCCTCGCTGTGCAGATCTTCGGCGACTATGTCCGGGGTGATCACATTGCTCTTGACCAGTAAAATCGCGCGTTTTAAAAGATGCTCCAATTCCCGCACGTTGCCCGGCCAATCATACTCATGCAACTGTTGCAACGTTTCCGGCGCCAGCGTTACCGGCTCGTGTTTGAGCTGCGCGCAATGCTTGCTGATAAAATATTGCGCCAAATCCGGCAAATCTTCCTTGCGCTGGCGGAGCGGCGGCAAATTCAAAACCAGGCCTTTCAAGCGATAATAAAGATCTTCGCGGAATCTTTTTTCGGCAATGGCTTTTTCGAGGTTTTGATTCGTGGCCGCAATGAGGCGAATGTCGACTTTCAGCGTCTCCTCGCCGCCCAGACGCTCGAACGTACCCTCTTGCAAAACGCGCAGCAATTTGGCTTGCGTCGCGAAACTCATGTCACCAATCTCATCGAGAAAAATCGTGCCGCCGTCGGCTTGCTCGAATTTGCCGATCTTGCGCTTGCCGGCGCCTGTGAACGCTCCTTTTTCATAGCCGAACAATTCACTTTCCAACAACGTTTCCGGCAGCGCCGCACAGTTGACGGCGAGGAACGGTTTCTCGTGGCGCTGGCTGTGTTGGTAAATCGCGCGCGCGACCAGTTCTTTGCCGGTGCCGCTTTCACCCAAAATCAGCACGCTGACCTCGCTGGCGGCAACCCGGCCAATGAGTTTATAAATTTCCTGCATCACCGCGCTGCGCCCGATGATACGATCGGCGGCGTCCGCCGCCGGTGCAGCCGCCGGCGTTTCGAGCCGCACTTCCGTGCGCATCAAACGTCCGGCTTCCAGCGCTTCATCGATTAAGGCTTTGATGCGCGGAATATCGAATGGCTTTTCGATATAATCATAAGCGCCCAGCTTCATGGCCGCAATCACGCGGTCACTGGTGCCGTGCGCGGTGATCATTAAGACCGGCGTTTTCGGCGCGATGGTCTTCATGCGCTCGAGCGCTTCCAACCCGTTCATGCCGGGCATTTGAATATCCATAATGACCAAATCAGGCTTCTCGCTCTCCACTTTGCCCAGAGCGGTCGCGCCGTCTTGGGCGCCGATAACCTGGCAGTCCGCGCGGCGCAAAAACTTGCTAAAGGAATAGCGGACGCTTTCTTCGTCGTCAACAACTAAAATTTTTTGCATGACCAAACTCGCAAGAATAAAATAAAAATTATGCTTTTGCGGCTAACTCGAGCGGCAGGTTAACCACGAAGCTGGCGCCGCCGGAGGGATTATTGCTTGCCTCAATCCAGCCGCCGTGGCGCGTGATGATTTGCTGGGCGATGGAGAGTCCCAATCCCGTGCCATCTTTGCGTCCGGAGACAAATGGATCAAACAGATTTTCTAGAATTTCCGGAGGAATGCCCGGGCCGGAATCAATGACGTGAATTTGCGCCCATGCCTGGCGCTTGGCGGTATCAGCCCAATGCGCCGTTTCAATTTTTAAGATGCCGCCTTGGGGCATGGCTTCGAGAGCATTTACCGCCAAATTCATAATCACTTGTTTGAGCTGGCCGGCATCGGCGTTTAGCGGCCCGCCAACGAAACGATAGTTTTCCCTGACTGTGATATGGTGTTGCCGCAAGCGCGCCGCTAAAAGCGCCAAAGTCTCTTGCACGATTGCATTGATTTCTACCGGCGCAAACTGCGGATCTGGCGGCCGCGCAAATTCCAAAAAATTGGCAACGATTTTTTCCAAACGCTCGATCTCTTTCATGATGACCGCCAGATCTTCGCGTTTTTCATCGGTCGTGGTCAACTCTTCGCGCAAGGAATAAATGAGCATTTTGATGGCCGTGAGCGGATTGCGAATTTCGTGCGCCACGCCGGCGGTGACTTTGCCCAACGCCGCCAACTTTTCCGAGCGCAACAGCAAACGGCGGTGTTTTTCCAAATCTGCCGTCGTGGCGTTGACGCGGTCGATGAGGGCATGCACGTGCCGGTCGAGATCTTGCAAATCGGCGCTGGGCCGCACGTTCATGTGATCGATCAGCTCATCACCGGCGGCGCCGCGGACTTTCAAGACCAGCTCATAAATTGGTTTCATCAAACCGCGCGCGATGACCCAGCTCATCAGGCCGCCGAGCAAAACGCCGCCGGCCCCGAGGCCATACATGATCCAGCGCACGAAACGATTGGCGCGATCGATCTGAAACTGCATCGCGTTTATGGAATTTTCGCTAACTTTGCTGTAAGCTTGGCAGCTTGCATAAAGCGCATCAAAACCAGCACGGCTCATATACAGCAACTTGGCGCGCGCCTCAATGAGCTTACCACGCCGATGCAAATCCAAACCCATCCGATGATCGTTCGCGTAGGCGGCAAATTCGCTGGAGAGCGCTTGCAAAATTTTCCTTTCGTCATCAGACTGTTCTGCGGCTGAGGCCGATTCCAGGCGGGCTTGAAAACGGTTTTTTTCACCATCAAAAATTTCCAGCCGGTGGGCGTCGCCATCAAGCAGATAATTCAAAGTCAGGCCGCGCATGCGAAAAAGCAAAACTTCCAGTTCCTGGGCGGTTTGCAGATTCCTGATCTCCTTGACCAGCAGCTCGCTGGTGACGCGATGCAACCGGTACGTATACAAAATCGTAATCACGCCGCCCGCCAACACCAGCATGATCAAAGCCGACAGACCGGCGATAAGTTTGGAGCTGAGACGGAATCGCATTGCAGAATTTCTCTAAAATTTATATCCGATATTAAAATTAGCCAAAATTCGATGCCGGCTGCCCGTCATGAGGGTGAGCTCCAACGGCCCGATCAAGGTTGGCGCGCCCAGCGTGAGGCCGGCGCCGGTGACGAAACGCCGGCGGTTGAAACGAAGCTGCCATTTATCAAACGTGTTGCCCAAGTTCCAACGCCACAGCATGAAACGGCGCGGTGCGATCTCATATTGCAAACCGAGCTGCAGCGCTTGCAGGTTTTTTCCGGTCAATTCCTGCGGTCGCAGTCCGACGAACGAGTCGGCGCCGCCGAGAAAAAATTGATACGGCAACGGCAGATCACGCTTGTGAGCGTTGCCGAGCTGCAAGCGGGTCAGCAGCGACAGCCGCGCCTGCACGGCAAAGAATCCCGCCCAATCAAGATAATGCCGGACAAATTTCAAGCCGCCGCCGATTTGATGATAACCGGCCTCGCTTTTATAAAATACCGAATGGCCGCGGCTGGGAAACACCGCGCGGTCGAGCGTGTCGATCCAAAGTGCTCCGAAGAGTGAAAAGAATTTTTGATCGTCGGTTTGCAACGCCGGCGGGGCGATATTCGCCGCAAACTGATCGATCTCGCCTTTGATGCCGAAGCCGGAAACCAGGGCGTTGGAAAAAATGCTGCCAAAGAAAGCCTCGAGCGCGGTGGCGCTCAGCCGCAAGCTGGCAATGCGCTGGCGCTGCTCATAAAGCTCGATGGTGCTTCGGGAATAATTGGCGCGGCCGCGAAAACCCAGACGCGGGCGCAAACCCAAATGAATAAAATAATGCCCCTCGGCTTGCAATTGGTCGCCGAGCTTCAATTCAAAAAGCAAAACCGACCCGTGTTCGGCGCGGTTGCGGAAAGTCGTATTGAGCAGCAGCGCCGCTTTGGAGCTGCTGTCGTAACGCAAACCGAAACGAAACACATCGGTCGATTTTTCGATCACGTCCACCAGCAATTGCGTGCCTTGCGCGCTCGGCGCCAGGCGGTACGTCACGCGTTCAAAAAATTGGGAGCGATAGACGCGATTGATGGCGTTTTCCAATTCCGCGGCCGTCACCCATAACGGCACCGTCAAGCCCAACTCGGCCATCACCAAACGCTGCGAAACATCGTGCAAGCCGTGGATGGTGAACGCGTGAATATAAATCGAATCAATGGGCGCGATAGCGACATGCGGCCGCGCCGGGCGTTTGAGCGAATCCGCCAATGCGGTCAGTTGCGGCAACAGGCGCCGCGCCGCTCTTTCACCGCGTTCAATCAGTGAGTCGACGCGGTCGAAACTAGTGGCAGTGAATCCCGCCATGTCCGGCGTAATGAGAATATTGCAGAGCCGCCGCTGCTTGATATTTTCGGCGGCGGGATAAAAGCTCATGGCCTGGTCGATGATGCTTAATAACGAGTTGAGTTTTTCCGCAGTCGCCAGAGGCGCGCCCACATCGACGCCGATCACAATATCCGCGCCCAAATGCAGAGCGTCTTCGACGGGAAAATTGCGCGCCAGGCCGCCATCGACCAAAAGCCGGTTGTCTAAACGAACCGGTGTGAAAACCGTGGGAATCGCCATACTCGCGCGCAGCGCCTCCGGCAAAAAGCCGTGGTCCAACGTCACGGCAGCGCCGGTCTCGAGATCAGTGGCCACACAAGCAAAAGGGATCGGCAATTCTTTGAAGTCGCTCACATGATGCACCGGCCAAGTCAAGCGCGCCAGCAGGGCGCTGATTTTTTGTCCGGCGACGAGTCCCGCCGGCAATTGCACATTGTGCTGGCGAATGGGAAACCCGGCGATATATCGTCCATCCCAGTTTTTCTCTTCCATCGGCAAATCGCGCCGGTTGATCGCATCGTTGAAAAAATCGCTCCAATTTTCCTGCTGGGCCAGCGCCGCGAGCGAATCCGCGGTATAACCGATGGCATACAGCCCGCCAATGACGCTGCCCATGCTGGTGCCGGCAATGCAATCCACCGGCAAACCGGCTTCTTCCAAAACTTTCAGCACGCCAATGTGCGCAAAACCTTTCGCGCCGCCGCCGCTGAGCGCCAAACCGACGCGGAGGCGTGGCGGCTTTTCTTGCGCCGTGACGGCGGCTGCCAGCAACAAGAAAAGCGCCCCCAGCACAAAAATTTTTTTAGACCCTGCTTTAAACATGACCACCGCCATCAAGCTGGCGCAAAATTGCCATTGCGTTTATCATGGAAAAATTTTGACATTGGCGGCATCGGGGTCAGCCGGAAAACGACATACGCCATGAGCGCACAAACGGCCGCACCGGTGATCACCGCGGCCGGCGGACCGGCTTTCTCCGCCAGCAAGCCAATGAGCAAATTGCCCAACGGCGACAATCCGCCAAACGAGAAGGCGTAGACGCCCATCATGCGGCCGCGCAAATGATTCGGCACCCGTTTTTGCAGCGTCGTATTGGCGTTGATATAAAAAAGAATGATGCCGAAGCCGGCCACCGCCATCATGGCCAGGGACAAATAGAAATTTGTCGACATGGCAAAGACAGCGACGCCGGCAACAAAAATCAGCACGCCGGCCATGAGCAAACGGCGCGGCGAAACACGATGATTAAACGCCGCGACAAACAGGGCGCTGCCCAATGCGCCGACGCCGCCGGCGGACATCAATTTCCCCAATTCCACGGCGCTGCCGCCGAGAACTTGATCGGCAAACGCCGGAATCAAAATCCAAAATGACCAACCGAAAATCGTCATGATGCTGACAAGCATCAGCAAGCTGTAGACGCGCGGGGTGCGGCGCACATAAAGCAAAATTTCGCGAATCGAATTGCCGAGCAGCGCGGGGCCGCTTTTGCGGGGCGGTTCTTTCTCCAACCGCATGGCAACCAACGCCCAGATGGCGGCGACATACGAAACGCCGTTGATGAACAAACACCAACCGGCGCCGAGCGTGGCGATGATGACGCCGCCCACGGCCGGCCCCAGCAAGCGCGCCGTGTTGAACGTGGCGGAATTCAGCGCGAGCGCATTGGCCAAATCCTCTTTGCCGACCAGCTCGATGGCAAAAGCCTGGCGCGTCGGAATATCAAATGCATTGATGAGGCCGAAGCCAAACGCCAACACGCCGATCCAGCCGGCTGTGATGGTGTGGCTCCAAATCATGCCGGCAAAAATAAATGCCAGCAGCATCGGTGGAATTTGCAAGGCGAGCAGGATGCGGTGTTTGGGAAGGCGGTCGGCAATGCTCCCGCCGATCAAAGAAAAAAAGGTGAGCGGCAAAAAATTGAGAAACCCAACGAAGCCGAGCCAGAATGGTGAGTGGGTCAACTCGAAAACCAGCCAGCCTTGCGCGACGGTCTGCAACCACGAGCCGCTGAGAGAAATGATCTGCCCGAGAAAATACAGCCGGTAATTCCGATGGCGCAGCGCGCGAAACATCGGGAACCTGGCAGGCGCGGTTGGGGTCGCCGGCGTCAAGAATGTCCGGCGCCAGCCGGCGATGGGGGACGACGTCATTTTCGTTGAAGCTTTCCTGATTTAAACCGTGTCACAAGATAGAAAAAATTTTAATGAAAAACAAGGCGGGACACGCAGGGTCAGTAATACCTAAGTGACGAGATCACTGCCCGGGCGCTTTAATCTATGGAATGCAGCAAAAGCGCCCGGGCAGTACCAGTGACTGAGGGAATACCGGGGGCCATTCAAGACAATACTTTCAAAATTTCATCGCGCCGGAAAACCGGCAATTCATGACGCGCTTTTCCCTCAAGCAACCAGCGGCCTGCGCCCGCCGGCAAAATGCGGCCAATGATCGCGGCGGCTATTTTCGCCCGGTGCAATTTGTTTTGCAATTTCGCGCTGGCGTCGGCGGTGCCAATAATTAACAACGCGCCGGAGGCGATCAAACCCAAAATATCGAGATGAAAATGCTCGCACAACAATTTGCTTTCCGGCAAGAGCGGCAGCCTGGCAAGATCAATTTCAACGCCGAGATCGCGTTCGACCAACAATTCGTGAATCGCATTGGCAAGGCCGCCTTCGGTGGGATCGTGCAGCGCGTGAATACCGGCTTCGGACCACGCCAAACGCGCCTCGGGCAACACGCTGATGCCGGGCTCGCGCAGATAGCGCCGGCAATTTTGTGCCAATTCAATATCGAAGGTTTCGGCTAAAACTTGCGCCCGTTCGCGGCCAATGATCGAAGTCGCCTCCACCGCCAAACCTTTTGTCAAAATAATCGCGTCATCGGGTTCGATGCGCTCGGGCGAGTAAAGTCGCTGGGCTGGTGCTTCACCGAACAGACAACCGGCAATGATCGGTCGCTCGATTCCCGCGGTGATTTCCGTGTGCCCGCCACATAACGTCACATTGATTTTTTTGCAGGCTTCGCTGAGTTGGTGAAAAATATCTTCCACGAGCGCCGGTGTGGTGGTTTTTTCCGGCAACAACAAGGTCGCTAAAAACCATTTCGGCTCGCCGCCCATGCAGGCCACATCGTTGGCGTTGATATGCAGGGCGTAATAACCGATATCTTCGGCCACAAAGGTGATCGGATCGGTTTTGGCGATCAGCCAGCGGTCGCCGAGATCGATCACCGCGGCATCGCGGCCGAGTCCCGCGCCAACTTTCACGCCGTGGTTTTCACCGGCGGCATTGGCATATTTCTGCAAAAGCGTTTGCAAAAAGCCAAGCGGCAATTTGCCAACAGGAAAAACTTCCGGCAAGCGGGAAGATGAGATCATGGCGTCAATTTTTAAAACGTCAATCCTAAAACGTAAAATCGTTGTTTTACACTTACGCTTTACGCATTACGTTTTAAATTGTCCGTTTCAAACTTTCACCCCGCTAGTACATTTCCACCATTAACATTGAAAATTTCGCCGGTGATGTAAGAAGCCAAGTCCGAGGCGAGAAAAAGAATCGGGCCGGCGATTTCCTCAGCCGTGCCGGCGCGGCGCAATGGAATGAGCCGCGTAATATTTTCCCCTTCTTCCGCAATGGCGTCGTTTGACATATCCGTCGCCACCCAGCCCGGCGCGACGCAATTCACCAGAATGTTGAACGGCGCCAGCTCCGGCGCAAGTGATTTGGTGAAACTGATGACCGCGCCTTTGGTCGCTGCGTAATGCGAATGAAACGCCTCGCCCCGTTGCCCGGCCGTGCTGGCAATGTTGATAATTTTTCCGCGGCGCCGCGCTTTCATGTG